>NZ_JABLTF010000018.1:0-124569 GCF_024085615.1 Psychrobacter sp. PSP
ACCCATTTGATAACTATCTTATTATCTAGGTTAAATTCCTCAGCTGTAGCACGACCAGTATGTCCTTGCATATAGTATGCGATGACTTCAAGCTTAAAGTCTAGATCGTAGCGCATAAAAATACCCCATAAGTTGTGTCCAACTTATGGGGGCAGTTCATAAGTGAGGCTTTTTTGTGTCCAGATACCTATAAAAATCTTTAATTTGTGAATGCATGAGACCTGATATAGACGGGAAAGTATTGATAAGCATTACTTTTGTCCCCATTTATCTTATAATATCAACCCTATTTTGTCCCTATCATTGAGGTGAGCGTTATGGCACTACTCCCTATCTTAAGTTACCCAGATCCCCGCTTGCGCACGATTGCCAAGCCAGTCAAGGAAGTGACTGCTGAAATCAAAACCTTAATCTCAGACATGATTGAGACAATGTATGATGCTCAGGGCATTGGCCTTGCTGCAAGCCAAGTCGATCGTCATATTCAGCTCATCGTGATGGATTTGTCTGAAGACAAAAGTGCCCCAAGAGTATTTATCAACCCAAAGGTCACGCCATTGGTAGAAGAAAAACAACCGTACGAAGAAGGCTGTCTTTCGGTCCCAGATGTCTACGACAAAGTCGAGCGCCCTAATAAAGTACGTATCGAAGCATTAGACGAGAACGGCGACGTCATTGATGAGGTGGTAGAAGGCTTGCTTGCCGTCTGTATCCAACACGAAATGGATCATCTCAACGGCGTGATATTCGTCGACTACCTGTCTCGTTTGAAACAGACACGTGCCCGTGATAAAGTTCGTAAAGTCCTCAAGATGCGCGAAAAGCAAGGCGCCCAGTCCGCTGAGCAGCAGTCACAACCGATCAATTCTTAATCTCTTTCTCCTTTACATAATGATGCCTATAGTGGATGTTACTCTCTGATATCCACTAGATGGTGCCAATTTTTTAGCAGATACTGTTCTCACCAAAGGTTTACTACTATGACCATGATCAAAATTGACCAATATTTTGACCCTGCCAGCTGGCAGAAATTTACCAAAGCTGCTGAGGGTCGTGAGACCCCGTTTTTAGTGGTGGATCTAAGTCGTATCGAGACTAAGTATCATGAGATGGTCAGCCTGTTCCCGAATGCCAAACTGCATTATGCGATGAAAGCCAGTCCTGCGGTTGAAGTTATCAATCTGCTGGCAAAGCTTGGTTCTAACTTTGACTGTGCCTCCATCTATGAGCTGGATCGTGTGCTGGATTGCGGTGTTGAGCCATCACGCATTTCTTATGGCAACACCATCAAAAAAGCCGCCCATGTCAAATATGCCTTTGAAAAAGGTATCGATCTGTACGCGACTGATTCAGAAGCAGACCTTAAAAATATTGCTAAACATGCCCCTGGTTCTAAAGTATTTGTGCGCATATTGGTACAAGGATCAGAGACAGCAGAATGGCCATTGTCACGTAAGTTTGGCTGTCACCCTAATATGGCCATTGATTTGCTTATTCAGGCGCGTGAGCTTGGCTTGGTACCTTATGGTATCTCGTTCCATGTGGGTAGCCAGCAAAAAGACGTTGCGGCATGGGATGATGCATTAGCCAAAGTTAAATATATGTTTGACTGGATGAAGAACGAAGAAGGCATCAAGCTACAAATGATCAATCTAGGTGGCGGCTTCCCAACCAACTACATCAGCGAAGTCAATCCTATTAAGGTCTATGCAGAAGAGATTACCAGCTATTTGACTGATGACTACGATGCAGATGAGATGCCTGAGATTATTTTAGAACCAGGTCGTTCACTCGTTGGTGGTTCAGGTGTCTTGGTGAGTGATGTGGTACTGATCTCTCGCAAATCAGACACAGATTTGGCGCGCTGGGTCTATACGGATGTTGGTTTATTCCAAGGCTTAATCGAGACGCTCGGCGAAGCCATCAAATATCCTGTTTATACTCCCAAGATGGAAACGTCTACCAGTGAAGGGACAGTCGTATTGGCAGGGCCAACTTGTGACTCAACCGATATCATGTACGAAGAAGCAGGTTATCAGTTACCAGAGGAGCTTGAGATTGGTGACAAAATCTATTGGCTCACCACGGGTGCTTATACCAACTCGTATTCATCAGTTGAGTTCAATGGATTTCCGCCGCTTGAAGTGGTTTATATTGACTAGGGTTTGAACCTATCATCTATAGAGAAGCGCGGTGCTATTAATAACACCGCGCTTTTTTGTATTTAGCCATTTGCATAATGAGCTATTGAACCAATAAAGCTATCGGTACACTATTAATGCTATTGGTCGTTCGACTGCCGCTGCTGGTTGAGCGTTGTGAAATCTCACCGATCGTCACCCATTGTCCGCGCGGCACAATGATTGTATTGTTCAGACTTTGACTTTGAATGCTATTACTGCTCGTGCCGTACCTATTGTAGGATGAGTTGGATCGCGCCAGTCGCTCTTCAACTTGTGACAACCTCACTTCGACTTGACCATTCGGTAGTAGACGCGGTGTGACAGTAATGCCTTGCGTCGTTGGCAGTAGTACCTGCTGCTGAATGACAATTTGCGCGCTTGGCTGACGGTCAATGGGATAGTGATAATTTGGTTGAATAGTGGCACGATAGTTCTGCGTCAATGAATAGAGCGTGCCGGTACTGATACTAGCGGCACTACCAGAAAGCGTCTGTACTTGATATAAACTGCTGCTTTGCTTCTGGCCGTTACTTTGATTCCAAACACCCGATCCCTGAATATTGCGCTTGGTAATAATAACCTGACCCTGACGAATATTATCCTGAACACTGCTGCTATTGCCAACACGCACAGCGACTGTGAGCGCTTGTGGCTGACGGTCAATCTGCGTGAGTAGCTGCTGTATCATTTGATAATTGTGGGGTGTTGTTATTAGTACTAGCTTACCTTGGTAGATGCTGACGGTGCCGCCATCAGCGCTACTATTGAGTTGTTGCCTTACCACTGGCAGTAGCGACACGCCGCCATAAGTGTCAATCACATAGGTTTGGACGTTACTGGCTTGTACGGTGATTGGTAGGACAGCCAGACTTAGGGCAAACGCGGGCAAGCTTATATTTTTGGTAATATTCACCTTAAGAATGGTACTATAGTCAGTTCAAAATAAAATTGTTATGGCTAGGACAAACATCATAAAACAATTTGGATAAGTCGTTTTCCATCCAGCCTTGGCGTAGAAACTTCACTTGAGCCCATTTCTTTTCGATAGGGTTTAGGTCTGGGCTGTACGGCGGCAACCAAAGAATACGATGCCCGTGCCTGTTTAGTAGCTTTTGAATGCGTTTGCTTTTATGAAATTTGGCGTTATCCATCACAATCACGCATTTTGTTTTAAGACTTGGGATTAGTTTGTGTTTGCACCAGTGATAGAAGACAATGCTGTTGATGTTTGTCTCAAAGTAATCAAGCGCAAACAGCATCTTTTCATACAGAGCACCAATAACGTTGGTTCGCCTTTTACCTTGCCAGTTGTAGCTATCGATACAAGGCTTACCAATCGGTGCATAACCATGAGAGCGAATGGTTTCAGACTCAAAGCCACTTTCATCCATATAAACGATGGGATAGCCTTGCTGCGTAAAGCTATTAAGCTTTCCCTGATACACCGCTCTTTTTATTGGGCAAGCTTTTGGATGCTCTAATGTCTTTTTTTTGACTGATGCCTAGGCGCTTTAGGGCATGATAAATGCCTGTTTTACTACAGTTTAGACGACGGGCTCGCTCATACTGGTAATCATCAGGATGTTCTTTAACATCATTAAGTAGCACGTCATCTGGTATTTTATAGGGTTTGGTTTGCCTGGTTGTTTTGCTATGAACACGCCGCTTCCAGTTTTGTATCGTGGTTGGGCTGAGGTTATAGAATTCAGCTGCCTCGGCAAAGGTCATACCCTCGTCTAAGCTTTTTAGCACTTGTTTGCGAAAATCTAGTGAGTAAGTCATGGTCTTTATAATAACAATTGGGTTTGATAATTAGTTTATAACATTTTTAAGTGGGATTGACTATAGCCAATTCGTGCTTTATACGTATACGACTCACCTGCATCTCCTCACCTTTTTTAAGTCATCGTCAATGCGCTCTAATCATTTAGACCCAGCACATCTTGCATATCATATTGCCCAATGGCTTGCTCAGTCACCCAAGTTGCGGCACGTACAGCACCTGCGGCAAAGGTCATGCGCTCTCGTGCGCGGTGAGTAATCTCAACCACCTCACCATCAGCGATAAACATCACGGTATGGTCGCCTACGATCTCTCCACCGCGTACGGCATGAATACCAATCGTGCCCGACTCACGCTCACCCGTTTGTCCTTCGCGTCCGTAGATAGCGACGTCTTTTAGATTCTGTCCGCGCGCCTCTGCGACGGCTTCTGCCATCATATATGCGGTACCAGATGGGGCATCGATTTTGTGTTTGTGATGCGCTTCGATGATCTCTACGTCAGCATCATTGCCAAATGCTTTGGCTGCCATACCAAGTAGTTTCAATGACAGGTTAACGCCGGTTGAATAGTTACCTGCGTAGACGATAGCGATTTTTCCACTGGCTTTTGCCAATACCTGCTCTTGCGCCTCATTAAATCCTGTGGTGCCAATAACCATCGCGACATTATGCTCGGCACAAACTTGCATGTTTTTTTCAGTCGCATCAGGCAAGCTAAAGTCAATCAGCACATCGATGTCATTAATTACAGCCTCTAGCTCGTCAACGATTTGCACCTCTAAACGTCCAATAGCTGCCACCTCGCCTGCATCCGCGCCGACGAGACTCGATCCTTGGCGCTCAATCGCTGCATTCAGGATGGTCTTAGGATTATTTTGTACCGCTTCGATAAGCATACGACCCATACGACCACCTGCACCGATCACACCAACTTTAATGGTTTGTTCTGTTGTTTGTTGACTCATATCGCTACCTTACATACTTTATATTTGGTGGGTTATTTTTGGATATCATTTATCGTCAGTTTAACAAATATCGTTAACTGAGTGGTTTTTTATCAGCACAAGAAAAAGCCCAAAGGTTTCATGTGAAACCTTTGGGCTTACTCTCAGTATGGCTATCTAGCAACAGTCTGTCTGAGTTAAATAATCAGTCAAACAAATCGCCAATCTTTTTAAAGAATGATTTTTTATGTGGCGACTGCTGATGCTTACTGTCATCATCTAACGTATCTTGGAACTGACGCAATAGATCTTTTTGCTCACGAGTCAGATTGACAGGGGTTTCGATGACCACACGGCAGATCAAGTCGCCTTTCATCGTGGTGCGTACTGGCGTCACGCCTTTGCCGCGTACACGTAGCAGTTTGCCACTCTGCGTCCCTTCTGCCACTTTGATTTTTACTTTACCATCCAAGGTTGGGATTTCAACTTCTTTACCAAGTGCGGCATCCGTGATACTGACTGGTACATCCATATAGAGGTCCGCGCCTTGACGAGTAAAGACGTTGTGCGGTTTGACACGTACTTCGACATACAAGTCGCCGTTCTGTACGCCTGCGGCGCCAGCTTCGCCTTCACCTGCCAGACGGACGCGATCACCATCATCGACGCCCGCTGGGATAGATACTTCTAGCGTGCGTGATTTGTCTTTGACGCCATTGCCATGACAGTCAGGGCAAGGGTTTTTGATTTGCTTACCAGAGCCGCCACACTGCGGACAAGTCTGCTGCACGGCAAAGAAACCTTGCTGCATGCGCACTTGACCCTGACCATGACACATCTGACAGGTCACGACATCAGAGGCATCTTTGGCACCTTTACCATCACAAGTGTCACATGGCGCTGGCGCGGTGAAGCTGATTTCTTTTTTGCAGCCGCGTACTGCTTCTTCGAGGGTGAGCTCGATCACATAGCGCAAGTCAGAGCCGCGACGCGTGCGTCCACCACCACCGCCACGTGATTGACCAAAGATATCGCCAAAGTTACCAAAAATATCGCCAAAGATGTCTTGGAAGTTACCGCCGCCTGCACCGCCACCCATGCCATTTTCAAAGGCAGCATGACCCATGCGGTCATACGCTGAGCGCTTTTCTTCATCGCTCAGTACTTCATAAGCCATTGAGGCTTCTTTGAATTTGTCTTCAGAATCAGGGTCATCAGAGTTGCGATCTGGATGATATTTCATGGCAAGCTTGCGGTAAGCTCGCTTAATCTCCTTGCTGTCAGCGGTCTTGCTGACACCTAATACTTCATAAAAATCGCGTTTACTCATGGTTTCTCCTATCGTCTTCGTAGCACCACCAGCTCGTCAGTTCATTAGCTTTGATCAGCTTTTACCATTGACGGCCTTCATCTCATACACAATCACACAGCAACGTTTCATGTGAAACATGGCAAACCACAATGTCACAGGATGATAATATGTGCATGTAACGAAAAATACGGTGGGGGCTACTTAGCCAAATCAATTATAAAAAGTTTGCGCTATTTATGGAGATGGTCTGCTGATTTATCAAGCGCTTAAGTCATGAAATTCGTAGTTAAGGCAGTTAGGTTGCGATATACACGATTTATTAAGATTACTACAAAGCTTTTCATACCTGAATAATGACGAGTCGTGCTAGTATTTATCGCCATATCTACGGTCATTTATACCCATGACGTTTGCGACAAGGTTCCCCATCTTATGAAAAAGCTGATTGTTTTATTGATTGTCATTGCCGTAGCCGTCTATGCAGGCTCCCCTTATTACAGTGCGTATCAGCTCAAAAATGCTTATGAGGTCAAAGACGGTGCCGCTATCGCAGCGACCATTGATTACGAGCAAGTGCGTCCAAGCATTCAACATCAGCTGACTGATCAATTTGCCACGACCATGACAAAGTATCCATTAATCGCTGAGCTCGGCGGAGACGCATTAACCCAAGCAGCCAACGGCTTTATCACAAAGGCCGTCGATGGTGCCATCACCCCGCAAAATATCGAAAAAGTCATTAACACTCAGGGTCAAGCCAATACAGCAACCAAAGAGCTGGCGGCGGCATGGGCCATCGCAAGCGATCAGGTCGATCTCAGAAACCTCATTCAAAGCTTGATCATCCAGCGCGGCGACGTCGATGCGGTGGTCAAGAGCCAAATCCAGCAAGTCATGAAAAAACAAGCCGCGGAGCTTGAGCAACAAGCCGCACAAGGCAACGATAGTGACAAGCCAACATTGAGCTACTGCGGTATCAATTGCTTTGCTATCAGCGGTCAAGTCAAAGGCTATCCGCTCACGATAGAGATGCAGCGCCAAGGCTTGATTCAGTGGAAGATCGTCGATATTGTTTTGCCATAGACGAATTGAGACCGCTTTTGATATTCAACATTTTGATAAGTCAAACGATAAAAACCGCTTTATGAATCAGCTCATAAAGCGGTTTTTTGTGGCGTGATTTAAAATCTTTATTCACTAAAATGTGAACGACACCAATGTGATTATTCGATACCCAAAAATTCTAAAAACTCAGGACTCTCAAAACTTGCTTGATACAGCACGCCATCCTCACGGTAGATAGCAGGCGTTGCTATCACTGCCAGTCCAGCGGCTTTTTCGCGATTGGGCGTCACGTGGTCGGCGTTGCAGCTTGCTGGTGTAGGTGTCATCTCTCCTTGTAGCATCGCCTTATCGAATGCATGACGACGACTGCTCTCGCTATCTTGGCACCAAATACCACGCATTTGCTCAGGGGACTGCTCGTATATCGGATAGCCAATGATTTTTACCGTGACGCCTTTTGCATTGAGCATGGATATTTGCTGATGAAATCGACGGCAATACGGGCAGTTGACGTCATCAGCCACATAGATCACCGCCCTCTCAGGACTGGTCGCTGGATAAGTAATCAGCTGGCTGTCATTCAATGTCGCAAACACCGATTGATTTTTGCGACGCTCAAAACTCTCATCGAGTCCGATAAACTGACCGTTTTCGATCACTGATATCTCACCGTCAGTGATGTACTGCGCATCGTCCGATAACAAGAAAGGCACTCCTTCTAGCGTTGCGCCCCAAATCACGCCCGGTACCGCGGTATAAAAAAACGGCGTTTTTGCACTCATGTTTTTGAGCGCACGCGTATTTTTGAGCAGCACCGATTTGACTGCTGCACTGACAGGCTTGCCTACCTGCGCACTCGTGCTGCGTACTGGTGTTTTGGTCACTACCCGCTTGCTTGGATTCTTTTTTAACTCACCTTGGATGACATAACGACCGTCTTTTGTGATGTGCAGCGGCGGCTGACCCGCCAAGTTTACCTGATACATATTGGGTAATTTGGACGGCGCAATGGAGGTAATCTGCGTTTTGATACCGGCTTGGGTCAGCACTTGGCGCAACCGCTTATCAACAGTTGCACTTACCGCTTTGCTCGTCTGCATGCTTTGATTGTTTTGGGTCAATTGGGTGCGTGTCGCATCCGCCGAACTTGGTTGGGCACAAGCAGTAGTGGCTAATAAGATGACGCTGATTAAGCTCGCAGATTTAAATACAGATAATGTCACAGAAACAATCCCAGTTGGTTTTTAATAAATGCAGCGCTTCACAAAGCCAGCTCTTATTAATCGCAATTATATTATGTAAAAGAATATATTAAAATATTAGACAGACTTTAGCACAAAGAAGGTTTTTGCAAAGCCATAAAAGCGTAGTTTTGCAAAATGGCTACCCAGCTTTAAGAGATAGGCAACACAAGCAGAGCGCAGAAATAGTGATAGAGAATCACAAACATAAATAGCTGACAACAAAAAGCAGCACACGGTGTCGTGGCTGCTGATGAATTTAAAATAATAACTTAAACAGTAGTATGGATGCGCATACTAAAGAGGTCAGAGACTAGAACTTGGCGACTTCTTCTGGCGTTAAGAAACGACTGTCGCCTTTCTCTAAGCCGTCTAGATTGATATGACCGATACTGGCGCGGTGCAGCTCCGTCACTCTATTGCCAAAGTAACCCATCATGCGTTTGACTTGATGGTATTTGCCCTGCTCTAGTGTCAGACGGGCGTGTGTCTCATCGATGAACTCGAGCGTAGCAGGTTTGGTCGGCTCATAGTCGCCTTCTAATAAGATGCCTTCAGCGACTTTTTTCACCGCTTTTTCTTGGGCATCGCTATCCATCGGCGATGCTAGGGTCAGCTCATAGACTTTTGCATGTTCATGCTTAGGACTGGTGACACGGTGTAGCCAGCCGCCATCATCACTCATGAGTAGCGCGCCGGTGGTGTCGACATCGAGACGGCCAGCGATACGCAAGCTGCCCAGCTCTGGTACGGCAATCAGCTCAGTGACAATTGGGTGTTCTTTGGCTTTTAGCGTACACTCAAAGCCTTCAGGCTTGTACAGCAAGATATAGCGATTGCCTGTCGCAACTGACAGCGGCTCGCCTGCCCACATCACCTCATCGTTGATGACATCGACATGGAGGCCTGGGTCTTTGACCACCTCATCATTGACGGTGACCTCAGAGGCGTGGAGGATTTTTTTGGACTCTTTGCGTGACAGCTCGGTGGCTTTACTGATAAATTTATCTAAACGCATACTATTTACTACCATCGGTTTTATGATACCAGCCCTAAATCAGAAACTAACGACACCAGCACACTCAGCCATGAGCGTCTCGTTATCTTCGATGGTTAGAAATGGTACTATAATGAAAAATAAAATGAATACTGCGGCCAATATGGACGACAGTGACAGTTAGCTAAGTTTACCATATCCAACCTAAGCCTGATGAAATATGAGCTATCAAACCCTAAAACGCGCCGTCACCGCGCGCCTAGAAATTAAGAAATCTGAGTTTATTGCTTACGCGTATCCGGTGATCTCGCGTGAAGAGGCCATGTTTCACGTGGAACAACTGCGCGAACAATATCCAGATGCACGGCATTTTTGTTGGGGCTACATCATTGGTGACCCTGACAATACGACCAGCGCAGGTTTCGATGATGACGGCGAGCCAAGCGGCACCGCAGGCAGACCAATATTAAATGTCTTGCAGCACAAGTCCATCGGCAATGTGATCATTATCGTGGTGCGGTATTTCGGTGGTATCAAGCTGGGCGCTGGTGGTCTGACGCGCGCTTATGCAGGCGCGGCCCAAGCCGCGGTCGATGAGATGACATTGAACCCGTATGTACCCATGACACAGATTCAGATACTCGCAGAGTTTGCGACCGAGGCACAATGCCGCTATATGATAGAGAGCTTGGGCGGTCATATTGATGATGTCGCCTATA
This sequence comes from Psychrobacter sp. PSP, assembly GCF_024085615.1. Lineage (NCBI taxonomy): Bacteria > Pseudomonadati > Pseudomonadota > Gammaproteobacteria > Moraxellales > Moraxellaceae > Psychrobacter > Psychrobacter sp. PSP. The sequence continues at coordinate 10,247 of NZ_JABLTF010000018.1, forward strand.
GCAAACAAGTCACGCTGACCGCAACACTGGCACAGGCAGATATCGAGAGTCTAAAAGAGCGGCTGGCGATGGATGGTCGTGTATTGGATCAGCCAGAAGTCTAAAAAACCTGATTAACCTTTCTCATTAGCCGCTTAAACATAGTAGAACCTCAATAAAATTGATACAGCATAGAAAACGCACTCGATTAAATGCTACTTTTCTTGCTTGCTGTGACTGCGTCTCTAGAGGCTGCGAAAAATAGCGTTTAATCTTGCTATACCATTTTTATAACGGTTTTACTATAGTTGTATTCAGTCGCCATTTATTAGCTTGTCAGCCATTTCAGTAATCATGCGTTCACTGAAAATTATTGGATTTCGTCAGTGCTGGCGTTATGATAAAAAACCTCACCACGCTACTTTTTTGCTTTTCCACGATCATTAAATAAGACCAAAATATGTCAACCTCAACCAAACCCTTTTCTCCAGCGCCTTTTAAGCCGCCCTTTTGGCTGACCAATCCACACTTGCAAAGCATCTTGCCCAAGTTCTTTGCGCCAAAAGCACCAACTTATCGCCGCGAAGTCGAAAAAGACTCTTTGGACGAAAGCGATATTGCTTACGATTTTTATGATGCGCATCCTATAGAACATTCAGAAAATGGTGAACTTGAACAAACGCCATTAATCGTTTTGTTCCACGGTATGGAAGGCAGTAGCGATAGCCATTATGCCCGCGCTCTGGCTTATCAGATGTACGCGCAAGGCTGGCACTTTGTGGTCGCCCATTTCCGCAGTTGTGGTGGTATTCCAGCTAGTGGACGGGTGTTTTATAATGCAGGTGATACGGGCGAAGTGCACTACATGCTGCAAAACCTAAGCGAAAAATACGCCAATATCTATGCAGTCGGTGTCTCTTTAGGTGGCAATGCACTGGCAAAATATATGGGCGAATACGAAGACAAGGTTCTTTGTAAAGGTGCCGTAGTTATCTCCGCCCCTGTTGATATGTCATCAGCGGCGCTTAGTATGCATAGCTTTTTAAGTCATCGTATTTATACGCCTTATTTGCTCAACCCAATTATCAAAAAAGCCTTAGCCAATGACATTACTCAAGAGGAGATCGACTCGATCAAAGCGGTCAATCGCATCAGTGACTTTGATGATATCTTTACCGCGCCGCGTCATGGCTACCGCTCTAACAACCACTACTATCAAGCCTCGTCCGCCCTTCCCTATTTGATCAAAGTGACCAAGCCTTTATTACTCATCAGTGCAAAGGACGATCCGTTTATTGGCTTTACCGCGACACCAAACGATGTCTCTGATAGCGTCACTATCTTAGATACTGAGCACGGTGGACATATCGGCTATTTGCGTTATCGCTCAGATAAAGGTCGAGCAAAAAATAATACTAATGGCAAATCTTCAAAATTTGATATTAACTGGATACCCGAAACGGTGAGTGCGTACTTCAATTGGATTGGGGTCGAGTCACGTAAAAAATAGGCCTAAGTAGCCCTGACAATAGCTCCTAATTTAACGATTTTTAATACTGTCCTTTAAACCTTCGAGACGACTTTATGTACCCATTTATCCGTTATGCCAGCACCATCGCTCATGCCGCCTTAAAAGCAAAAAAGGGCGATACCTTGACCCTAAAAGAAACCAGCGAGATCCAGTTTCGCTGTCGCCTGACGGATATCGATAACTTCTTGGAGATGAATAACGGTCGCGTATTCACGCTGTATGATTTGGGGCGTATGGACTTTGCGGTGCGTAGCGGACTTGGCACGCAGCTGCTAAAACAGCGTTGGGGTCTGGTCATCGCTGGCAGTACCATCCAATATCGCAAGCGTATTCGTGCGTTTGAAAAGGTCACGCTAAAAACCAAAATCGTCGGTATCGATGCGCGTTGGCTCTATATTGAACAATCCATGTGGGTCAAGGGCAAACCTTGCTCATCTGCGCTACTGCGTACGGGCGTGACCAAAGGCGGTCGGGTGATTGACACGGCACAAGTACTGGCAGTATTGGGACAATCTGATTGGGATATGCCGCCAACCGGCTATGTCGCCGAATGGATAGAGAGCGATCGTGATCGTCCATGGCCACCGCAGTACTAGGATTGAGTAAGGATACTTATGAAATTTCGATATGCACGGCACACCAATAATTTGGGCACCCTTATTGATTTTTATCAGAATATTATTGGACTGGAAAAGCTGGGCGGCTTCAAAGATCATAATGGTTACGATGGTGTTTTTTTAGGATTTCCCGATCAGGATTAGCATATGGAGTTTACCTATTCCGCTGATAAAGCAAACCATCATCCTGACAAGGACAATTTGATCGTATTTTACTTAGTTAGATAGTGAAGAGGAAATCCAAGCCATTATAGAGAGAACGAAACAGGCAGAGATACTAGCAGTTACCTCACAAAATCTTTATTGGAATGAAAACGGTATTGAGCTGACTGATCCAGACGGGTTCGGCATCATACTAACGATAAATTTGTTGAAATAGAGAACTAGATTCAGTCTGTTTAGGGCGTATCATTGGAATTTGCTGATTAGCGGTGATGATGTGGTTGGGCTGCTGAGTTATAAAAATGGGTCAGTTTTCTTAGCTATCTTTTCTCATTTCATGTGTTTCTAGTAGATATATAGCTAAGGTAGATGATGCTCCAACTGCTAACTTAGCGTGCCTAGGTTGTAGACCTTTGAAATCACTATCTTTGCCATGACCACTACCATATTCGTTTCTAACCTCTGCAATGCCTTGGACAACAGCAGACAAGCTACCTAGAATCTGTCGTATCGAACTCGCTGCTTTTGCTTCATTAGATATATTGTCAGGCGTAATTTTGAGCAGCTTAGTGGTTTCTTTCATTAATTTAGATAAGTCCCAGTTTTTATTGTATTCTTCTTGCCTACTTTTAAAGATTGATTTACAAGCAGTTTCAATCAACTCTTTCGCTACTCCTATCGCTTGATAAGGTGAAGTTTCAATTGATGATTCCATTAAGTTAATCTGCTGAGAAACGTACTCAGCGTTAAAAATAACTTTGATTTCATTACTTTTTCTTTCGATCGATGTTTTTCCTGTAAACTTCATTTTTCCACTAAAAACTGGTCTACCAGATATTTTGGTTGTTTCAACAATCTCGAACTCATCATGATACAAATTATCGTTGAGTACCTTTGTTATTCTTTCAACTTCCTTTTGATCAGTTCTTACCATTGGATGTATCATCAGACAGAGAAAGTTCAAAAGAGAGGCGTCATCGCAATTTAGCAAGTTAAATCTTGCATCACTGAATACCCAATCATCCTCCCAGTCATAATTATTAATTCTGTGTTGCCATATATCACCTGCGGCATTTTCGTATCTAGAATCTGTAGAAGGCATGCTCTCTAAATCATAAATTCTAGATAAAAACTCTGTTTCATTTAGCTTTCCTGCCCACCAAATCTCTTCTATTTTTAAGATATCAAATATATTGCGTCGAGTAATTTGAGATATTTTATTCATTATTTATTTCAACTTTCTTTGGCTAGACATTTAGTAATATCAAGTATATGCATTAATAAGCTTTAACTACAGTTTTATAGTCAACTATTTTAACTACGAATTTATAGCCAAAACCCACCACCCTATTCAGCAACTAAATAAACACTATCCAACACGCGCACCGCCTACCTCTGTTACAGTAAGTCATGCAAATATCCTAATAAAAAGGAGCCATTCATGAGCTTACTCAATACACTTAACCTCACCTATCCGATTATCCAAGCGCCAATGGCAGGCGGTGCCACCACCCCTAAGCTGATTGCGAGTGTCAGTAACTTTGGTGGACTGGGTTCATTAGGCGCTGGCATGACCGCGCCAGACGTTTTGAATAGCCAAATCGATACGATTAAGACCCTGACCGACCGTCCTTTTATGGTCAATCTGATGGTGCTATCTGAGCAGGAGTCGAGCAGCTTTGACACCGCCATGCCGAATTGGCTGAGTAATTATTACCAAGAGCAGAATATAGAATTTACGCTACCCACGCGTCCAGCACAGAGCTTTGCTGAGCAGTTGCAAGTCCTCTATGACAACCCTGTGCCTGTCGCCAGTTTTACTTTTGGTATTATCCGTGCCGAGCAAGTTCAGCGTCTGCAACGTGTCGGTACGCGCGTCATCGGTACGGCAAACCATCCACTGGAAGCGAAAGCATGGAGTGATATTGGGGCAGACGCAGTTTGTGTACAAGGCGTAGAAGCTGGCGGTCATCGCGGTGGCTGGTTGCCACAAAGTGAAACTGATCCTCTAGGATTATTGACGCTGATTAGCCAAACGCACGCTTGCACAGATATTCCGTTGATTGCCGCAGGTGGCATTATGACGGGACAGGATATCAAGGCAGTACAAGCGGCAGGCGCTGAGCTTGTGCAAATGGGAACGGCGTTTTTGACCACAGATCAATGCGGTATTAATGATACGTATAAACAAGCGCTTATTGATGCCAGTCAAGGGTTACGCAGTACTGAGACGCGCTTAACCAGATTGTTCTCAGGCAAGCTTGCACGTGGATTATTAAACAACTATTTGCGTGATTTTGCTCAGTTTGAGTGTGCAGATGCGCTACCGCCTTATCCACAATTAAACGCCATGACCAAGTTTATGCGAGCGGATGCGGCCAAGCGTTTGGACGCCGAGCATCTGTCGTTATGGGCAGGGCAAGGCGTCACGTTAGTCAAAAACGAAAGTACAGACGCCTTACTGACACGATTAATAAAAGGTTTGTGAATTACTGACCCTTCAGCGTTGCACGAAACCCTTTATAATCCTCCGCCGTTTGCTCTACCGCCTCTATCATCGGCACGTGACCGATATCTTCCATCATAATGACTTGCGCTTGCGGGATGATGTCTTTGATCACATTGACCGTTTCAGGTTTGATGACTTGATCTTTATCACCCCAAACCACGAGCGTTGGAATATGATAGTTCGCGATGATTTGAGCGCGCTCCTCGACATTATCAGTGACGATTTGCTCAAGGATTTTGGCGTCCAACTCCTTGTTATTGATACGCTCTTGCGCGAATACCGCTTTGACTGACTTGGGCAAATAAGGCGGCTTATACATGACAAAATCGTACATCTTATAGAAGTCCTCTTTGCTATTGATCAGCAATGGGTTGTTCTCAAGGGTTGCGCCCTCAAGCGATTTTGGCACGCCTGCTGACCAAAACCCTGCGCTATCGACAAGCCACAGACTCTTGACGTCTTTTGGGTACTTTGCAGCATACGCGACACTGATCGCGCCGCCCATCGAGTTACCGCCGATGTGAATATTGCCTGCCAATCCTTTAGCTTGCAACAGCTCATGTAAGCGCATGGCCTGTGCCTGTGAGCGATAGTCTGCGCTCATAGGTTTGCTCGACTCACCAAAACCCAGCAGATCAGGAATGATCAGATGATAGTTCTCTAACTCGTCAGCGATACGGGTGAAGTTGTCCTTATTACCGCCAAAACCGTGAATGAGAAGTAGTGGCTCGGCGGTGAGATTGTTATTTTCGGCATAAACTAACTTGTCGCCAGAAGTTAGCGTGAATGATTTGACATCCAGATCAGACTTATTGCGCTCATATTGGATAATTTTTTGGGTAGTGTTAATGGCAAGCGTATTGGGCGCTGTGGTACAGCCTACGATAGAGAGACTAAATAGTGCGGCAAGGCCTAAGCGTTTAAATAGCATAAAGACATCCTTGTTTAGAATTAAGGCGGAAACAAAATCTGACTTTGATTTTAGCGCTAAACTTGTGCCTAGATTTTTTAATTTATAACCTTCTAGTCAAACCTTATCTTCTATGTTCATATACAAGACTATCGTTAGCTCTTGTTTACCTTTCTAGCCCAGATAGCTTAAGCATTGTTATTTATAATAGGAGCGCTTTATAGCAGTAGTGGTTATAACTACAACCCTAAGCTCACTATCTATTCTCAATTATAGTCAATCAATATTAAAAGTGGTACAAGGCAGACGAGTGCAAGTACTACAGTAGTAGGCTAAACGAGTCTAACGCTGTAACACTTTAATAGTGGTTCGACTATAAACCCAACTGACACTTATCAAAGCCCAATCAAAGTGGCATAAAAGGATGCACCTTGAGCGACACGAGTACGCCCTCCAGTAAATCGCGTGACCTTACCAAAGGGGCTATCGCCAAAACCATGCTCCTATTTGCCTTGCCAACGACACCATGGAGACGGTTACCGCTGCGCCGTATCATCAAAGTGTACAAAAAGGTTCATGGTAGTAGTTAGATCTGTCCTGAGTTAATAAGGATAAGCGCTAGCAGCACAGTTTATTTACTCTTTGCATTATTCAAGTAAAATCCTTATCCACTAAAAACCTTACCGCAGCGGCGGCATGAATCACTGTAGTATCAAATACAGGGATCAGACTGTCGTCTTGCGTGATCAACAGGCCAACCTCAGTACAGCCTAGTATCACCCCCTCTGCTCCTTGCTCAGCAAGCTTAGTTATGACATCGATATAATATTCGCGTGAGCTGTCTTTGAACTTACCGACGCACAGCTCTTTTTTGATGATACGATGTACCTCTGCCCGCTCGTCCTCGGCAGGTATCAATACTTTTAATCCTGCATCAATCAGACGCTGCTTATAAAAACCCTGCGTCATCGTAAACTGCGTATCCAATAGCGCTATTTTCCTATTTATCGTTTAGTCTTACTTATCATAGATTATCGTAGCAAAAGTTGCTCTCTAGAAGAGCGCATTATCTAGAGATATTGTTTTTCTCAAGATAAAAAGATGGTTATGAATCTATAGCAAACCTGACGATTGATAATAACGATTTTACCAGTCCGTCATCACGGAGTATCATGAGCACTGCTATCACTTGTAGGACAATCGAAACTATGGCCAACTTTCCCACCATCAGAATACGCACCCGCCGCAAATACTATCGCCTGATCTTTACCGGTCTTATGGCGATGATGATGTCACTCATCATTTCAACCGTATTATTGCTTATAAAGGTGGGCTATATTGACGGTTTTTTTACCGAGCTGATGCACTCGTGGGGATTGGCCTTTATCGTGGCGTGGCCCAGCGCGTATTTTTGTGCTTATATGGTGCAGGAGCACATCCTTAGTCGCATTGAGTTTTATTAAGTCCCTATTTTATTAAGCCTCTATATAGTCAATCTCTTTCCATATAGCGCCGTGTCATTGACGTCTCAAGCACTATGTCTGTACATGATCAGTATGGCGACTGCTCATCTTTATCAAATGCAGCAATCAATATCTATGCTGTCAAGACAATGCCTGAGCATTTAATCCACCTGAAACAAAACCATACATAATGTTATCATCTATTTACTAGACGACCAGTCTATTGTTATCTATAGTATGACTCATACTGATTATATTTAAACCAGATCACACAGTACGATAGCTACACCATAACCATAATGTGATGGTCTGGGTCCCACACACATAACAACAAATAATTGATTAAGGATGATTTATGCGCGTTGCTACTTATGATCACTTTGGCAAACCTTCCGACGTACTGAGCGTGGGCGAGCGTCCTATGCCGCAGCCTGCTGCCAACGAAGTCCGTATCAAAACCATCTTTTCCCCCATTCATAACCACGACATGCTAACGGTCAGCGGGCAATACGGCTACAAGCCAGAAATGCCAGCGGTTGGCGGTAGTGAAGCGTTAGGAATTATTGATGCGGTCGGTGATGAGGTCACAGACTTAAGCATCGGTCAGCGCGTGGCCTGTGCCAGTGTGCACGAAACGTGGGCAGAGTATTTTGTCGCCCCTGCCAATATGGTATTTGTCATCCCTAATAGCATCGAAGACGAACTGGCCGCGCAGCTGATTGCTATGCCATTATCCGCCTTGATGCTGCTTGAATTCCTAGAAGTAGATAGTGGACAATGGATCATCCATAATGCGGCTAATGGTGCTGTTGGTAAAACACTAGCCATGCTGGCAGCGGCACGCGGTGTGAACACCATTAATCTCGTGCGTAGCAAAGACTCGTTAGAAGAGCTGACCGCGCTAGATATCAAAAACAATGTCGTCACCGCTGATGATGACTGGCAAGACCAAGTCCGCGCTATCATCGGTAAGGACAAGATCACCGCTGCTGTGGACTCCGTCGGTGGCGAATCAAGCAATGAGCTGCTATCGTTACTCGGTAGCAACGGCACGTTGGTCTCGTTTGGTATTATGTCAGGTAAACCAATGCAACTAGACGCTGGCAGCCTGATCTTTAAGCAAGCTATCGTCAAAGGCTTCTGGGGCAGCAAAACCAGCCAAGAAATGGATCTGGACAACAAACAGCGTCTGATTGATGAACTACTAGAGCGCGCGACCAACGGCAATCTAAAATTACCAATTGAAGCGGTTTATGGGCTTGATGAGATTACCAAAGCCGCCTCAGGTGATGTGCAATCTGGCAAAAAAGGTAAGGTACTATTAAAACCTTAGTATAGTCAATCCTAAATAAAACAGATACATTATATATCGAGGTGGAACTGGTCTAAATTTTCCTTGCGTGCTGTGCCTACGCAGACAGAGGCTGCGAAAAATTTATCCCAGTCCCACTGTATCGTTTTTATACTGAATTCACTATATCTTTAAAGTACTGTCAAAACTATAATTTACACACTAACCTTTCAATGACTATTATCATCAGAGGTAGCATAAAATAAGAAGAAGCCCGTTTGTATTTATCCTGAAGTACAGTGGGATTTTTTTGCTTTAGTGACTTTGTAGTCATGAGATAATGAAGCATGCGATAGTTAAGCCATGACTCATGAACATAAACAATAAAACGTAATAGGGATATCACTATGTCAAACGAGAAAACATTTAAAGCCTTAGTCGTTGAAGAAACTAACGACGGCGAATTCAAAAAAAGCATTCAAGAGCGCAAAGTCAGTGACTTACCAGAGAATGACTTGCTCATCGAAGTGAATTATTCATCATTGAACTACAAAGATGCCATGTCAGCCACGGGCAATAAAAGAATCACCAGAAACTATCCGCATACCCCTGGTATTGACGCGGCTGGTGTCGTCGTCAGTGACAAATCAGGCACGTTTAGCGCAGGGCAAGAAGTATTGGTATTCGGCTATGATCTCGGCATGGACACCGCAGGCGGGCTTGGCCAGATAATCTCGATACCCGCTGATTGGGCGATAGAATGTCCAAAATCATTAACATTAAAAGAAGCAATGATTTATGGTACTGGCGGCCTAACCGCAGCCTTAAGCGTGCAAAAGCTTGAGAAAATGGGCGCAAAACCTGAAGACGGACCAGTCGCCGTCACGGGCGCAACGGGCGGCGTCGGTAGTATCAGTATCGCTATATTAAGTCAATTGGGCTACGAGGTTATCGCCTTCTCAGGTAAGCCTGAACAAAGCGATTATCTAAAAGATCTTGGCGCAAGCGAAGTCCGTCATCGCGATACGATCAATGAAATCGGTAGCAAACCTATCGGCCGTGAGCTGTGGGCCAATGCCATTGATACGCTCGGTGGCGATTATCTAGCTAATTTGCTCAAGCAAACCAAAGCGGGCGGCGCAGTGACCAGTTGCGGCCTAGCGGGCGGTGCGGAGTTTTCGATGACGGTCATGCCATTTATCACCAGAGCAGTGTCATTATTGGGTATCGACTCGGTACTTATCCCACTTGAGGACAAAAAAGCGATTTGGCAGCGCGTTTCAACCGATATGAAATTGCCTGACCTTGAGGGTTATGCTGAAGAAATTACCCTTGAGCAAACGCCTGAATACTTAGATCGCTTTATTTCGAGTAAGGTGGTTGGGCGTTATGTGGTGAATGTTCGGGGTTAGGGTTTTGATAACTCGTCTATTTTTATACACAAACACCCACTCAAGCAGTGGGTGTTCTTATTATTGTATAAACTACTTCAATTCTTGAATTCCAACTGACTTTAAATAATTCCAAGTGCCATCGTAATACTCTTTAGGTCTTGTATGATCAAGAGTATCACCTCTTGGTATATAAATAATCATACCTTGTCTAGCTCTAGTGAGTAATACGCGATAGGTGTTTTTTAAATATTCCTTGGTTATCTCTTGACCAATGATTTGCCATTTAGTGCCTTTAAAGTTTAAATACTGCCAGCTACCATCCTTTAAATGAAAATTACCACCCCAAGCCACACATGCCCAATCGATTTCTAGACCTTGTATATCAAACTCTGTCGCTACCTCTTCTAAAAAGTAAGAGGAACGAATATCCCTACTACCATTTAAAAACCAGCTAGGTGCTGAAATAGTATTTTTAACGTCTATACCCAAAGGTCTTAATCTTTTGGCACCAGATGAACTAATCAACCCGATTCTCTCGCTTCCTTTTGCTTGATCTCGTAACCATTTTTTAGCAGCGTCAATATCTCTTGTAATGAAAATAGGATAATCCGTTTTAATCTGTGCATAAATATTTTTAGCGGCATTATAATTTAAGTCTAAAAGCTCGTGAATAAAATAAGATAGCTTCTCAGACCGGAATGATCTAACTGATACAGCCAGATGTAATTCGGACTCACTATGACCATTCTCTATCAACCAGTTCTTAGCACTTTGAGACTTAACATAGTTGTCGCTATCAAGAATTTGTTCAGAGTAGTAAATATCCCAATTTGAAAATTTCTTGCCTAGAGAATTTATCCATTCTTCTAATCCGGCTTCACCAGTATTAATTTCTTGGCCACCTCCGATCAAGCATACAATGGTACACCATTCATTATGTCTATTCATAACGTCAATTAAGAACTCAGGTTCTGACATATTAAAGTTTTCAAGACCCTTTTTTCTTTTCATAAAAGAGCTGGCTTGTGCTTGAGTCCAGGCTCTTTGTGCTTCATCGAAAACAACTACTTTCTCAGTTGGCGCTTTTACAGATTTCAGATTATCATCTCGAAAGTGATGAATATTTTGTATAAACGCATTCGCTTTTATAGCAGCTTGTTTTTTAGTCAGCTTGTCGTCTGTCTGTTTAGATATATCTACAGCATCTCTAGTCAAAGCTTCTCGCAATACCTCAACTAAAGGACTGTTACCAGAAAGAAAAACAGCATGCTCATCTTCATCAGCTTTCATTCTTTGAACGGCAATATTCAAACCAGCCAAGGTTTTCCCAGCACCAGGTACACCGGTAACAAAGCAAATAGATTTCTTTTCATTGTGCTTTGATTCTTCAATAATTCGATTCAGTTGATCTGTCGTTTTACTGAGATTGATAGCACCTGAGTCTGATCGCGTGATTTCTTTGACATTATGACCTTTATATAGTGCCTGAGCAGCCTCAACTATCGTCGGAGTAGGTTTATAAATTGAGTTTTCCCAACGTAGTACATCGACAGCTGAAGTATCCTCATTGATAAAACGGCTAAGCGTTTGAGTTAAATCATATTGGTTTGTTTTAGCAACATCTTGATGATTTATAATAGTTATATTGTCTTCAACAAAGATAGACGTTTTAGCCTCTGTTACAACCAAAATGGGTACTAATTTAGCATGATGACTGCCTTCATGAAAATTCTTTAGATCAATGGTATAGTCAATAGTTTGTTCTATAGCATGTTTTGAATAACCTCCGTCGCTAACCTTAAACTCGACGATAAAGATGACATTATTTATAATAATTATATTATCTACTCTTTTACCCATCCTAGGTATGGCAAATTCAAAATAGATTTGCCCTTCAAATGAAGCAAGCTGGTCTTTTAAAATTTTAATTTGTTTTCGCCACGCAGTGACCTGTAATTCTTCAAGTGTTCTATTGCTATGATTTGCTGTTAATTGACCTAGAATGCTATCTTCGGAATTCAATAAAAACTCTTGAATTGAGTTTGAGTAGTAGGCGCGTTGCACAGAATATCCTTATCTTAGTTATCGTCTAAGTTCAATGATGCATTTATAAAAAAAGAACGCAACCATCAAGGCTACGTTCTTTTCTTTTTAAGTACTAAATAAACCCTACTCCCATTCAATAGTAGCAGGCGGCTTACTCGACACATCATAAGTCACGCGCGACACGTCTTTGATTTCGTTCATGATGCGGTTGGATACCGTTTCAATCAAATCATACGGCAGATGCGCAAAGCGGGCGGTCATAAAGTCCACGGTCTCAACTGCACGTAGCGCGATTACCCACGCATAACGGCGGCCATCACCGACCACGCCAACTGATTTGATTGGCTGGAATACCGCAAAGGCCTGCGCGGTTTTGTCATACCAGCCCGAACGCTCCAGCTCCTGCATAAAGATCGCATCGGCAAGGCGCAGGATATCAGCATATTCTTTTTTCACTTCGCCCAAGATACGCACGCCTAGACCTGGACCTGGGAACGGATGACGGTAAATCATCTTCTCTGGTAGACCAAGGGTGATACCAAGTTTACGCACTTCATCTTTAAATAGATCGCGTAACGGCTCAACCAATTCAAACGCCAAGTCATCTGGCAAACCGCCAACGTTATGATGGCTCTTAATGACGTGTGCTTTACCTTGATGTGACTTAGCAGATTCGATCACGTCTGGGTAAATCGTCCCTTGTGCTAAGAACTCAACAACTTTACCATCGCTCTGCTCGCTCACTTGACGCGCACTATCAGCGAATACGTCGATGAAGGTTTTACCAATGATTTTGCGTTTTTTCTCTGGATCCGACTCGCCAGCCAGCGCGGTTAAGAAACGATCTTCGGCATCAACACGGATGACTTTGACGCCCATGTTTTCGGCAAACACTTGCATCACTTGATCGCCTTCATGCAGACGCAAGAGACCATTATCCACAAACACACAAGTCAGCTGATCGCCAATGGCTTTGTGCAGTAGTGCTGCAACGACTGAGCTGTCCACGCCGCCCGATAGTCCGAGCAATACTTGCTTGTCACCGATTTGCTCTTTGAGCTGCGCAATACGCATATCAGCGATATTGTCTGGCGTCCACTCACCAGCACAATCGCAAATCTGATGGACAAAACGACCTAGCAGCGCTTGACCTTGTAGGGTGTGCGTCACTTCTGGGTGGAACTGTAGACCGTAGTATTGCTTGTCATCATTAGCCATAATCGCAATCGGGCAGCTTGGCGTACTAGCAACGATGTCAAAGCCTTCAGGCGCTTCGATGACTTTATCACCATGGCTCATCCAAACGTTTAGCTTGGCAGCCGCGCCGTCAGTCTTGCTGTCTTCGATACCGTCAGTCAGCTGCGAGTGACCATTTACTTCGATGGTCGCCGCACCAAACTCATGGATATCACTGGCATGAACCTGCCCGCCAAAACGATCTGCCATCGCTTGCATACCGTAGCAAATACCCAATACAGGCACGCCTAGGTCAAACACCGCGTCATTGATACGCGGGCTGTTATCTGCATGGACGCTCTCAGGGCCACCCGATAAAATGATGCCCTTGGCACCAAAATCGATGATACGCTGAGTGTCGATGTCATAAGGGAACATCTCACAAAATACCCCAGAATCGCGCACACGGCGGGCGATTAACTGACTGTATTGCGAGCCAAAATCGAGGATTAAAATGCGGTCTTGCTTGATAGTTGGCGTCGATGATGCGGTCGTCATAAGGTGAGTATCCATCAATAAAAAATTGGTGCCCTATTTTAACAAGTTTAGCGCCATGAATGGCGGTTGATATGCGCTTTATTCTTAACTATTTTTTTCAAGCGTTGACGCACTCAACATAAGGACATGACTAAGACAGATTTTTAACGCCTATCGCTATAAACCTTTTTATCACCATTTTTAAAATAGGGACACGCCCTAGCAAAACAATCTCGCTACGGCGGGATTTTTTTTGCGGTTATATTTCACTATTTTTCGCCAGTTATTCTTTTATACAGACTCCTCGTCTCTATATTTTCGATGCTTCACTAAATTTCTTAAGTTAATGACTGAAAAACTTACGTAACATTACGAGATAGTGCAGAAACTAACACTTAATAATCAATATGTTACCAAACTTTGTATTACTATGAAATTGTTCTCTCAAGCGCCAATTAAATATTTCATTAAAACCAAAGCGCTATTTGCTGGCCCTTTTTCCAGCGTCCACAGCTTAATAACGATAAGAATAAAAGATTATGACTCCTTTAACGTCTGCGTCTCGTATGATGCACGGTGTGCAAGATACTGTTTTTGCGCCCGTATCATCTCAGTCGACTGCTGCCGCGATTGCCTTTAGCTTCCAGCTAATGACACGAGCGGAGCCACCTGAGATTGTGATTGCAACCATTAAGTCGTTATTGGCTGTCAAACAGGCAGTGGATGAAATCTTAATTATTGATAATAACCATACGGATAAATCTCTTTATCAACCACTGGCCGCCTTTTGTGAATCGCTAGATGCCGCGCTCAACGTGCGCTTTTATCATATTGATGAGATTGCAGGCTACAAAGCGGGTGCGCTTAACTTAGCGCTGGCATGGATGGATAGACGCTGTAGTCATATCGTGGTGGTGGATAGCGATTATGAAGCATTGCCGCATGCCCGTGAGGTGATGGTACAAGCCATTAACGACTATCCTGAGCACACACTATTACAGTTTCCGCAGTTTTATCGCAGCGCCCATCTTGAGGACATTCACAGCGAGCTGAATCACTACTTTAACCACCACCTATATCAGCCGCGCAATCGTATGCGCGCCTTATCGACAGGCACGTATGCAGTCATTCGGCGTCGTGATTTGCAGCAGCTGGGCGGCTGGTCGGGCGCATCAATCACCGAAGACGCGCAGATGGGAGTGCTCATGCATCAGCATGATATGCGTAGCGCCTTTATTCCTACAGTGATTGCAACAGGACTGCTGCCCGCAACCTTGTGTGATTTATTGGCACAGCGTCAGCGCTGGGTATATGGCAATATGCAGATTTTTTGTCGCTATCTTGCCGCGCCATTGTTACGTCGTCTGCATCCGACGTATGCCGCGAGTATGGCGACAACCAAACACAGCAAAGCTGAGCAGCGCCGTTATCAGCGCGCGCACTTGTCGCAGCTTAGTGCATGGGTCAATGGCACAGGGATTTTAATCCTGCTTCAGCTTATCACGGTGATGGTAATGGCGTTTGCATTAATGGTGGGCCATGACAGCACATGGGCGTTACCGATTTTGGCTGTCGTCTATACAGGTTACGGCGTATTTTTACTGCGCCGCTTATGGGCATATTTACGCGACCAAGCCCCACTCACCCAGCAAATGCAGCGCGGCTATCGACACACCATCGCCAAACGCTTACGCACATGGCTGATGCATTTAAACTTTTGGGAAGTGGGTGCGCTGTGCTGGTTGCCTGTATTGTGGGGACGGCAAAAGCCCTTTGTGTGTACCCCAAAAATCGCTCCTGATGCCACACAATCAGCGCTAAAGCACGCCAATCGCCGTGCCTTACCCAAATTACTATTGATGTTAAATGCACTCACTGCTCTACTAGTATCACCGCTGTCTGCGGCCTATTCCCCGATATTATTTGCCTGCGCGCTCACCGTCTTTGGTTTAAAACTCATTGCCGCAAGACTTGCCTTAGCCAATTACAGCGCGGCCAGTGAAGCCGAGTACCTACTTTCTTTACCAGAACCATCAGCACCTTTTCCCTTATTAAATACAGAATATGTAAAACCACTAAACATTCAAAAAATGCCCTTTATCGAGACGACTGATCGCGTACAAGATAAGCAGACCATCAACTTTTAACCTTTATTTTACTTTTTATTTTGCGCATATTTTTGTCCTGACTTTTACCTTTATTTTCAATAACAACAACATAACAGCGGCGGCCATAACGATGATGAATAAGCGCCGCCATAGGAAATATTATGCCCCCTTTATCTTTACCCACTGCTTCTGTCACGCCGCAGAAGCGACCCTTACGCATTGCTATCATTGCGCATTCTTTATACCCGATTGCTGAGCCTTACGCAGGTGGGCTTGAGATGATTACGCATCTGCTGTGTGATAAGCTGGTCGCGGCGGGGCACGAGGTGCTGCTTTACGCGCATGCTGACAGTCAGACGAAGGCGACCCTTGTACCGCTATTGTCGCGTCAAGAATTTGAGGCGATGGTCTATCCAAACGAGCATGAGTCGGTGGCGATGGGGCGCGAGGAGATGTATCAGTACCTCGCCTATCAACATGCGCTACGCGATATTATCGAGCGTGACGGACGCGGCGAGATTGATGTGGTACACAATCACAGCTTGCACCACATTCCGATGATGATGGGTCAGGTCTTTGGCAAGCGCTTTTTTACCACCTTTCATACGCCGATTTTTCCGCAGCTGCGCTTGGCATTATTGACCCTACAACTGGGCACCGATACGCAATTCACCTCGATTAGTACCTATCAGCAAAAACTGTTTGCCGAATTTGTGCCATCTAAAGTGGTGTATAACGGTATTGATGTGGACTCTTTTGACGCGCAACTTGAGGCCATCGATGACGAGGTGTATCTGTGGTATGGGCGTATTTGTCCTGAAAAAGGCACGCATTTGGCAATGCAATATTGCTTGGCGGCGGGCAAGCGCCTGATTATCGCAGGACCTAAGAGCAACGCGCAGTATTTTGAACAATCTGTCGCGCCGTTATTACTCCAAGACAAGCAGCAAGGCAGCGATTTGCTCGACTATGTCGGTCACAAAACCAAAGCAGAGATTAACCGCTACTTAGGTCAAGCGACGGCGATGCTGTTTACCAGCACGTGGGATGAGCCGTATGGGCTGATATTGGCAGAGAGTCTCGCCTGCGGCACGCCTGTGATTGGCTTTGATGTGGGTGCGTGCGCAGAGATTGTCACGTCTGAAACGGGCATTGTGGTCGCTAAAGAAGACAAAGCCGCCTTTATCAAAGCCTTTTATAGCATCAAAAACATCTCACGGGCGGCGTGCCGTGCGCGTGCCAAGTTATTTTGTGCTGATACCACGATGGTCGATGGCTATTTGGAGTTGTATTATCAGACGCTGACACCAGAACAACAATCGCTATCCACAGCGCAAAAGCCCAGTGCTGCCACGCCCAAACATTTACCTTCGATGCCACCACCACAAGCGACGTCAAGTCTCGACACCTTACCACAGCACGCTGAGGGTTAAGGGGTGCGCATCGGTTATTACGCCCATCATCACGGCTCGGGGCATTGTCGGCAGGCGGACAAGCTGGCGGCGCTACTGCCTGAGCCTGTGCGCGCGCAGTTCACGGTTTTTACCAGCGTGTCTGCGGCGGACTATAGCTTTAGCAATATCAGTGAAGCGCAAGTCGTCCGCCTCGCGCCTGAAGATGAGCACGCAGACGATATACTCAAAGGTCGCGCGGGACACTACTGGCAACCTGAGAGCCTGCACTACTCGCCTGTGGGCAATCGCGACATTCAAGCGCGCAGCTATCAGCTGATACAGGCGCTAGACGCGCGGCAGATTGATCTGATGATCATTGATGTTAGTGTGGAAATTGCCATGCTGTGTCGCACGATCAGTATGCCCTACCTGTACGTTCGCCTGACTGGCGTGCGGGATGACATGCCGCACGTAGAGGCTTTTAAAGGGGCGCTGGCAATGCTCGCACCGTATCCGCGCGCCCTTGAAGCGATAGACACGCCAGAATGGATGCCAAAGAAAAGCCTATATTTGGATTTTATCGGTACAGCGCCCAGTACGGATTTGACCCGTTCCGAGTTTTTGACGTTACTCAATGAGTTAAAAGATGATGCTCAGCCGTATCGTGAGGGCGCGCCCATCATCACGGTGATAAAAGGCTATGGCGGACACCAAGCGATTGATGCGCGCCTGCCCAAGCTGCGTGAGCTATTGCCCGATGCCTTTATCATCTCGCTCGGTCCTATTAGTGATAACATGCGCCACTTGGTCGATATTGCCACGCAGGTCAAAGACGTGCGCCCGTTTATCGTTCATAGCGATGCAATATTGATGGCGTGCGGGCTAAACAGCATCGCGCAGGTCTACTACGAGCAGACGCCCATTATCGTACAGCCTGATGCGCGCCCGCATGACGAGCAAGTCGCCACCGCTAATGCCTTGATTGCGCAAGGTCGGGCGCTGGGCTGGGATGACTTTTGTAAAACAATGCAAAATGATAACGGGCAGTTGCCTACGCCGACCGCTACCCTGCAAACAGTGCCTGATTTGGACACCTCGGCAGCCGCATTGATGCACAGCTTTGGCGACTATGACGATACCAAGGCATGGTTTTATGAGTGGCTGTTGCCAAAACTTGCGCTGCGTCCTGAGCGTTAATATTCATTTAATAATAAGAAAAACTAAGCCTATGATGCATCACGACCCAATCTCCCCGAAGCGACCGACCGCGCCTGTGAGCGTCATCACTACCTGTTATGGACGCAACACGCACTTATACAATCTGCTTGCCGCCCTTGCCAACAGCAGTACGCCACCTGCCGAAGTCATCATCGTCAATAACGACGCCGACCCCAAGCGCCTAAACGAATACGCGCTGAACATCGTACAGATACCGACCACGAATGATGGCAACGATAAGCAAGCGCGCTTTGATATCGGGCACAATCGCAATATCGGCGCCACACACGCCAGCCATGATGCGCTGATATTCTTAGATGTCGATTGTCTGGTTGCGGCGGACAGCATCGCTGGACTGTATAGCAAGCTCACGGTGCATCCTAACGCGCTGCTGATGGGGCAGCCCAAATATCTAACGCGCCCGCTGTCAGCCGCCGAGTCGGCATCACTGGCAGCAGGGATGCTGAATGACGCCGCGCTAGATGCGCTCTCGGTATACAACCCTTACCGTCCCAACTTTGCGCCCACAGACTCACTCGCGCCTGCCGCGATGACGCAGACCGAGGACTTTGGCGCGTTTTGGAGCTTATGCTTTGCCATCACGCGCCAGCAGTTTGAGGCGCTTGGCGGCTTTGACACCGCTTATGTCGGCTACGGCGCGGAGGACACCGACTTTGCATTTCGCGCCCGCGTGTGCGGCATGCCGTTTTATCTGACTGGGGAGCTAGTCTATCATCAGCAGCATGGCGTTTGCCGTCCGCCGCTGAATCACTTGGACAGCATCGTTATCAATGCCAATCGTTTTTATGATCAGTGGCAACATTGGCCTATGGGCGGCTGGCTGGGTGAGTTTGCCGAGCTTGGCTTGATTGAGTGGCAAGCGGCGCAGACAGCGCCGATTACGCTGCTGCGTGCGCCTACGGAGAGTGAGCTGGAAAAAGCGCATTGTCCTGATGCACCGTTTGTTTAGAGGTGGTTTTACTGATATGTGGCGAGCGAGCTTGGTGCAAAAGTGAAAGCGCCCAAACAGTACCTGCGCTCAAGCGCGCATGGTGAGCTATCTCCGATAGAGTAACTGTATAGATATTAAGGCTCAATGGTTATGACCGATTGAGCTTTGGTGTGATAAGTATTTTTAGCTTAGAAGTGGTTGAAAATTTAGACCATACTATTTTGTACAATTCAACATACATTCGCAGCTAGTTGTAGGAGAGTTGAAAAATTCCGAGGAAATGCACATCTTAAACTTTGTCCGAGTTTGCGACAAAGTAATTATAGTATTTTTGCGCTTCATCCTCTGAACCTAACGCAACGTCAATAAGCATTTGAAGACCCCATACTGGACCTGGAGTAACCTGCTCTAAATCTAGATCTTCAGGATAAGCCTCTGGGTCTATTACCATATCTAGGTTTACAAACCACCAAATCTCTATCTTTCTCAATAAACCGACCATTTCTTCAAAAGTTTCTGTGACATCAAAGTCAATCCCAGACGAAGCAAATGTTAACATTTCATGAGCTAAGGTGTTGCGGCACCTTTTGATATACTCAAATTTCTCTAAATCTTCATCATCAATGGCACCCATATCTCGTAGCCACGTTAAAGATGCATAGAGTCGGCTTCTATTCAAGACAAGCACCTTTTCTTTATACTCAGCGCTAACAATCATTCCATTTTCATCGAACCCATTAGTAAAAAAGCCTTTTATCTTTTCAACAATACTATTCTTGAGCATTTCGAAGCCCATCGAAAATATAGAGGCTGTAATGATATTTTTTTAAGCGTCGTGGGGTGAAGTACACGCTTCCATGATGCTTTAACTTTTTCATCCATGTTTGATCTCGATTAATAGAATCAATAGTTTGCTTGTTTCACTAAGTCAGCAATAAGGCATTGCCCATTTTCTCAATAATGCCTTAACCACCCAATCCCTCAAACGCCATCACCATCCGCGCCAAACCCGCTTCTAACAGCATACGCGGACAGGCAACATTGATACGCATTTTGAGATGTCCTTCCTCACCATATTTGATTCCAGCATTGAGCTCCACTTTCGCCGCACGTAAAATATCATAAAGCTGCTCGTCGTCTTGACTATATGCTGAGCAATCCAGCCAAATCAGATAGGACGCTTCTGGGCGCATGACTTTGATTTTGGGCAACTTGTCCGCCAAAAAATCTAAGGTAAACTCAATATTATCCTCAATATAGACAAGCAGCTGCGCCAACCATTCACCGCCGTCACGATAGGCGCTGTGCATCGCCGCATAGGCGAACATGTTGAGCTCATACTCATCGTTTAGATGCTGCTGGGCGTCAATTTTTTCTATCAGTGCGGCATCCTTAGCAAAAATCAGCGAGCCTTTGATCCCCGCGATATTAAAGGTTTTGGTCATCGAGGTCAGACTCACCACCTTGTGCTCATAACCTTGTGCCAGCGTTAAAAACGGCGTAAAGGTATGCCCGCGCAAGGTCAAATCCTGATGAATCTCATCACTGACAATCGCCACATCATGCTTTTTGCACAAGTCTAGCACCGCATTCAGCTCATCCGCCGTCCACACGCGCCCGCCCGGATTGTGGGGATTGCACAGAAAGTACAGCTTGATATTGTGCTTGATGATTTTGGTTTCCATATCGTCCAAATCCAGACGGTATTTGTCGTCCGCTTCCACCAGCGCTGAGCGCACCAGCGTGCGCTTATTTTGCGTGACTTTGCTCATAAAGGGCGTGTACACAGGGTCATTGACCAGCACCGCATCCCCTACCTCGGTAAAGACGTTCATCATCAGCGCTAAGCTTGGGACGACACCCGGGGAAAACAAAATATTTTCTTTAGCAAGCGGTAACTCATAGCGACTGCCATGCCACTCGATAATGGCGTCATATAGCGCCTCAGTAGGTTTGGTATAGCCCAATATGCCATGCTGTACGGCTTGCTCAATCGCGTTTAAGATAGGCGGTGCGGCCTTAAAATCCATATCCGCCACCCACAGCGGAATCGTATCATCGCTATAGTGCCATTTAAGCGACCCCGTACCACGTCTATCGCCTCATCAAAGTTATACAACACCCGCATTCCCCTTCATTTAAAATAATGGTTCAGGGTACAACAGGAATGGCGTCATCAACAATCGCTTTATGCAGGATATATAAAGCCGCTGTCTGATTATCAACATCACGCCTATCTCGTCCCTTTTAAAACCTGTTACTATTGGCTAATAGTGGTATACACTCAAAGCATCAACCAAGGAGACCGATGATGACGACACCAGAACAAAAGCCGCCTAAGGACACGCAAGCATACGTCTTGACCAAATCCGATATCGACAACACGCCTGAGACTAAGCATATCCACCAGTTCAATGAGCACGCTATCCGCCATACGGTATCGCTCAGTGATATCGTTGGTCTGACCAAGTTTGGCTTGCACCTCGTACGGGTGGAAGCGGGAGATGAGACGACGACCCATCACTATCATGAAGAGTCGGATGAGTTCATTTATGTGCTGTCAGGTGAGCTGTCGCTGCGCTATGGTGATGAGCATTATCAGCTGAGTGCTGGAGATTTTGTTGGCTTTCCTGCACATGGCGCGGCGCATTCGATGCGCAATGAGAGCGATGCCGATGCCACTTACCTGATGGGCGGCAGCCGACCACCGATCGATATTACCCTGTATCCAGAGATCGACCGTAAGATGTATAAGATACATGGCAAAAAGGAGTATGTGGATTTGGAAGATTTGGGTGAGGTTTGAGGGTAAGGCTACTTAAAGTTGGACACCTTTCTTAAATTTTTTGAATTAAGCAGCAAAATTCAGAAAAATATTAGAATATAGCTTTCAATAGACCTCTTGCAAAAGTACCAGTTCATTGACTTCCACTGACGGAGTTACAAGGGCTGACGATGACTTATGCAAGAAGTCTAATAGAAATAACATTTTCTTTAGTCGAAATCAATTATACCCTATCTTCACCTTTGAAATATTTACCTTTTTAACCTCAAAACAGTCAAATAAGTTTTGATTAAAAATCACATAGTTATTACCAATGTTATGCAGTGAACTAGTAAATTTCAAGCCTTCCACACCTGTATAAATTTTAATAAACTCACAGATAAATTGTGTAGGTATATAATCTAATTCTGAGTCATACCTCCTGAGAGGCTGAGATAAATCTCTACTAATATGTCTTTTTAATAGTCTAGACTTTATTTTTTTATTTACCTCATTTGGATGATATATTGTAGAAACTTCAGTAAAGTCAGAAATTACTACATCTCTGTCTAAGTCATTTTTGACTGAGAACTTACCTACAGAAACTTCATCTAAATACGTGGATCTAATCTCATATAGTATAGTTTCTTCATGATCTGATAAATATAGGTAAGGAATACCCATGGGATTAGCACGACCAGCTGTACTAATTTCTTTAGGTGGACAGAACATTTTATCAGGAGAAAATTTCTCATCGTTTGTACTATGATGTAATCTAGCTCTATATAAGACGTCATCTTTACTCACTACAAACTTACTTTCGAAAAAACCGTCCCATCCTAGCTCATCTGTCAGATAGTTAACATCTATTAAGTATCTCTTTTCCCATTTTAGCTGCTCTTTCAAATCAAACCAGTAATTTACATTGTTTAAAATTTCTTGGCTATAGTTAACTAGAACATCTGCATGAAAAAAACTTATTTCTAACTTATCGATAATTATATTAAGAAACTTAATACCTGTCTCGTTGTTACGGAATAAGCTCCAATCACCTTGAATGAGGCTTAGAAGTCCAATACCATCAGGATGTGTCTCGAAATTACCTAAAAGCTCGTCAAAAAAATCTAATAACTCATCAATTTTTATTATATTTTTATCATCAGTGCCACAAAAACAACATGACCCACGCTCGCCTTGAGAGAGGATAAAACCTTTCAACTCTCTATCTTCGAAGCAACTTTCACATATACTATTCATGATATTTTATCTAAATACTTTTTAACGACTAGCAAATGGTTTTTGATAGTTATCTTTTTCACAGTACCAAGACCAGGATACTTTAATTCTTCATAGTACTTTTTAAGCTCATCTGTACCTGAATTTTCTAGCGGTAACTCTTCACAGAACTTGATAGCTTTTTTGGTAGCTTCGGCAAATTTTCCTTGTACATTGGAGATAGAATCATTTGTATCAGAAGTAAAATGTCTTATCCAAATTTGATCATTCATCTCTTCATTAATATAAGTCAGATTTATAACAACAGCTCTTGGGACACTTCCACCTTCGAGATACTCCTTAGATAAAACAGTAAAATCGCTAAACCCTTGGTATCGGTCATCTTTATAGTACAAATGCTCTTCGGAAAATTTGTGAGCAGGGATTTCGAGATAATCTGCATTTTTTTGTTGACGTTCAAATAGATCATCTAATCTAATATAAATCTTATTTAAATCTTTAATCTTTCTATCTAAAGACCTATACCTGTGAGGCTCTAAAAGCATGATGTGACTTATACTATTATTACTACAAAGTTCAATCAAACTATCTTCTTTAGTGAAGTCATCTAGACCAATAATCATAGTGTCTTCTAAGTTGTACTTATGGATACATTCCAAGATATATTCTGCATTATCAGAATAGTGGAAAGCAGGTTTATACATTGAGCTTTCTAGCTTACTAATATATTGTAGGAAATGCTCTTTATCTCCTACAACTTCGCCTACAGATGGATTTACTATTAAGAAGGGCTTAAATCCACTTTCAAGAAATATATTATTAGCAAGACTTAAGCTATTAAAATTTTCTTTAACAGGCTCAATGACAGGTGTGACTTTTTCTAAAGCATTCTCTAATGCTAAATCTCTAATTGTTATTAATTCGAACTGTCTACCTCTTAAGTATGGATAGTACATTTAACACACCTTATGAGTCTTTAACTTATTAATCAAATCCTTCCTTTGCTCTTCTTTCAAATTCAATGAAAGACAAACCTGATTAAATTCATTATTGACCTTGTTAAAAAATGAGTTGTATACTTTTCTATTCTTCATAGCTTCTATAAATGAATAGTTAAGCTTTTCGTATGGTATTTTCGAAATTAAACTTTTACATACTTCAAATTGGTTAAAAGCATTTATTTCAGGTAATTCATCATAGTAATCATATGTAATATTAAGATACTCTTTAGAATGCAGAACATTCATCAGAACATCAATATCAATATCAATATTTTTTATCGCCTCTCTTTCTACTCTGAATTCTGTCATTTCTGAATCATAAGAGATAATTGCTACGTTACTGTCGTATTTCATATATTGTAATACATTTTCCTGTGGAACTATAACATAAACTTCATTGAATATTTTTTTATAAACCTCTAACTGTTTTGATAATCTATACTCTTTATCAAGTATTGTTTTTATTTCAAATACCTTAGATACCCCATTAAAAATAGCTAAATCAGCAGTTGCACCACCCAGTCTCATTTCATTAAAAATTACTGAGTGTCTATTACCTATTTCCTTTATCAATTTCTGATTTAGAAACTCATTTTTTACAACATATTCATTTTGATAGTTTTTTTGGAGTTTTCTATACTCTTCTTTAAATATTTTTAAATATGTACTTCCTCTTCTTTTATCTATCAAATCATATCTTATTAATTTTTTATCAACTGAGCCAAAGTCATTTTTCAACAATCGAAGTATTTCACTTCTTGTGAAAAGTGTTGATAAATCTCTAAGCTGATTAATATCTGTAGACATTTAAGTTCCCGAATAACTGAATATTTTTTTGCACGCCTACCATCTTTTACCTTAAATATCAAGCCTGCTAACCTAGCAATTATATCGTATCTACTATAAATATAATAATACTAAATATGAATTAGATTATATGGTTCTAATATAGCAACGCTACATAATATTATTTAGTTAATATGCTACTCATATAAGCAACTTTACTCAATTATCACAGTTATCTATAACTTAGACAATTTAATCAAAAATCGTCTAAATTTTCAGTTTACATCCCCTTAAACTCAGCCTCACGTCTCTCAACCATCGCCATCACGCCCTCTTTTGCATCCTCTGAATGAAAGAGTGGCGGCAAATAGCTGTGGATATTAGCCAGTGCCTTCGCGGCACCATTGCGGCTCGCATCTTGCGCGGAAGACAGCGCGCCTCTAACGCCCAGCGGCGCAGCTTTGCTGATCTCTTGTGCCAGTGTTAATGCGCGCTCGTACTCAGACCCATTTGCCACCACTTCACTGACCAAGTTCAGTCGATCAGCCGTTTGCGCATCGAACGCTTTGCCCGTGAGTAGATATGGCATGGCTTTTTGCCAGCCTGCCGCCGCGACAAAGCGTACCGTCGCTCCGCCAAATGGCATAATGCCGCGCTGGACTTCCATTTGCGCAAAGTTACAGTTGTCGCTTGCGATGACCACATCACAATTGAGCATCAACTCGATAGCCACGGTAAAGCACGTGCCTTTGACCGCCACCACCACAGGTTTGGTACGTAAGCGTCCACTAATGCCCCACGGATCAATTTGATTATCATCAAACTCAAACACACCATCGTTTAGCTTATCTTGTAGCTCGACCAGATCGAGCCCAGCGGTGAAGTGATCGCCATGCGCAAAGATAAGCGCACAGCGTAGATGCTCATCGTCTTCATATCGAGTCAATGCATCAGATAGCTGGGTAATCATATGACTGTCAAAAGCATTGCGTTTATTGGCGCGGTTTAGCCCAATCAGGCAAATAGTGCCGTCTGTGTCATAAGTAATGCGGTTGTCTTGCGTGGTACTGTCCGTCGTCATGGTGATGTCCTTGTCAAAGTTATTTTTTATGAAGTGAGTAGGGCGTGTTAAACATTCGACCATGGCACTGACAGCGACTATTTTTTAGGCGATTCGATGTTAAAAATAATAAGTTTAGTCATTCTAAGCGCTTATTTTTAACGATGAAGCGGCAAAAAAGAGTCCTGTCCCCTGCTTTTATCGTTGGGGCTGATGCTAAAATTGCCCCATACTGCGTTACAAATCTCGTTAAGGCATCTGCATTATCGTCGCTTTGTGCCTTGTCTGGAACAATTTTAGCAATCAGCAGTGCCTATTTGCGAATGTTCAACACGCCCTAGTTATATCGTCGAATCTTGATCGCTTATTTATAGCGATTTGTCGATAGGACTATTTTTAATACTTCATTTAATATAGACAGCATATAGCCATAACACAAGCGATAGCAATGACTCGAATGGCGCGATAATAGATAAAAGTTGACCTCATTTGTGATAAGTGCAACTATGATTCAGACTGGATAGGGTACAGAGGGTTTTATGGAGTTTTGGCATGGGTTTTTGCTAATCACGAGCGTTCACTTGCTGGCGGCCGCCTCACCAGGGCCTGATTTTGTGTTGGTCTCGCAGCAGACATTAGCCAAAGGTCGGCGTACTGGTTTGATTTGTAGTTTGGGTATTACCTTAGGATTATCGGTACACATTATCTATTCAGTGCTAGGATTGGCAACGGTGATTGCCCACTCGCAGCCGCTATTGACCGCGATCAAATGGCTGGGCGGTGGCTATCTGATCTATCTGGGGTGGCAAGGTATTCAGGCCAAACCTAAAAAGCCATTAGAACTAACAGCGTTAGTAACGCAAGAGAACGCACCTATTGATCATTTACAAGCAAAGCAAGACGCCTCTACTCATACCAAATTTACAACACCTAACGATACTTTTACCACATTGCGTCGCGGGTTTTTCTGCAATGTCTTCAACCCAAAAGCGCCTGTCTATTTTGTGGCGATTTTTACCCTTGTGCTATCGCCAGCCATCCCACTTTGGCAATTGGCGATTTATGGCGTCTGGATGATG
This sequence comes from Psychrobacter sp. PSP, assembly GCF_024085615.1. Lineage (NCBI taxonomy): Bacteria > Pseudomonadati > Pseudomonadota > Gammaproteobacteria > Moraxellales > Moraxellaceae > Psychrobacter > Psychrobacter sp. PSP. Next base: position 37,460 of record NZ_JABLTF010000018.1, read on the forward strand.
GTGCTACAGATGGCATGGTTTAGCACCGTGGTGATGCTACTCTCTGTCCCTGCAATTCATCGACGACTTCAGCGTTTTGAGCATTGGATCGACCGTGTGTTGGGGTCTGCGATGATCGTATTGGGGCTCAACCTGATCTTGCGTCATCGATAGGCCATCGATAACTCATTTGCGAGCGGTGAAATCTGCTACACTGCTGACTTATATCCATATATCGTAGCCTGACATTATGATAAGTAAGCCCATGACCCGTAATCCTGCCAATAGTAAACACAGAAACCGATCGCCTGCGACCGCCAAAAAACTCGGTCAATTGCATCCGCGCAATCCACATCAAGGTCGTTACGACTTTGCCGTATTGACTCGCGCGTTGCCTGAGCTTGCTGAGCATACCATCACCAACCCCAAAGGCGAGCCGACGATTAATTTCTCGGATCATCAGGCGGTTCGTACTCTCAACAAAGCACTACTGGCGCACTATTACTGCGTGAAGTTTTGGGATATTCCTGACGGCTATCTGTGTCCGCCAATCCCTGGGCGTGCCGATTATATTCACTATATTGCGGATTTACTCGCGCAGACCACGCACGTGAATGCCGACAACACACCGCCGATCGGTAAAGAGATTCACGCCCTTGATATCGGTACGGGTGCCAGTGCGATCTATCCGATTGTCGGTAGCCAAAGCTACGGCTGGCGCTTTACCGCAAGCGATATTGATCCGGTTTCGGTCAATACTGCCGCCCTCATTTGTGACGCCAATCCTAAGCTAAAAAGCGCGGTCAAAGTAAAGCTACAGCCTGAGCCTAAGTTCATCTTTAAAAACATCATTGGTCGTCAAGATTATTTCGATGTGGTGGTGTGTAACCCTCCGTTTCACGCCTCATTAGAAGAAGCGATGGAAGCCAACAGTCGTAAGCAGCACAACCTACAACGTCATCGCGGCAAAAATGAAAGCGAGCAAATCAGCCGTCATTCAACCAAGTCAGGTAACGCGGCGCAAAACCTAAACTTCGGTGGTCAGCATAAAGAATTGTGGAGTGAAGGTGGCGAGATTGCATTTTTGACCAAGATGGCAAACGAAAGCCAAAGCTTTGCAGAGCATGTCGGCTGGTTCACGACGTTAGTATCAAAATCTGAAAACGTGAAACCTTTACAACTACTATTAAAGCAGCTTAATGTCGCGCAGATGCGTATCATTGAGATGAGCCAAGGTCAAAAGAGCACTCGTGTACTCGCGTGGCGCTTTGATACCGACGAAGAATAGTCGTTGAATACATAATACGCCTAAGTTTCACGTGAAACAAAAAAGCACCGCTTTGATATTCAAGGCGGTGCTTTTTGCATAAAGGCTAAGTGAAACTCTATAGTCGAACCACTATTAAAGTGTTACAGCGTTAGACTCGTTTAGCCTACTACTGTAGTACTTGCACTCGTCTGCCTTGTACCACTTTTAATATTGATTGACTATAAATAGATTAGCCAAAGAACATGACTTTGATACCAATCGCAATCAGTACCACACCGCCCAATACTTCGGCTTTATCCTCTAGCCATGTGCCTGAGCGACGTCCCAAATAGACCCCAAGCCAGCCAAACACAGCCGTTACGACCGCGATAATCAAGCAAGCTAACCACGCGTTCAAGGCCAATAAATTTAGCGTAAATCCAGCTGCCATGGCATCGATACTAGTGGCAATCGCTAGCGTAAACATGGTGCGATGGCTAATGACACTACCGCCCACGTCAATATCGTCTTCGTCATCCTCACCACTGAGCACTTCGTACAGCATCTTGCCACCCAGCGCAATTAAGATGATACCGCCGATCCAAGGCGCGGCCGCCGCCAACCAACCCAGTAGCGCTGCACCCAATAAATACCCAATGAACGGCATCACACCCTGCGCGATACCGAAATATAATGCGGCATAAATAGCGAGATGACGTACATATTGCTGGCTTTGTTTCTGTGACTTTGCGCCCAGTCCTATCGATACAGCAAACGCATCCATCGCGAGTGCAATCGCGAGCAGCACTACTTCAATCATGGTATTTTCTCTTAACTCGAATAGCAGGTATGATTAGCTTTATAAAAAAGGTTTCATGTGAAACAAAAATACCGCTTCGATAGACGAAGCGGTATTTTTATACATTGTTACTGATCAGTTTCAAAATTAGATATCTAGATTTGAGACGGTTAACGCATTTTCTTCGATGAAGACACGACGCGGCTCGACATGATCACCCATCAAGCAGGTAAACATATGATCAGCGGCAATCGCATCTTCGATAGTGACACGTAGCATACGACGGTTTTCTGGATCCATCGTGGTATCCCATAGCTGGTCGGCGTTCATCTCACCTAGACCTTTGTAGCGCTGGATAGCCAGACCACGACGCGCGTCGAGCATCATTTGCTGCCAGAGATAATCGAAGTCACGTACTGGGATATCTTTAGTCGTGCCCGCACTTGCTTCACGGCGGATAAAGGCATCACTCTCAAGCAGGGTATTCCATTCGCTTGATAGACGTAACAGTTTGCCATACTCACTTGAGTTGATAAAGCTAGCATCTAACAGATAATGGTGTGCCAGTTGATGCACATAGACTGTGACACGTGGTAGCCACTGCGCCTTAGTAGATAAAGCCTCATTGTCTGATGCTTCGCCTTCTGCGGTGCTTGCGGCCTCAGTGCCAATTGCAGGTGTCATACCCAATAAATCGGCAGCCGCTGAATCCATATCTTGTGACTGCGGTGCATGAATATTGACCAACTCAATCTCAGGATTTAACTCACTACCAAAGACGTCAAGCTGAACCTGCATGGCTTTTTGCCAGTCCTGCATCGCAGACTCATCATAAGTCATATCAATGGATAGCTTTGGCGTGTGCGTCAACGCATCCAAGATGACCGCTGGGAAGCGAATCTGCAAACGCGCTTTGATCAGCTGAGTTTGGTTATAATCATTCAGCAATGATTCAAGCGCTTGCCCTGTAATAGCAGGCGCATCCGCGCTAACATGTAGCTTGGTACTATCAATGGTTGATGACAATAGATACGCTTTTAGCGCCTCATCATCTTTGAGATACAGCTCTTGACGACCCTTTTTCACTTTATATAGCGGCGGCTGGGCGATATATACATAGCCACGCTCGATCAGCTCAGGCGTTTGACGGAAAAAGAACGTCAGCAGCAGGGTACGAATGTGTGAGCCATCCACATCGGCATCAGTCATGATGATGATTTTATGGTAGCGTACTTTATCTGGATTATACTCATCAGGGCCGATACCGCAGCCGAGTGCCGTGATCAGGTTACCCACTTCAGCAGATGACAGCATTTTGTCAAAACGTGCACGCTCAACGTTCAAAATTTTACCTTTTAGTGGCAAAATCGCTTGAGTCTTACGGCTACGACCTTGCTTCGCTGAGCCACCTGCAGAGTCACCCTCCACAATATATAGCTCAGATAGTACTGGATCTTTTTCTTGGCAGTCAGCCAACTTGCCCGGCAGACCTGCAATATCCAGAGTCGTCTTGCGGCGGGTCATCTCTCGCGCTTTACGAGCGGCGTCACGCGCACGAGCAGCTTCCATGATTTTATTAGCAATGGCTTTACCAGCGCTTGGGTTTTCTAGCAGATAATCATTGAACTTATCATGCATCGCTGATTCGACAGCAGATTTCACTTCACTTGAGACCAGCTTGTCTTTGGTCTGGCTTGAGAACTTTGGATCAGGCACTTTCACCGAGACAATAGCCGTTAGACCTTCACGAGCATCATCGCCAGTCGCCGCGACTTTTTCTTTTTTGAATAAATTCTCACGATCCATATAGCTGTTTAAGCCACGTGTCAGGGCTGAGCGGAAACCTGATAAATGCGTACCGCCATCTTTTTGCGGAATGTTATTGGTAAAGCACAGCACTTTTTCGTTATACGTATCGGTCCACTGTAGCGCGACTTCGACACTGATACCATCGTCTTGCTGACTGGTAAAATGGAATACTTCATTGATACCGTCTTTACCTGCATTGATATAGCTGACAAACTCTAATAAGCCGCCTTTATGCTCAAACTCACGACGCTTATCAATACGCTCATCGGTCAGAACGATACGCACACCGGAGTTCAAAAATGACAGCTCGCGTAGGCGTTTTGCCAAAATATCATATTCAAAGACTGTGCCGGTGAATACGTCGCTGCTTGGATAAAAGCGGATTTGCGTACCGGTTTGATCGGTCGCTTCCATCTGCTGAATATCAGCGTCAGGTACGCCATCAGTATAGGTCTGACGGTAATGATAGCCTTCACGCCAGATATTCATCTCAAGCTTTTTAGACAACGCATTGACGACCGATACCCCAACACCATGCAGACCGCCTGAGACTTTATAGCTATTATCATCGAACTTACCGCCTGCATGCAGGACTGTCATGATGACCTGCGCCGCTGATACCCCTTCCTCTGGATGAATATCGACTGGTACACCGCGGCCATTATCCATCACACTGACAGACTCGTCTTCGTGAATGATAATATCAATCTGATCACAGTGACCGGCCAGCGCCTCATCGATAGAGTTATCCACGACCTCAAAGACCATATGATGCAAGCCTGTGCCATCGTCAGTGTCACCAATATACATACCAGGGCGCACGCGTACAGCCTCTAGCCCACGTAGTACACGGATATCCTTAGAACTATAATCAGAAGGTAATACTTCTGAAACTACAGTAGACACAGCGGCTTCAGTAGCACTGTCGTCTATCAATTGCTCGTGGTCAATAGGTAATGAATCACTCATGTACATTCCTTAATCTAGCCATAATCAGCCGTTTTTATCAGCGCACTTATAAAAATGCACCTCATGATGGCATCTTAAAACCAACTTCTATTATTCATCACTTAGAGTGCATATGAGTGGCTAAACTACTAACCACCGTTAGCCTAAAAAAGGCTGCATAGAGATAAAATTGGCAAATTACTTATTAGTAATAGTCTTTGTTTTTCTAGCCATTGTTAAAACTATTGAAATAAATAAAATACTTAATTATCAACTACTTATAAAGAAATAAAAAATAGAAGTCTATTATATGATGCTATCGAATAAATTGCTGAGAACAGGACAAAAATAAAGGGTTATTTTAGCATTTTTTTGTCTGTAAGTCACTGTTTACTGGGAGTTTTACGACTTATGAGTCAGTGTCTCTACCTAATAGCTAGTATAAGTAATAGTCGTGACTGTGATACTCAGTAAAGGACGCATAAAAGGCGTTATAAGTAGGCAGGAAAATGCTTAAAGTGATGATAAGCGATTAAGAATTAATCAATAGGAATTAATCAACAGACAATATCTGGCCTTGTTTCACGTGAAACAATCTAGGTTTTGACCACAAATCATTAACCAGAGGTACGATATCATCCGTCAAGCTGGTCATGAACACCTGACAAGGCAGCTGCGCTAATGTTGATAAAAGAATACCTATCGCCCTATCGTCTAGCTCTGCGGTGATGTCATCTAGTAGCACAACAGGGGTCGCTCTCGATGTTGAGTTATTATCGAACGAAGCGCTATCTTCATTATCATTGAGCAATAAAGGCAGCTGTGACAGTCGCAGTGCCGTAATCAGCAGTTTTTTTTCACCGCGGGACAATACATTTGCTGCCTGCTCTTTTAGAGTTGGTAATTTAGCATTTACCTCATGGTTTGAGGACGCTGTATTTGTATTTGTCGCCTGACTATCTACAACATCATCATCAGACCGCACTGCATTATCAGAGCGCCAATGCACATGGATATCAGCCCGATGATTGCCTATACGGGTATATCCTAACTGTAAATCCTGCTCTAATCGCTCATTAAGCTGCACATCAAGCGCGACATTAGTGTCATAGCCAGCGTTATAACTTAGGCTCAATTGCTCAGCATAAGACGGTAACAATTGCAGAACACTTTTGGCAAAATAAGGCTGCCACTCAGTAAATACTTGCTCACGATAATGATGTATCAATGCTGCATGATTACTTAGTCCTTTATCCCAAGACTTTAGCTCAGCTAGCTGGACTTGAGTCAATTGACGAGTCTTTTTTAGTAAACTATTGCGCTGTTTTAACAGGCGTTGATAGGCGACCCATTGTGGGTGAAAACCTTGTTTCATGTGAAACACCAACCAATCTAATAGCTGGCGACGACTGGCACTACCCTGCTCTAACATATCCATCGTTGAGGGATCTATCAATAGCGTGGGTAGCTGCTCAGTCAATATACTTTGATTGTAGACAGTCGCTTGATTAAGACGCAGAATGGTGGTCGCATCTGCTTGTTTTTGAATGGCTAACGTACGACTATCATTGAGCTTAGCATAGACCGTTGCATAGTTTTGATGATGCTGAATATAGCGCTTGGGCTGATGATGCCGAAAGCTCTTGCCTCTCGATAATAAGAATATCGCTTCAAGTAAAGAGGTTTTGCCGCTACCATTTGCACCGATGACAACGTTGCAAACGGTCGACTGCAAATTAACTTGTGTGAGGTTGCGCAGATTTGATATTTGTAGACGTTCAATCATGATATCGATAGCCGCCCATTATTTACAGCTTTCAAAGCAAGCAAAAGTTTATTTAAATTTAAGCTGTCCGCGTAAATACTCAAAAGATGCTAGCGCGGTTCAATGCTGTATGATGTGCAAAAAATCAGACTATATACGCATTGGCATGATGACGTATTGATGGAACTCATCATTAAGCTGATTGACCAACACTGAAGCATTCGATTGGCTCATATGCATCTGCAAATCACCTTGAATAACACTTAGCACATCTTGTAGATACGCAGCATTGAATGATAGCTCCATTGGCTCGCCCTGATATTTGGCTTGGAGCATCTCCACGGCTTCATCTTGCTCAGCATTATTGGCACGTACTTCTATCATACCATCACTGGCAAAATTAAAGACCACACCGCGAGATTTCTCGTTACTTAAAATCGCAACCCGGCGTAATACGTCAGTCATTTTTTCTTGACTAAATAACGCGAGCTTATCGGTATTGCTTGGCATGACGCGGCGATAATCAGGGAATTTGCCATCAATCAAACGGGCAGTAAACGTCACCATTAGGTTTTGGCTGACTTGCCCTGCACTATCTACATCGCCAAATGGTAAGCTCACTTGCAAAAACTCACGCCCAAAACTCAGCGTAACTGCATTGTCCTTATCGCCTAGCATTTTGCCAAGCTCAGTCGCCAAACGCTCAAGCTCGATCACTGCCTTACGTGGCAAGATAGCCTGCATGCTCAGATCAGCACTCACATCTATAACGCTACGTGCCAAGGCCAATCTATGTCCGTCAGTCGCAACGGTCGTCAGCTGCTGCTGTGAAACATCAAACAGCATACCCGTCAAATAATAACGTACATCTTGAATTGCCATCGCAAACTGAGTTTTGTGAATCAAATCTGTCAATCGACTACGGCTGATGTTCAACGGCGTGATATTTTCAGGATTGCCCAAGCTTGGATAGTCTTCACTTGGTAAGGTACCTAGCGTGAAACGGCTCTTGCCACTGGTAAGCAGACAACGTTCATTCGCTTGAGTCGCTAGGTTAACTTGGGCTTGTGCAGGTAAAGACTTACAAATATCTTTTAGTTTTGTTGCAGGTAGCGTCGTTGTTCCTGCTTCAACACAAGCACCAGCAGGCAATTTCAAGGTCGATGTCAGCTCCACTTCTAAATCTGAGGCTGTCAAGATAAGCTCGGACTCTGATAACTGCAGCTTAATATTACCCAATATCACCATATTATGGCGTTTATCAGCGGCTTTGGCGATCAAGTTGATAGCTTTTAGTAACGATTCTCGATTGATCGATAATTGCATGCTTAGTTACTCTTATTTGAATGATTTTTTATAAAAATTTGACGTAATCGTCTAATAATACCTTGTCTACCGACTATAATCTACAGAGCATCTATCTGCTTATATTTTCAATATTATAAACGATATTTTCTCCCTAAAATACAGTGGAGACTTACTCTACTAACCTGCCTGTAACATCAACGCTAGCGTCTTATAATCCTTGTCAAACGCTGGATCTGCTGCTCGTAATTCATTTACTTTATCGCAAGCATGCATCACTGTAGTATGGTCACGTCCACCAAATGATTGACCAATTTCAGGAAAACTATCACCTGTTAACTCACGCGATAAGGCCATCGCTATTTGGCGAGGTCTGGCGATGCTACGCGTACGTTTACGCCCCATAATGTCTTTCACCGTTACATCATAGTATTCAGCGACTATTTTTCGGATATTATCCATATTTACGGCTTGTACACGCATAGCGACGATGTCTTTTAACGCGTATTGCACCATCTCAAGAGTAATCTGTGCACCTGTCAAATTAGCATTTGCAAAAACTTGATTGAGAGCACCCTCCAAACGTCTGACGTTGGACACCACGTTTTGAGCGATAAACAATGCACACTCTTTAGGCAGCACCATGCCATAAGAAGCGGCTTTTTTCTGCAAAATTTGCACGCGAGTATCAATCTCAGGAGGGTCAACTGCGACTGTCAATCCCCAAGAAAATCGCGATCTAAAGCGTTCATCAAATTCCGTCATTTGTGATGGATGACGATCAGAAGCCAAAATCAGTTGTTTGTCACCACTAGTAAAATCTGCAAATAACGTCAAAAACTCATTACTACTTTTGGTCTTTCCTGCTAAGACGTGGATATCATCCACAATCAATAAATCTACTTTTTTTATTTTCTTTTTAAAATCTTCTATTTTATTATTTCTTAATGAATAAACTAATTGGTTTATAAATTTTTCAGAAGTAAAATAATAAAAACTTTGATTATTTTTTAGATATCGATGTGCTACAGAATGCATTAAATGCGTTTTTCCTAATCCAGAAGGTCCATATATAAATAAAGGATTGTGTCGATTTTTTGATTGTTTTTTACCAAGCTCGTAACAAGCTTTGTAGGCCAGATTGTTCGACTTACCAGTGACAAATGTCTCAAAAGTAAAGTCAGGGTTGAGATAGCTCAGTGATTTAGCATCAGCCGAGTCGTTTAGTTCTCCCTGACGCATATTAGCGTCGATATCTGCTTTTGAATTATTATGATGGATAGATTCAAATTTATGCTCAGATGGAGTAGGGGAGGGCTTATCCTCCAAAAATAATGAGCCTGATTTTGTCTGCTGACTATCGTCTACCTCACGTCCAGCATTATCAACATGGACAACAACCTCTTCAATGCTACCTTGACTGTGCTTAGCAACCAATTGCTGAATATCTTGAAGATGGTTCTTTTTAATATACGTGACAAAATAATCATTAGGCGCAAGAATGATCAGAGTTTGTGCTTCTTGATAAGCTGATAGAGGTCTCAGCCACATGGTAAAAACGTTGTCTTTAACGTTATAGCGCAAATCGTTCAGACATTTATCCCAAATATTTGCTGTGTCTATCATGAAAAATACTAACCCTATAATTTGCAATAATAATTAACTTTAATAGCCTGACCTTCTACAGAAATACTTGGTATCAACAGTGATTAACTGTGTTAAAAGTCACACTGGAAAGCTATGAGAAGCCACACACGAAGTAGGGGCTAATCTAACATAAATACCCTGTGGATAAAACCTTGTTTTTTGGGGATAAGACTGTGGATAGTTTTGTGGATAACTCAACAAGATAAGTTATCCATATTTAGCCCACAGGTTATCCACAACCTTACCCATAGTCTAGTGTTTTGATAAATAAGGATAAATTGGAGTTAGCCACAGATAAGTAAGGCCCCAATAACAACAATACCTATATATATTAATTAATTATTGTTATAGATTTCATGCAAAACTGTGGATAACTTCAAAAATTATTTACTGTCAACTAAAAACACTGGTTAAACAAAACGGAAGTATTGAACAAATAATATCTAGCAGTCTGATAGCAGAAACTAAATCTCTGAAAACAGGCTAAATTAGTTTATTGACCAAAACTATACTGGATGGTATAATCCTCCGTTATTACGAATTTAGTCCATTATTTTGATAGGTGAGTTATGAAACGTACATTCCAACCAAGCGTGATCAAGCGTAAACGTACTCACGGTTTCCGTGCTCGTATGGCAACTAAAAAAGGCCGTCAGGTCTTAGCTCGTCGCCGTGCTAAAGGACGTCATCGTCTAACTGTATAATCAGTAGATAGCGATAAGCATGGCTAATATTGCTTGTTGTGCTCCTATTGTTTATAGATTGCAATAGTCAATCATCACAACTGACACTTAGCCATATATTAAAAGCGCCCGCATCGGCGCTTTTTTTGTTTCTATATTTTGCTATTATCTTTAATATCGCCATTCCCTATCATATTAGGTCATACCATGCCCCAATCTCTTTTAGCTACACCTACAGCCAATTTTACTAAAGAGCAGCGCCTACTGACACCAGCAGCGTTTCGTGAAGTGTTTGACGCACCTGAGCGTAAGATACATCAGAGTCACTTGATGGCGTTTGTGAGACCCAGTGCCTGTGACAAGCCACGTATCGGTATGGCGATTACTAAGCGTAAAGTGCCTACTGCTGTCGTTCGAAATTTGATTAAACGACATATCCGTGAGCAGTTCCGTACAAAAGCTTTTAAATTAGAAAATAAAGATATTGTTTTTATAGTAAAAAAATCGATAAAGGATATTGATAATAAAGAATTTAAAAATGAAATAAATAATATTTTTAAAAAAATAGAAAAAAAATAAAATGAAAAAATTATTAGTTTTAATAAATAAAATAATTTTTGTTTTTATATTAAATATAATAAAATTTTATCAAAAAATAATTAGCCCTATCATACCTGCTCGCTGCCGTTACTATCCCACCTGTTCAAACTATGGTAAACAAGCTTTGGCGTGGCATGGCACTCGTGTAGGTAGTTGGTTGCTGTTAAAACGTCTTAGTAAATGTCATCCGCTTGGTGGACACGGCATTGATTTTGTCCCGCTCCCTTTATCTTCTTATCGGTATCAATATATACCTTCTACAACGAGTAGCGATAGTAGAGGATGGGGTGTTTACCGAGATCGTCAGGGGTATGTGCCACGTCTTAACTACTTAATGAAGACAACATAAAAATCATAACTTCGGGCTTTAGATATCATCTTCAATGACTTACCCACAAGTTATCCACACTCTTGGTATCATTTGAAGCAGATTTTTAGTAAAATAATGCACATTTTATGTAAATGACTCTCAACGCGGTTATCGATCATGATGATAACTATGCAATACAGTCATGACACATGCCCTAATTTTTCATTCCCTAATTTTTAATCTAGGAAAGGTTTATGCAAAAGATATTTCGGGTGATGATCATCATTGCGATGTTAATTACCGCTTATCTGCTGATTTTGGCATGGCGAGATGATTATGCCGATGCACCAGCTGTAGAAGCAGTGCCAGAAACTACAAGTTCAGTAGGTGCTGACATTCCTTCTACCACTGGTGCCGCAGGTGATATTCCGGTTCAGACCCTACCTGTGGATAACGCAGCTGTGATAGCGGCCCCTGCAAAGGACACAGGATTAATCACGGTAACGACCGATCGCTATGATATTAAAATCAATCCAGAAGGCGGTGATATTGTCTATGCTGCGCTCAAGCAGTATGACGCAACGCTCGATAGCGATAAGCCTTTCGTATTGCTAGAAAACAACAGCAACCGTGTATACGTGGCTCAGTCTGGCTTGATTGGTCAAAATGGTATTGATACGGCAGAAGGCCGTGCGATTTATAGCCACACCACTAATAACTATGTAATGGAAGCAGGGCAACAGACATTGTCAGTACCGCTTACTTACAAAAAAGATGGCGTGACAATCACCAAGACATTCACCTTTACTGAAAACAAATATCCGATCGATATTAGCTACAAAATTCAAAACGCCTCTACCAATGCGTGGCAAGGCCAGATGTTTGCGCAGCTAAAACGCGATGATAGTAAAGATCCTGGTATGTCTGATAAAGGCGCGCTGAGCATGGCGACTTATCTAGGTGGTGCATGGGGTACGCCAGATGATCCTTATAATAAACTGAAGTTTAAAGACTTCAGCGATGGCGAGTTGACGACGACCAGTGATAAAGGTTGGGTTGGCATCGTACAGCATTATTTTGTCTCTGCATGGACGCCTGAAAACTTCACGGGTAAATTCTTTACCCGCGAGACTGGTAACGACTACTTTATTGGCTTTAACAGTCAGCCAGTCAATGTCGCACCAAACAAGCAAGTGACGTTGGATGCCACACTATATGCAGGTCCAAAAGTACAGTCTGAGCTAAAAGATGTGGCAGTTGGTCTGAATAAGACGGTTGATTACGGCTTATTGTGGCCAATATCAAAGGTCTTGTTTGCTATCTTGGAAGGTGTGCATAAAGTTGTGGGTAACTGGGGTTGGTCAATCATTATCCTCACCATTCTAGTCAAAATTGCTTTGATGTGGTTCTCTAATAAGAGCTACTATTCAATGGCAAAAATGCGCGCTATTGCGCCGAGACTAAAAACGCTAAAAGAAGAGCATGGCGACGACCGCATGAAAATGTCGCAAGAAATGATGGCCATCTACAAAGAAGAGAATGTCAATCCGATGGCGGGTTGTCTACCTATCTTGATGCAGATGCCAATTTTCTTAGCTTTGTATTGGGTGCTCGTAGAGAGTGTCGAGCTGCGTCATGCGCCATGGATTCTGTGGATTCGCGATCTTTCAGCCATGGATCCTTGGTTCATCTTGCCGCTATTGATGGGTGTTTCCATGTTCATCCAGCAACAGTTAAACCCGCAGCCAGCAGATCCAATGCAAGCAAAAGTCATGAAGTTCTTGCCAATTATCTTTACCGCATTCATGCTATTCTTCCCAGCAGGTTTGGTACTATATTGGACAGTGAACAACTTGTTCAGTATGACTCAGCAATATATTGTAAATAAGAAAGTCGAAGAAGAGCAGAAACGTCGCACGGTAAAAATAGTTGACTAACTGACGCTCTATCAGAAGGATAAAAACAAATACCATCGCGCAAGCGGTGGTTTTTTTATGAGTGCTAAAAGGTTATCCACAGCTTATCAACATTGAAGAGAAAATATCAACGATTAGGCCGCGTTTCAAAGTTTGCTTTGTCACTATGAGCACAGACGTCTATAATGGGATTTTTAGTTATTGAGAGTTATTGTGGATTCCTTAGAGATGGCATTAGCCACACCTAATTCTTCTGAAAAACCTAATACATCGGAACTCGCCACGATTGCTGCGATTGCAACGCCACTTGGGCGAGGGGGTGTGGGTGTTATACGTCTGTCAGGTAGCCGTGCTTATGCCATGGCCTGCGCGCTGACGGGTAAAACTGCTTTTACGCCGCGTATGGCTAGCTTCTGCCGCTTTTATCAGGCGGATGGCACCGTTATTGATGAAGGGCTCGTACTGTTCTTTAAAGGTCCGCACTCATTCACGGGTGAAGATGTGATTGAGCTGCAAGGGCATGGCGGCGTTATTTTGCAGAACCAGTTGCTTGCACGTGTATTTGAATTAGGCGCCAAACAAGCGAGTGCCGGAGAGTTTTCTTATCGCGCTTTTGATAACGATAAGTTGGATTTGGTGCAGGCAGAGGCGATCGCTGATGCGATTGATGCGACCAGTGCGGCGGCCGCGAGTAGTGCGATTCGTTCACTAAGTGGTGAGTTCTCCCAAAAAATAAACCAGCTATTAGAACAGTTGATTCATTTGCGCTTGCACGTTGAAGCTGCCATTGATTTCCCTGATGAAGAAGATGTCGATTTTTTATCTGACGGCGTGATACAGAGTAAACTTGAGCAAACGCAAGATAAGATACAGCAAGTCTTAGCCACGGCAAAGCAAGGTCAGCTCTTACGTGATGGTATCCATGTTGTCCTAGCAGGTAGGCCAAATGCTGGTAAATCAAGCCTGCTAAATCGTCTAGCAGGGCAAGAACGTGCTATCGTGACCGATGTCGCTGGCACCACGCGTGATACGCTGCAAGAGACGGTCGTGCTCAATGGTTTGACACTTCACCTTACCGATACGGCAGGCCTACGTGATACAGAGGATACCGTAGAGCGTATCGGCATTGAGCGTGCCCGTACCGCCATTACCCAAGCTGATATGCTGCTGATGGTTTACGATGTGACTCGCGATGTTGAAGAAGAAAGCACGCCGTTGCAATTGGCTGAGCAGTTATTCGGCGAGCTGCCAGATGCCAAACGATTACTCATCATTGCCAATAAAAGTGATCTACTGAGCGATGATAGTAGCGAAAAATCTGCCTCTACGATGCAAGCCGAAATCAAAGATAGAGGCTACGAACAAGTTAATGTTTCATGTGAAACAGGCGCTGGTATCGATAATTTAGTCGAAGCACTATGCGCTAAGGTAGGTTTTCATCCACCAGAAAATAGCTTAACCGCTCGTACTCGTCATATAGATGCTCTCAGACGGACAGCCAACTGTTTAACAGAGGCGCATGAGCAGTTAACGGTATTCCAAGCAGGTGAGTTGGTTGCTGAAAGCTTGCGTCAGGCCCAGCAGAGTTTGGGTGAGATTACAGGTGAGTTTAGTGCTGATGATTTGCTTGGCAAAATATTTGGTAGTTTTTGTATTGGTAAATAACGGTTGAATAACTCTATCTATTACTCAATACATTTGTCTATCTCATAAGTTTTGCTTTTATTCTTAGTCATAAAATAAGGAATTGCTATGCACTGCCCGTATTGTAATGCATCAGAGACAAAAGTGATTGACTCACGTCTTGCTGCAGAAGGTGCGCAAGTGCGTCGCCGCCGTTCATGCAACAGTTGCCAAGAGCGTTTTACAACGTTTGAGATGGTAGAAGTGGTGATGCCAAGGATTATCAAATCCAGCAACAAGATTGAACCTTACGACAATGAAAAGCTGCGTCGGTCTATCTTATTGCCTTTGCAAAAGCGCCCCATCACTATCGATGAGCAAGAAGCAATGATCAGCCGAGTTGAAAAACGCGTCAGACAGATGGGTGAGCGTGAAATCAGTAGTAAAGTCTTGGGCGAAATCATCATGAGTGAGCTAAAAACTTTAGATGATGTTGCCTATGTGCGCTTTGCTAGCGTCTATCGCGACTTTCAAGACATTGATGCTTTTCATCAGGAAATTGCCAATATCCGTCCAAATGACAAATAAGCTGGTACATCAATAAATATCTCTAACTATTAAACTGATTTTGAGTTCAAAGCGCCTAGATTATTAAATAAAATTGTCCGTAATTATTACCAATCATTCATAAGCCTACTGTTATGCCAACTATAAATCACTCTCAAGATGCGCAAGATCGCTACTTTATGATGCTTGCTATCGAACAAGCTAAGCTCGGTTTGTATACTACTAGGCCAAATCCAGTAGTAGGTTGTGTCATCGTCCAAGCTGAAGAAGTGGTCGGTCAAGGGTTTCATCCGAAAGCTGGTGAGCCACATGCAGAGGTATTTGCATTAAAAGAAGCAGGCGATCGAGCAGTGGGCGCAACGGCTTATGTGACTCTAGAGCCATGCAGCCATACAGGGCGTACACCGCCGTGTGCGTTGGCACTTATTAAAGCTAATGTAAAGCGTGTTGTGATTGCCGGCCTAGACCCCAATCCACAGGTGGCAGGTCGCGGGGTAAAGCTACTTAAGCAAGCTGGTATTGAAGTGACGGTTGGCATACTGACGGAGCAGGCAGAAGCATTAAATCGCGGATTTTTAAAAGCCATGCGGACTCAGATGCCATATGTCAGATTAAAAATAGCGACTAGCCTAGACGGTCGCACCGCGATGGCATCTGGTGAGTCAAAATGGATTACATCAAACGCAGCCCGCGAAGATGTACAAAAGATACGCGCACGAAGTGGGGCAATCATAACCGGTAGTGAGACAGTGATAGCTGATGATCCGCAGCTCAACGTGCGTTCAAATCAACTAGGCGTATTACCCGAAAAAATACCATCACCTCAGATTGTAGTGCTCGATAGACGTCAGCGTTTAGAGCACAGTGCTCAGTCTGATTATCAATTGTGCCGCCGTACAGATACGATTTATTGGCGCACAGATGATCTCACTGATTTACTAGCAACATTAGTCAGAGACCATCAGTGTTATGATGTCTTGGTGGAGGCGGGTGCTGGTGTTGCGGGAAGTTTTTTGAGTCAGCAGCTCGTCGATGAATTGATTGTTTATCAGGCGCCTTGTCTTCTTGGTGATCAAGCGCGACCAATGGTCAATTTCAATCCTATCTCACTGGCTCAGCAGTTGCGCTTCGATATTTATAATTATGAGAAACTTGGTTCTGACCTTAAATTAACGCTATTGCCTTTGTAGGTTGCTTATTTGTGATTTTGTTATCCGCAATATGCTTATAATGTGAACTATATGTGGATAAGTACGTTACCATTTTAAATGTTCCACATGAAACTGTGTATAACTTTGTTCCACATGAAACATAAAAAGCTGATTATTTTTGATTTTTTATGATAAATTATATATTAATCAATAACTTATGTTTTTTAAATCTTACGTTGCGAGCGCTAAACTAAATTTAGCATCATTGTGGATAACTCTATAATTAATAAAGACTTTAAGAATATTCTATTGACTTATACTTACTTATCCACAATCTATCCTATGACCGCCTGCATTTCCCGTGTGTTTCACTGCGAAGTGTACTCAGAAATTTGGTTAAGTATTTGATAAATAAAGTGATGTGTTTATAGCAGCATTATAATAATGAGATGAGGATGATATGTTTACTGGAATTATAGAAAGCGTTGGAACCGTAAAATCGATGCAACCAACGGGCGGTGATATACGCTTAACAATAGAGTCTAACGACCTAGATTTTAGCGACGTAAAGCTCGGTGATTCTATTGCATCGAACGGTATCTGTTTGACTGTTGTAGAGCTAGGTAATAACCATTACTCTGTTGACGTTTCACGTGAAACTATTGCTCGAACAGCGCTAGAAGCATTAAAAGCAGGTCATACGGTCAATTTAGAAAAAGCGATGCTACCAACGACTCGTTTTGGTGGCCATATTGTTGCCGGTCACGTGGATGGGGTAGGCGTCGTCAGTAAACTACAGCAAGACGCACGTTCTATTTATATTGAGATTGAGATACCACAAGAGTTGGCGCACTATACAGCGACCAAAGGTTCTATCACGGTAGATGGGATTAGTTTGACTACCAATCTGGTACGTGACAATATCGTTTCTTTAAATATTATCCCACATACGGCACAAGTGACTAATATCGCTAAGCATTGGTTGGTGGGTAACAAAGTCAATATCGAGGTGGATATCGTTGCACGCTATTTGGAGCGTTTGCTAAATAAATCACAATCTGGTGGTATGAATACTGCAAATCCTCAAAGCCAAATTACAGAAGCTTTTTTAGCCGATAATGGCTTTATGAAATAACGTTTGAGGCTGTACTTACCTGTTTAAATATTCACCCTGTCCATATTACGAAATCAAAGTATAGTCAATCCACTATAAAAGCGTTACAGCGTTAACCTCGCTTGAAGTATGACAGATACATCTGTACTCGGTTGCCTTGTACCGCTCTTAAATTGGATCAACTATAATGTTGAGAGGGTGATTTTTTTATTAACGTTTAGGGTATAAAGCTTTGTAGAACGGTTTCTAGATCCTTTTTACGGATAGGCTTGGATAAAAACTCATCCATTCCCACTTGCATGCACGCCTTGCGATCCTCTTCTGTATTATTCGCCGTTAGCGCGACAATAGGTATATCGTCGTCTTGTGCGCGGATTGCCTGAGTAGCTTGTAGACCGTCCATGACTGGCATCCGGCAGTCCATCAAAATCAGGGAGATCTCTTCACGCTGGCTGGCTAATATATCAAGCGCTTGCTGACCATCTTCTGCAACGATACTGCGATAGCCAAGTTTACTTAGCATTTTGCAGGCTATTTTTTGATTGGTTGGACTATCTTCCACCACTAAGATAAGGAGTGATAATGGCTGTGAACTTTCTTCTTGAGCAGTTGTCTCGCTAATGTTCTCTTTAATATCTTGTGTTTGTGTTAGCTTTTTTCTAGCTGGCATTGTCAAGCGCAGGATTTCAGACAGTAATAGCGCACTATCTAAAGGTTTTGCCAAAAAGCCATCACATTGATCGAGTAACATAGAGGGTATACGGCGCTCAGGTTTCATACTAAATAGTATTTTAGGTAAGGATGTATTAGCGAGTAGGCTATTTAATGCCTGCCGTCTATCGATGCTAGTGACTATGTGATTGCTGTGCGTTAAATGGGGTTTTGTGAGGTCAGCCTGCTCTTGTGATAATGAGTTTTGATATTTCGCTGAGCTGTCAGGGTCGGGCTTATTACCAACTAAGATCGCGCTGGTATCATAGTACTCATAATCTAGTAGAAGTATGGGTGCCAAGCTTTGCTGATCTTGACTTAGGCGTTCTGTTAATTGCTCTATAGTCGCTAGGTCTACAGCAGTATAAATAGTGCTAGATATCGCTAAGTGCTCACAAAGCCGCTGTAAATGTTGCGCGACAAGCGGCTGGTGGACGACCGCGATTAGGCAAATATGATTTAGGTGCTGACTAGGGTGATATACCGACTGATAGTTTGGGCGTCGGCAAGGCAAATAAAGGTTGAACATGCTACCTTCATTCACGGTACTGGTTAGTTCTATAAAGCCGCCTAGTAGTCGCGCAAAGCTATTGACGTTTTTTAGTCCCAACCCTGTATCGATAGCATTTTGCGCTACTGGGTTGATATCTTGGCTATGGGGTTTATTTAAGTACGACAAGAGCTGATGCTGTTTGGCAGATGTGATACCGATACCAGTGTCCTGCACACTAAAGCGCACCCAGCAACTCACTGCATCTGCGGTAAGGTTTTTATTGATAGACTGTAAGGTCTCTTTGTTAGCCTCTGACATTTGCTCGTAGTCAGTTTGTTCTATAATAAGTGCGACATGTCCGGAGGGGGTGAATTTTACGGCATTATGCAGTAGATTCAGCAAAATCTGCCGGAGACGCACGTCATCAGTACCAATAGAGCGCGGACAGTCTGGGGCAAAAAAGTAAATCAGCTCAAGCCCTCTTTGCCTCGTATCATTTATGATTAGCTCATTAACTTCCTGACCAAGCTTATAAATATCGACGGGCTCAATATTAAGGCGAGTTTTTCTAACCTCGATATTTCCTATATGTAGCGTCTCGTTGAGTGCGGTGAGCATGTTCTGACTGGTGGTAATCAAAGTATCTAATGTTATGTTTTGTCTTGCATTCAACGTGTTCGGATCGATTGGCTCAAGGATATCGATCATAGCTTCTAGCGGTATGCGCAACTTATGACCGATGACAAACCTAAGTTTATTGAACTCATCAACCTTTTGCTGTAGCTGTTTATTTTGCTGTTGCAACTGCTCGTTCTGATTAACCAGCTCATTGATATCATTAAGCATTACCGTAAAACCATGAACTTGTCCATGCTCACCGAACCATGGAGTGGCATGCAACTGGTAGTTTTGTTTGTTTTGTATTCCGTAGACGGTCAATGTACGCGAGACTTGTAAACCAGCTAGCGTTTGAAGTATGTGCTGAGTAGCCTCGTCTTTGCCCATGACGAAATCAGTGATTATATGCCTGTGTCCGTTTTTGGTAGAGGGTGTAAATATTGTTTCAAAGCGTTGGTTATAGAAACTAATCTGACCATGACGTAAGCTCATCAGCATTGGCAGTGGTGCCTGATCAACCAAGCGCTCCAAACGATGATTTAATGTTTTGATACGTCGATAGTCGTTGTGTAGCTGATAACTGACACGGCTCAGTGCATGACCTAGCAGCAAAAACTCAGTGGTGGACTTTTCTTGTAAAAAGGGCGGCGGCGTATAAGACTCTTTTGCATGAACACTTAAATTATCAGTGTAAGCTATTAGCTGCTCCCAGTTGGTTCGACGGTGGAGCATGTAAAATAAAGCAATAAAAAATAGTATCAGAGCCACCGTTAATGGTAGCCAATAACGGTACGAGGTCCATTCGACAGTCAAAGGCTCATAGCGCAACACAATATAAACCTGATGACCACTTTCGAGCTTTATCGTTCCTGTTAAAGCACTACTACTGACTGTATAAGCACTTTGATTGTCCTTAGAAAAAGTGGCGGCATTGACTGTTGGAAACGTTACTGTCGTAAAAGCTGATTCATTAGGTCGAGTCTTACGATGGATATAGGTTTGCCCAGATGGCATCATCAAAATAAGCTGATAACTGATATGGTCAAAAGCAGGCTGTTTTAGGATTTTTTCTATTTCTACATCGATAGGCGCGGCATGCTCAGTAATACTGTACTGTAATGCATGAAAAGTATCTATACTGTGTTGTTCGCTATGATGTCTCAACCCATCAAAAAACGTGACATAGTACAGCAATAGCATGACCAGCAAGGTCGATGCATAGAAGATCAATAATCGCTGTAAGGACTTAAACTGTTGCATGAGAGCATGGCCCTATATCGACACAAAAACATATAGTGAAATCATCATCGTTTGTTATAGTAATTGATTTATTCAAAACCTTGGTACTGATACCTTTTTATTATCTATAGCAGAATAATAGTGTGTTATTTATAGAGTATTGCTGAAGAAGTATTTTTATTCTATAAAAAGGTCGATAACTAGAGCAATGACACTTTTTATATTATAAAGGCAAAAATCGTCATTAGTCATACTGGATTGAGACTACCACAATTATGGCACAACATCGTAAACTCACCTATAATGGGCAAATTAACCTTATATAATGCAAGACTATGACTACTGCCACTTTTGATCTGTCTAATACATCTATAAACAATAATAAACTATCTACCGAGCGACTAAGGGTAGTATTTGCAGGCACGCCTGAGTTTGCTGCCATTAGTCTAGAAGCGCTCATTCGCCAGCAAGACGCCCTCAATATCAATATTGTCGCAGTATATACCCAGCCAGATCGCAAGGCAGGACGCGGCCAAAAGCTATCAGCCTCTGCTGTCAAAGAAGTGGCATTAGCGAACGATATTGCGGTAGAGCAGCCAGTCACCTTCAAAAAATCCAGCACAGAGGGCATGGCAGCACGACAGACGTTGCGTACGTATCAGCCAGATCTTATGATTGTCGCCGCCTACGGTTTGATTTTGCCTATTGGTGTATTGACCACACCCACGCATGGTTGTCTAAATATTCATGCCTCATTGTTGCCACGTTGGCGCGGTGCCGCACCTATTCATCGTGCATTATTAGCAGGTGATGATGAGACAGGTATCACCATCATGCAGATGGATAAAGGGCTTGATACTGGTGATATGCTCTATAAGGTGAGCGCTAGTATAGAGCCTGATGAGACGGCAGCGAGCCTACATGATAAGATGGCAGCGCTTGGGGCGACGGCTATCGCTACAGTATTAAAAGAGTTATCACATTACCAAGCACAGGCCGTTGCCCAAGATGACAGTCAGGCAAACTATGCCGAAAAGCTCGTAAAAACCGAAGGCGAGGTTGACTGGACAAAGCCCGCTGCTACCATCGAGCGCCAAATTCGTGGGTTGACACCGTGGCCAGGCGCTTATACCTTTCTAAATGGGCAACGCGTCAAAATACTCGCTGCACTACCCATCAATACCACACAAAAAACAGATAAGCCTGCGGGTACAGTCGTGAGTGTGGGACGCAAAGCCATCTTAGTCGCTTGTGGTCAAGAGGCTGAACAAGCAAACGATAATGCCGCTCATGACGTACAACTCAGCAACACATTGGCGATAACTAAATTACAGTTTGCTGGTGGTAAGCCGATGACCGCGGAACAGCTTTGTCATGGTAATCAGCTAAACGACGGTGATCAATTCACAGCAGAATCAAAATAGCTTCATCTAAATAGCTTTAACGACATTTAACCCTACTAGCACAAGACGCGATCGATCAGACGTCAAGGAAACACAACTTCATGAGACAAACCAATAGCGCGTCTAAAAACAATGCACCTAGAAACAACAAGCTCAAGCCATCAAGCCATTTAATCATGAATGGCAGCGTTCGCGTTCGCGTGATTCGTACCTTGCTTGCTATTCAAAATGGTCATTCGCTCTCAAGCGTGCTTGACCCATTATTAAACAGTCTGCACGATGGTGATAAAGGTTTTGCGCATGCTTTATTGCTCACAACATTACGTCAATGGCATGCCCTTGCACGATTGCTCGACACGCTAGCGGACAACCCTATTGACGAAGTAGAAGTTCGTACCACAATTCAAGTGGGTTTGGTGCAGTTACTGTATTTGGAAGTGGCAGATCATGCCGCGATTCATGAAACGGTTGAAGCGGCAAAAGAGATTGAGTTTGCCCATGCAACTGGTTTAATCAACGCTATTTTGCGCAAAGTCGCTAAGAACCCGAGTAAATTCCGTAAGAAGTGTGATAAAAAACACAGCTTACCGAATTGGCTTGCCTATCAGCTTAAGCAAGATTGGAGTGAGCAGTACGATGCGCTGACCCAGGGCTTACGCCAAGTGGCACCGATGTTTTTGCGAGTCAACTCTGCAGTTACTTCAGTAGAGGATTATCAACAGTCGCTGTATGGCGCAGAAATTGATGCAGATATCGTTGAGCTAACGACTGGTTTTAACGTAGCAAACTCGTCAGAGACTACTACAATACTATCGACCAAAGGCTTAAGACTGCATCAGACTACCGCTGTCAATGCTTTGCCTCATTTTTCCGAAGGCATTGCCAGCGTGCAAGATATGCATGCTCAGCTTGCGGCACCTATCATCAATAAAGCGTTAATGGCAAAGCTCAACGCTGAAAAATCTGATACGGAAAATACCAATAACGAGATACATATTTTAGATGCTTGCGCGGCGCCTGGTGGCAAGCTTGCCCACTGGTTGGAGTTGCTCAGCTCAAATGACTCTTCATCGTTGTTTCACGTGAAACAAGATGATGCGGAAGCAAAGCCTTTAGCTTCTAAACTCAAGCTGACCGCTATCGATAATGAAGCACCGCGCATCGAACGCATCTATGACAATCTACAGCGTCTCAATCTAAAACAGCAAGACTTAGAGCAAGCTGAAAAAAATATCGCCCTTAACGTTGTCTGCGCTGATGCCACCAGATGGCAGCATGGCAAAAATAAAAAAGCTGCGACAAATGAGCCAGTATTCGATGCAATATTATTGGATTCTCCTTGTACCGCAACGGGCGTGATTCGCCGTCATCCTGATATTAGTATTTTGCGTACCGAAGAAGACATCGAGCAAACCGCCTTGCTGCAAGCCGATATTTTGCATAACCTATGGCCACAATTGAAAGCTGGCGGTTATTTGCTGTATGTCACGTGCTCTATCTTAAAGCAAGAAAACGTCGAGCAAATGCAGGACTTTATCACTCATCATAATGATGCGGCAGTGATTGAGTTTACCGAGGCTTGCAATTGGGGTATCGCGCAAACGATTGGTCGCCAGTGCTTGCCAATCGATAGCGAGAGTGGCGATGGTTTTTATTATGCGTTATTGCAAAAGACTGCTGAATAAACCGTTTTTAACTATTGAATAACATTATTGTAGACAGGACAATCTAATGAAATATATTAGTACCCGTGGTCAGACAGCGCCAATGGATTTTAGCGACGTACTATTGATGGGGCTTGCGCCAGATGGTGGCTTGATGCTGCCTGAGCATTACCCGACCGTTGACGGCGCTGTCCTTGATGAGTGGCGTACGCTGAGCTATCCAGAGCTGGCACTTGCGATTATGCAGCGCTTTGCTACAGACATTCCTTATGCGGATCTAAAGGACATTATTGATCGCACTTATACGGCTGATATATTTGGCTCTGATGACATTGTTCCTGTCCGCAAGCTCGAAGACAACTTATACATTTTAGGATTATCAAACGGCCCAACGCTGGCGTTTAAAGACGTGGCCATGCAGTTCTTGGGCAATGCTTTTGAATATGTGCTCAAGCAAAAAGGGGCGCGTATTACCATTATCGGCGCGACCAGTGGCGACACGGGTAGTGCGGCGGAATACGCATTGCGCGGTAAAGAAAACGTCGAAGTCTTTATGCTATCACCGCATGGCAAAATGAGTGAGTTTCAGCGCGCACAAATGTACAGCTTGACCGACGATAATATTCATAATATCGCCATCGACGGTATGTTTGATGATTGCCAAGACATTGTCAAAGCGCTGCAACAAGATGCTGACTTTAAAGCTCAGTACGACTTGGGCACGGTCAACTCTATCAACTGGGGACGCATCCTCGCGCAGATCGTTTATTACTTTAAAGCCTATTTTGCGGTGACGACAAGCAATGATGAAAAAGTCAGCTTTAGCGTGCCTTCAGGTAATTTTGGTAATATTTGTGCCGGTCACATCGCTCGTGAAATGGGCTTGCCCGTTGAGCGTTTGATCGTCGCCACCAACGAAAACGATGTCCTCAATGACTTCTTCAATCAAGGTACGTATCAGCCACGTCCCACTGAAAAAACCTACGTAACCTCAAGTCCATCGATGGATATCTCAAAAGCCTCAAACTTTGAACGTTTTGTTTACTTGTTGCTGGATAAAGACAGCGCGCGCGTTCATGAGTTATTTGACGGTGTAAAATCAGGTCAAGGGTTTGACTTGTCTGATTTGATGGAGGCGGTCAATACGCGTTATGGCTTTGCTGCTGGCAAATCAACCCATAGCGATCGCTTAAACACGATCAAAGCATTGTATGAACAGCATGGCGAACTTGTCGATCCACATACAGCTGATGGGATAAAGGTTGCCAAAGAGCTACAGCGTGCAGGCGAAGTCATTATCTGTGCAGAGACCGCATTGCCTGTTAAATTTGCTGACACTATTATTGAAGCAGTAGGGCAAATCGACATCGAGCGTCCAGCACATACCGAAGGGTTAGAAAGCCTGCCACAACATGTCATAGTCTTGGACAATGACGCGGCATTGGTCGCTGAGCAAATTCGTCAGCATGTTGAACCAAATCCAGCATAAGCGATAAACGTTTTGAGTTCATCTTCTATAGATAGAAGCGTTTGTATAAAAGTTACACCATTGTAATAAAGTGTTTATGATTGTGTTATGGTATAGATAATTGTAGTATTAGAAACAGCGTCGGTGAGTCATTATGTTGTTAGACGCTTTTTTTGGAATATTTCTAGCCAATTATACTGAACAGCTGCCCTATCGTTGTTATGATGAAATCACCTATAAACTACTGATAATATAAGTTATTTTTATAAAATAAAATATAGATTTGGTAAAAAACGAGTGTGGTTTATTGTGACCGAAACAGTGGTGCCTATTGTGGATATAACGATGAAGATGAGCTTAAAAAAGACAGCAAAAGCACTGGCAAAAGGATTATTAGTTACGACATTTAGCAGTGCCATGTTGATGACCACAGCCCACGCCAATAATCCACCACCTACCATAAAAGCAGATGCCCCCAATCGCTATATCGTTAAAAAAGGCGATACGCTATGGGATATCTCAGGTCGCTACCTCGACAGTCCGTGGCGCTGGAAAGAGATTTGGGCCACCAACAAGCAAATCAAAAATCCAAACCTTATTTATCCTGATGATATTCTTATTTTGTGTGTCATTCAGGGCAAGACTTTGGTAGGGGTTGATACTGGTGAGGGCTGTGCAGGTATTGAAAAGCAGCTAACAGGTAATGTGGTTGCCAGCACCGTCGCGATCACCTCGACTGCTAATAGTATCCCGCCTGTACCATGGTCTGCTATTCAGCATTGGCTGGATAAAACCCTCATTGTAGATCCAGAAGATTTCAATACCACACCGTATATTTTGGCGTCCAAAAATCGCAATCTAATCACCGCAAGCGGGGATAAAGTCTATGCCAAAGGCGTCCCGCTTATCGTGGGTCAGCGCTACGGGGTATACCGTGAGGGTGACCTATATGTGGATCCCAAAACTCAAGAGGTTATCGGCCTAGAAGTCACACAAGTCGCGACTGGTCTTGTCACATCGACAGAAACGAATGGTATTACCAGCTTACAGCTTACTGACAGTTACGACAAAGAAGTACGTGAAGGCGATCGCGTGTTTGTCGAGCTAGACAACGCTATCCCACCTGTCTTTTATCCAACGCCTGCCAGCGTCAGTCGTGGTGGTATGATTGTGCGGGTGATGGACTCAATCAGCTCTGCCGCTAAAGGCAGCGTGGTAGCGATCAATTTAGGCAGCTTGCATGGTGCCAAACCAGGTGATGTACTGACCGTTTATCAAAAAGGCCCGCTGGTCAGGGACGTAAGAGATAATGACATGCCGGTACGCTTGCCAAATGAGCCAAGCGGTATGGTGATGGTGTTTAATACCTTTGACAACATCAGCTATGCTTACGTACTTGACTCTGAACTACCACTCAATGTTGGCGACCAACTATTGCCACCCCCTTATCTATAAGCACATAAGGCTTTGTGAAGCGATTTTACTAAGTTTGCCCAAACGAGACAGATGACAATGACCGCAGTCACCTCTTCTTTATCCGATGATCAGCGCGCCATATTGGCGCTATGGTATGAGGTGAATGCATCATTGTCTGCTTATCATAAGCTCATAACGACTTATGGTGATGCGCAGCTTGCTTGGCAGGCTACAGTAGGCGCTTGGAAGCAGTTAGGACTTCATCATACCCATCTCAAACGCCATGAACAGCCAGAGCAAACACGTGCTGCTATTGATAAGATACAGCAAGCACTTACAGAAGGTCGCTATGGTTTATTGTTTGCCGGTCAGCCCGACTATCCTGCTCAGCTTCTTCATATTTATGATCCGCCGCCATTATTGTTCTTTCGAGGAAATAGCGCGCGTCTGCATCAGGCTCAAATTGCTATCGTGGGCAGCCGAAAACCAACAGCCCATGCCCAAAAAATCACGTTCGATATGGCGCAATATCTGGCACAGGCAGGGTATGTCATCACCAGTGGTCTGGCAATAGGCGTGGACAAACGGGCTCATCTAGGAGCTTTGGCGCAGACTGATCTTGACTATCAAGGTCGTACTATCGGCGTGATGGGGACAGGGATTGATGTGAATTATCCCAATCATCGTGACCAGTTATTTGCTCAAATCATCGAGCAAGGTGGCTGCATTATTAGTGAGCTACTACCGCATACTCAGCCGCACAAACATACCTTTCCGCGCCGTAACCGTCTGGTTGCTGGGCTGAGTCTAGCCACGATTGTGACTGAAGCGACGATCAAAAGTGGCTCGCTCATTACCGCCCGTTTAACCTCTGAGCAAGGCAAACAAGTCTTTGCCATTCCAAGTCATATTGATAATAGCAATGCCGAGGGTTGTCATCATCTGATACGTGAAGGCGCAACGCTGATTTATCATCCTCAGCAGGTGTTAGAGGACGTCAATGGTCAACTCGATTATGATCGTCGATCGTATATACAAAAGGAGGCAACGATGCGCTCTGATAAGTCTCAGTCGGACATTCGCCATTTCTTCGCTGTGTCAAATATAGACAAACGCTCGCTTACCGCGCATAGTGAGCAAAAATCTTCTAATATAAAATCTAGCCGTAGTGAGGTTATTGTACCTGAGCATTTGACCGACATTTATGAGCGTCTTGACTGGCACGGACAGGATTTAGATGCGCTGATTATCGCAACCAAACTATCCGCGCCACAGCTCATTGGACAGCTGATGGAACTTGAACTAATGGGCGTTATCAGTGTGCAAGGCGGACGCTATTTACGTGTATAGCGTATCGATACTCCTACCTGCCACATAAGAATAAGTAGAATGGGTTCTAAATATCGCTACCTTAGTCAGACTGTCTCTTGTGCTATTATTAGTGTCTCTATTCCAGCATGAATCATGTAAGCTATGAGCCAATCTATACCTTTTATCACTGACTCTGCCACACAAGCTGCAAACTGGCTTAAAGAAGCAAAGCTACTTGCATACCCAACAGAAAGCGTTTGGGGTATTGGTTGCGACCCTTATAACAAAGCCGCTGTGCAGCGTATCTTGGATATTAAACAACGTCCGCAAGCCAAAGGCATGATCGTCATTACCGATAGCGTAGAGCGTTTGTCACCTCTACTAGCGTCTTTAAATAATGCCCAGCGCCAGCAAATTATCGATAGCTGGCAGTCAGATGTTAATGACAGCGAGCTACACAATCGCCAAGCGCATACTTGGTTATTACCCATTCCTCAGACACTTTCGACCACGATGCCCTCATGGATAATGGGTGAGCATCAGACCATTGCAGTCAGGGTCATCGCCCATCCTATCATACGAGAACTGTGCCAACAGATGGTCAGCGAAAATAACCCATTTGGCTTCATTGTTTCGACTAGCTGCAACCCATCAGGTCAAGCGCCTGCTAGCACCTTTGACACTGCCTATGGTTATTTCGGTGAGCAGATTGGCTATTTTCAGGCTGATACTCTAGGTTATATCTTACCCAGCCAAATCCGTGATGCAACGACAGGCTCAGTCATTCGTTAGTAGGCAATAAACGAACTTTCATACCATTATAGCCTAGTCTTTTGTACTGTCTTTTTTGTGCTGTCGCCATCGATAAACCATATTTCACTAGCTGAAGATTACTATGGTTATCGTTCTGTAGCCATAGCAAAATATACCGTCTCAGCGCTAGCTATCGCTAAACCCGCTTCCTTAGTTCCCGTTGCTTTACTAAAAGTATGTAAAAGTCATTTTGATAAAAACGACAAAAAAGTAGACGATAGTTAAAAGGAGCTGATTTTTATTGAACGATGAATCTTTCAGCAATAGGTCATCGCTGCGATATTTGATACACATAGGGAGTAGGCTATGAAGGTTTTAATTAGTGGTGGCTCAGGGTTTTTGGGTAGTGCATTTAGCCAAGAGTTAATCGAACGGTATCGCACACAAGGTAAAGAGGTGATGATTACTTGGTTGACCAGAGATAGCAATCAAGCTCATCCTGTTGACATTAATATGATGACTTATGACGAGCTTAAAAAGTCTGACATGAGCTTTGATGTCATAATGAACTTAGCTGGCGCAGGTATTGCTGACGCGCGTTGGAGCGATGAGCGCAAAGAGCAATTAATAGCCAGTCGTATTAAGCCTACTCAATCGATATTAAGCTTCATCGAACGTACTGCAACAAAGCCAAAACTACTAATAAGCGGCTCAGCAATCGGTTGGTACGGCACGCAAGGTGATAAGCCATTGACTGAACACAGCAGTTTTGAGACAGACTTTGCCCATCGCTTATGTGAGGAGTGGGAGAGCTTGGCGCTCAAAGCGACTGATTACAATGTCCCTGTCGCTATTGTACGAACAGGCGTTGTGATACATCCTGAAGGTGGTATGGTTGCCAAATTACTACTGCCATTTAAGTTTGGCGTTGGCGGGCAGTTGGCTGATGGTCAGCAAATCATGAGCTGGATTAGCCGTGACGATTGGGTGGGGGCGGCGATTTTTATTATTGAGCAGCATCTTGCTAGTCAATTTGGCCATAAACAAAGAGTTTCAAATAACGATAATATCATAGAGACAAGAAATGATACGCCAGCCTTTGTCTATAATCTCACGGCGCCCAATCCTGTGAGTAACCATACTTTTACTAAAACGCTTGGCTCATGGTTACATCGGCCGACACTTTTTACCTTGCCAGAGTTTTTACTTAAGCTGATGTTTGGTGAGATGTCGACGCTACTAATAGATGGTCAAAAGGTGCTGCCACAAGCGCTATCAGATGTAGGTTACACATTCAAGCATGTGACACTCAAACAGGCATTAGAGGATCAAAAGTAGTTACATCATGATTGTTTCATGTGAAATATAAGAAGGTCGGCTTATATTAAATATTCACTAGATTGTATTTCTGTCTAAGGGCAATCCATGCGTTACGCATTTTTCATCATCATTTTTTTGCTCTTGCAGCTGTTTAGTACGGGCGCTGCTCTAAGCTTACAGTGGTGGTTACAGCCTTGGATCACGCCAACGCTTCAGATC
Organism: Psychrobacter sp. PSP; assembly: GCF_024085615.1. Taxonomy (NCBI): domain Bacteria; kingdom Pseudomonadati; phylum Pseudomonadota; class Gammaproteobacteria; order Moraxellales; family Moraxellaceae; genus Psychrobacter; species Psychrobacter sp. PSP. The sequence continues at coordinate 67,540 of NZ_JABLTF010000018.1, forward strand.
GCTATATGGTCTGCTATATTTATTATTACTAATGGATTGTTGATATTAAGTGTCAAAAGAGTATTTGCTAATAGCTACCGCTGGGTTAGCGGTTGGATGTTGGTTATGCATTTTATGCTGCTCACGGCATTGCTGATAACCCTATTCTATGGTGGATACTGGCTAGTAACATCACTCTTAGGCGCCTCGTCATATGAATCTAATATGATTTTTATTGGCCTACGAGCGCTTGCATTGGTGATATTCTTAGGGTTGTTCGGTTTCGCATTATATAGTGCTTATGTGCCAGTCGTACGTAAGCTGTCCATTAGTATCAACAAACCGCTCGCTAAACCACTGCGCATTGCGGTCGCGAGTGACCTGCATCTAGGACGACTATTTGGCGTAGCAGCGATAGATAGGTTGAACTGTCTAATGATTGACTCGCAGGCTGATATGCTGCTTATGCCAGGCGATATCATGGATGACAATACAGATGCGTTTAATAGCTATAATATGGCGAAAAACTTAGCTCAGCTATGCAGTAGCCTGCCATACGGCGTCTATGCAACATTGGGTAATCATGATTTGTATGGGCACGAACAGCCAATCAGCCAAGCGTTAGTCGATGCAGGCGTACATTTATTAAATGATGACGTGTTTGGTATCGAACATGAGGGTCAGCCTATATGGCTGGTTGGACGTTTTGATAATCATAAACACCAGCGTGTCGCGACAACTGACCTGCTCGCGAACGTTGATACTTCACAGCTAGTGATACTGCTGGATCATAGACCAAGCGATATTGATGAGCACAGCCAGTTACCAATCGATCTACAGGTATCAGGACACACTCACAATGGACAAGTATTCCCCGCCAACTTTATAGTGAGCGCCATCAACCGATTAGGCTATGGGTATGAGGCCATTGGCAGAGGACATTTTGTGGTGTCCTCGGGTTATGGCTTTTGGGGTATTCCGTTTCGATTGGGCTCACGCTCAGAAATTTGGTTAATTACCGTTTCTGATCATACTAATAAATAGCTAGTTCCAGCTAACCGCTATGCCGCGAGCCGCGATTTTGTACTAATGACCTCACGGACGAAGCCGCCAAAACCATGAATAATATTTTTTGTTTCCTGCCCAAGTCCTTGATGCACGCTCATAAAATGAATAAAGCCGTGCGGTGCGCCCAGCACAGTATGGGTCTCAACAGGGACTTTATAACTCTTTAGCTGTTTGGCATAAGCAAATGCCTCATCACGCAATACATCGAGTTCAGCGGCGACGATATAGGTGGGACATACTTTGCTATTATCACCAAGCATTGGCGAATTGAGTATATGTATGCGTGGCAACGGACTATTCTCAAGACAAGCGGCGTCAAATACTGCCACATCAGCATGATCCAATAGCAGGCCTTCACCATACAGCTCCCAACTCGGATAATCTGTCTCGATATCAGTCACAGGATACAGCGGCATCTGTGCTAGCGGCGCAGGCAGCTTCTTTAATAGATCAAACATTTTCTGACCATCTGCACCCAAATCTAACCAAGCGTTTTCGTTTGGTGCGGTGAGTTGCTGTGCAATCAAGGTAGAAAGGCCACCACCTGCGCTATCGCCTGCAAGAACGATGCGTGACGGTAAGGCACCTAAGGTATGGCAATGCTCAGCCAACCAAGCATAAGCAGTGATACAGTCTTTTAACGCTGCAGGTGCAGGACACTCAGGAGCCAAGCGATAATCCACACTGACCACAGGCCAACCAGTCTGCTCACAGACTGCGTGACAGAACTCGTGATGTGTATCGACATTACCGATACAAAAACCACCACCATGAAAAAACAACATGACTGTTTGGTCAGGGTTATGAGCACGTCTTTTTTTAGCGCCAATACTCTTGGTACCTGCCTGATAGCAGCGAATGGTCATATCGCCATCATCCGCGTTGGCTATGGTTTTATCTTCCCAATTGACAGGTGTTTCACCCTTTTTGATAAAAGGTTTGATGTTACTTAGCATACTGCCACCTGCTTGGTGCCATACGCTTGGTGCTTGCATCGCCACCGCATCAGCAGCAAACCTTTCACGGAGTTCATGCATGGGCGTTAGCTCTAATGGCGTCTTAAGATGACTATTCACCGCGAGGATCAGGCGCAAATGAGCATTGGCGTGCTGATATTGTTTTGAGTGAGGCCCTTTTAAGTAACCAATCAAACCTTCTAATACTGGTGTTGGTAGATAGCCAAGACCTTTCATCGCATAGTGCAGAGTGTGTGGTTGGCAATGTGCCATTGGGTTATAACTGAGCATTTTTTCTTTCACGCTCAAACGCTTTTTTTGTACACCGTTGTCTTTCACTTCACCAACCATCTCACCGTTCGACGCCAAATGAAGCGTCATCAATGTTTTGTTCAGTAAGGTATTGATTGATGATACTGTTGAATTAGACATAATATCTCTCATAACTGTTTTTGAGTGTTTACTGTTACATCAGCGTACACTTTAAGATAAGGAATAATATTTGTAGCAATAATAAGGCAGTAGTGCGTAAAGCAGGGTGTTATTTAGTAATGGCGTGGGTAGCAACGGTAACCTATTTAGAGTAATTGACGGTTTTTTGTACGTTTTGTTAACGTATATTGAGACCAGTTGACACAGCCCAGAAATGCTGAGTACTTGTTTTAAAGAAAGATCTAACCATATTTGTCGTAAATGCGAAAAATTCCTTTACTTCAGGCTTGAAATTTATACTTATTACCTTTATCAAGCAGCTATTAGAGCGTATTAATAAAAAAAATGAGTGATAACCGTTAAGTATCTGATAAAGGCATGATACAGCCGGCGATTGGCTGATTTATTGTGTCTTATCTCAATTATTATTGACATTCCAAGGAGCTATCATGAGCGAGCAAAATACCAACCAAGAAAACTTTGATCAAACAGTGGCACATGATAATGTTGATCACAAAGACAGCATCTTAGAAGAAACCATGAACGAGTTTGATCCACAGAACAACTCAGGTGAAGAAGCCACTATCGAAAACGAGATCGATCTTGATACGTTCAAAGCGCGTATCGCTGAGTTAGAAGGTGAAGTGAAGCAAGCCAAAGAAAGCACTGCTCGCGCCAACGCTGAAGCTTACAATGCACAAAAGCGCGCCGAGCAAGAAGCGGATAAGAGTAAAAAATTCGCTCTTCAAAAATTTGCAAAAGAGCTACTCGATATCGTCGATAACTTAGAGCGCGCTATCGAAAACGCAGACGCGAATGACCCAGTCGCTGAAGGGGTGCAATTAACCCACAAAGCATTGGTCTCTGTACTTACACGTCACGGCGTAGAAGTGGTCGATCCAGAAGGTGAGAAATTCAACGCTGATTTCCATGAAGCAGTGGGTATCGATCCAGAAGCAGAAGCTGACACCGTCGGTACAGTCCTACAAAAAGGCTATAGCTTAAACGGTCGTCTACTACGTCCAGCCATGGTACGTGTTGGTCAATAATATTTTTTGGGGTTAAACCCTACTAATATGAAGGTTTTTCACAAAAAATCACATGAAAGACTGTTTTTGCTTGATTATCGCCTTGAAAAATACAACAAGCAAACCGATATATAGCAACAAGTGACCGACTACGGTCTGGATAAATAAGTATTTATAGTTAAAAATAAATTAGGAGCAATTGATTATGGGTAAAGTAATTGGTATTGATTTAGGTACGACTAACTCGTGTGTAGCAGTAATGGAAGGTGACAAAGTTAAAGTCATTGAAAATGCTGAAGGTACGCGTACCACACCATCAATCGTCGCTTATAAAGATGACGAAACATTGGTTGGTCAGTCAGCTAAGCGTCAAGCGGTCACCAATCCAAGCAACACTTTGTTTGCGATTAAGCGTTTGATCGGTCGTCGTTTTGATGACAAAGTCGTGCAAAAAGATATCGGTATGGTACCTTACAAAATCGCTAAAGCAGACAACGGCGATGCGTGGGTAGAAATCAACGGTAAAAAGCTTGCGCCACCACAGGTTTCTGCTGAAATCTTGAAAAAAATGAAAAAAACAGCAGAAGACTATCTTGGTGAGAGCGTGACTGAGGCAGTTGTAACCGTACCTGCTTACTTCAATGACTCACAGCGTCAAGCAACCAAAGATGCGGGTAAAATTGCAGGTCTTGATGTAAAACGTATCATCAACGAGCCAACTGCTGCGGCACTTGCTTACGGTATGGACAAAAAGCAAGGCGATAGCACCGTTGCTGTATATGACTTGGGTGGTGGTACTTTCGATATCTCAATTATCGAAATCGCAGACGTCGATGGCGAGCAACAGTTTGAAGTACTAGCGACCAACGGTGATACGTTCCTAGGTGGTGAGGACTTTGACTCAGCGTTGATCGATTATTTGGTAGATGAGTTCAAAAAAGAGCAAGATGTAAACCTAAAAGGTGACTCTCTTGCGATGCAACGTCTAAAAGAAGCAGCTGAAAAAGCGAAGATTGAGCTATCAAGTGCACAAAGCACTGAAGTGAACTTGCCTTATATTACTGCTGACAGCAGTGGTCCTAAGCACTTGGTCATCACTATCAGCCGCTCTAAGCTTGAAAGCCTAACCGAAGATCTAGTACAGCGCACCATGGACCCTTGTAAAACTGCCCTTGAAGATGCTGGCCTAAAAATTGGCGATATCAACGATGTAATCTTGGTTGGTGGTCAGACTCGTATGCCACTAGTACAACAAAAAGTACAAGAGTTCTTTGGTCAAGAGCCACGTAAAGACGTGAACCCTGATGAAGCTGTGGCAGCTGGTGCGGCAATCCAAGGTGCGGTATTGTCTGGTGATAAAACTGACGTATTGCTACTTGATGTAACGCCATTGACGCTAGGTATCGAAACGATGGGCGGTGTTATGACGCCAGTTATCGAGAAAAACACCATGATTCCTACTAAGAAATCACAGGTATTCTCAACCGCTGAAGACAACCAGCCAGCAGTAACGATTCAGGTATATCAAGGTGAGCGTAAAATCGCCAACCAAAACAAACTGCTTGGTCGTTTTGACTTGACGGATATCCCACCAGCACCACGTGGCTTACCACAAATCGAAGTGTCTTTTGACATCAACGCTGATGGTATCATGAACATCTCAGCAACTGATAAAGGTACTGGTAAAGCACAGAGCATCCAGATCAAGGCGGATTCTGGCTTGTCGGACGAAGAAGTCGAGCAAATGGTTCGTGATGCAGAGGCTAATGCTGCTGAAGATGAGAAGTTCGCTAACTTAGCGCAAGTTCGTAACGAAGCAGATGGTCGTATCCACGCCGTACAAAAAGCGCTGAAAGAAGCAGAAGATAAAGTCACTGACGAAGAAAAATCAACAGTAGAGTCTGCGATCACTGAGCTTGAAGCGGCGGCGAAAGAAGACGACCATGACGAAATCAAAGCCAAGCTTGAAGCGCTAGACAATGCATTCTTGCCAGTTAGCCAGAAGATTTATGCTGACAGCGGCGCAGGTAGCGAGGGTATGGATCCAAGCCAGTTCCAACAAGGTGCTGACGCTACTGGTAGCAACCAAGCGGATGACGATGTCGTTGATGCTGAGTTTACTGAAGTAGACGAAGACAAAAAGTAAGCAATGACTTGATGTTCAAGGCTGATTTAATCGTTAATTAGATTAAATTAGCTAGATCAAAAAAAACGCATCTTTCGAGATGCGTTTTTTTATGCCTGATATTTAAGTATATATTTTCAAGCGTGCCGTTATGGTAAATGCGCATCAACGATTAGTACGTCATAAGTCAGATACACGCAAGGTTGACCGTCCTCATCTATGCCCGAAAATTGCTGCCAATAATCGCGCTCGAATGCTTGCAAGCGGGTTTTGGTCCAGACAAAAGGCTGTGTGTTAGATGTTTGCTTACCAATCGTTTGCTTGTCATAGGTTTGCTTGCCACAGGTTTGATTGCTATCTATTTGATTGGTCGATACACCTGTCATCTTCATATGTTTGAGCACATCATAAGGCTGGGCAAATGGCACATTGAAACGCTGTGTTGATAGCTTTATGTGTTGAAATTCCGCTTGATCTAGCGCTGATTGCCATTCACTAATATCTGGATAATGCAATCCTTGTCCTGTTAGGGTTTTTATTTGCAAGAAATTATCTGGGGTAAAGGTGCTTAGTAATAATTGTCCATTAGGTTTTAGCCGTGAGGCTGACTGTGCAATGAAATGCAGTGGGTTATCGAACCACTGAATCGCATTGGCACTGATGACTAAGCTATGCTCACCGCCTAAATCCATGGTTTCCGCATCGCCAATAAGGATTTGTGCTTGTGGCAACAATTCCTGTAAATGAGTGGCTTGCTGCTCACATAACTCGTTGATAGACCATCGCTCACTTTGTACATATTTTGCTAGTAGCTGCGTTAGTTGTCCCGTGCCTGCACCGACCTCAAGCACACTGTCTTGATGGGTATTATCGATAGCCATTAATAAGTGCTGACAAACCTGCTGCTGAATATAAGCATGTTTATCGTACTGACTGGCTTGAGAAAAATGCCGCGCAATGCTCTGCTTGCGGGCACTCAGCTCGGAAGTAGTGAGGGGATGTTCCATAATCGCTCTTTCACATAAAAGTTTATAATGAGCATCAAAAACTGCTGCCGTCATATGGATAATTGCATGATTAGGCGCTCGCACTCAGCATGGGTAATGGCTGCGTTGAGTACCAAGCGAATACGTGACGTATTAGTAGGAACGGTCGGTGGTCTGATAGGCAGCGCATAAAATCCAGCGTCTTGGAGTTGTTTTGCCTTTGTCATCGTACGAGCATTATCACCTAAAATATAAGGCACAATGGGTGACTCGTAAATAGGATCTTTTGCTGCCGATGCCACGCGATATTCAGGGCTAATGGCTTGGCTCAGTTGTAATGAAATCTGCGCCAAATGCTGTCGCCGCGTCTGTAGCTGTGGCATTTTTGCCAAAATAAACCGTGTCCAAGCATGATTGATTGGTGGCAACGCGGTACTAAAAATCAGCGGACGCATCTGATTAATCAGCCATGACTTAACGATCTTGTCACATAGAATATAAGCACCAACGGAGGCAAATGCTTTACCAAAGGTTCCTACTAAGTAGTCAATATCAGCCAAGGTGTTTGTTTCTTCAGCCAGCCCTAATCCTTGCGCGCCAAGCACACCGACGGCATGGGCTTCATCGACATACAGCTCAATACGACTGTCAATGGCTTTTAGCTTAACTAAAGCGGGTAGATCAGCACGATCCCCGTCCATGCTAAAAATACTTTCGGTGACGATGATGATACGCTCCACATCCTCTTCAACCTGCATAAGCATAGTAGCCAAATGCGCATAATCATTGTGTCGATAGCGGCGATACAGACAGCGTTTGCTTTCGCTGAGTTTAATACCATCAATCATACTGGCATGTACCAGTTTGTCTGCCAAAATAACCGTCTTCACTGGTAGTGCAGTCAATGCAGGTAAGATCCCGATATTGGCGTGGTAGCCACTATTTAATACCAACGCAGATTTCGTCGCGGTTTGATTTATTCCAGCTGCGGTTTCATACCATGCTTGTAGCTCATCCTCTAACGCCTGTAGCTGTGTATCATTGCCAGTTAACAGACGCGATGATGTTGCGCTCATTTTGGGCAAACAGTCCATTGATTGCTGAATAAATTCAAAAAACTCACGCTGCAACTCAGCATCACTGCCCAAACCTAGATAATCGTTGCTAGCGATATTTAATAGGGTATTGTCATCAGCGATTACATACCGTCCGTGGTGTTCGATATCTGGTAATTTGCGATACTGCTGTTTGTCTTTGAGTTGTAAGAGCGCAGTTTGTAGCTGCGCGTCGATAAAAGCTGACATGCAGAGCCGTCCTTTTTCTTTATTCGTCAGTATATGCGGAACACAATGAGTAGGGATTATTGCACAAAAACGGGATGTGTAACAAAAAGTTTCATATATCAGCCTTTGTAACCCGAGCACTGACAAATGCTTTCAAATCTTAACTCTCATACCATTAAACACTGACAGAGTGTCTGAAATAGTTTGTTACTATGTACCCATCGTTAGCAAACAAGGCGATACGGCCAAATGGTCAATACAACTAAATAACTTGTTTGTCCAAATTTACTTGAAGGAGCTAATAATGAAAACTCTACAAAAAACTATACTTGCACTAGCAACTGGTTCTTTACTTACTGTAGGTGCAAATGCAGCTGTCACTTATGGTAACGGCTACACTGGTCAACCATACGTTGGTGCCAAGATCGGTCAATTTGACAATGATGTAAGCGGTGACGATCCAACTGCTTATGGTGTATATGCTGGTTACAACTTTGATCCTAACTTTGGTATGGAAGTTGAATATGTTGGTTCAGATGATGCTGACCTAGATAACAATGCTGGCGACTATGATACCAAAACTTATGGCGCGTACGGTACTTACCGTTATATGTTCCCAAATACTGCACTATATGCCAAAGGTAAACTTGGTATCGCTAAGACAGAGTTAGAAGCTGATTTTGATAACGGTAACAATGACTCAGTCAGTGATACTGGCATTGCTGGTGGTATCGGTCTTGGTTACGCAGTGAATCCTAACTTCAATGTCGAAACAGAATATGCCATGATGGATAGTGATGCAGATACTAAGCTGCTTACTGTAGGCGCTAACTTAAAGTTCTAAGATAATATAGCGTACTTGTACCTATAGTCAAAAACGAAGAAACGACCATTTTATATGGTCGTTTTTTTATGCCTGTAAAATATTTTTGCAACACATGTTTACTTTGACAAATAATTTGGTATGATACCGCCACTACTAATAACAAGTAGAAAATAGTTGAGTAGTATTTGATATTAAACAAATTATTTGTTTATTGAATCCAAGGTTGAAAATACTTTATGAAAAATCTACAAAAAACGTTACTTGCAGTAATCGCGGGCTCAGTAATGACCATGAGCGCACAAGCAGCCATTTCTTATGGTGCTGGCCAATCATACGTTGGTATTAAAGCTGGTCAATTCATGGTAGATGCTGATGATTTAGATGATCCAACCGCATATGGCGTTTATGCTGGTTATAACTTCGATCCTAACTTTGGTGCTGAGATTGAGTATGTAGGTTCTAATGACGCTGATGTTGATACAGGTATCAGTGGTATTGACGCTGAATTTGATCTAAAAACTTATGGTGCTTATGGTACTTACCGTTATGCATTCCCAAATACTGGTTTATATGCGAAAGGTAAACTAGGCTTTGCTAAAGCTGAGATTGAAGTTTCTGCTGAGGATTTTCTTGGAAACTCTGGAAGTGACAGCGATAGCGACAGTGGTGTAGCTGGCGGTATTGGCTTGGGTTATAACTTCAATCCTAATATGAGTGTTGAAGCTGAATATGACTATGTTGCTGAAGACCTTACGCTATTAACTCTTGGTGCACATTACAAATTCTAAGCTTTGATTCGTGTGGATGACTAAAAGCGATCACTTTAAGTGGTCGTTTTTTTGTGTCAATTTTAGCATTCATTGTGCTTGTTTTATCAAAATACCACACCATAAATAATAATAGGTAATTGATTTTTAAGATAATATTATCTGCAAAACTGTGCTACATTGGAAGGTAGGCAGATACAGGAGTAGACAGCGATGATTGAGACTATCTGGATGATTGAACCTTGGCATTGGTTGGTGTTAGGCTTCTCTTTGATGATTGCTGAGATATTTATTCCGACCTTTGCTAGCCTCTGGTTTGGTGCGGCTGCGGTGATCGTTGCTGCCTTAGCGTGGTTGCTCCCCATTCCATTATTATTTCAAGTACTGATCTGGCTTACGCTATCGGTTTTGTTTATGTTTGTTTGGGTCAAATACATCAAGCCGCTGTCAATGAGCCGTAAAAAGATGGGGCAAAGTAGCGATCTGATTATTGGTGAGACGGGCATGATCGTGGTCAAACCGCAAAAAGGCATTTCAGGTATGGTGCGCTTTAACGTGCCTATTTGGGGTGCAGATGAGTGGCCATGTCGCACAGCAGGCGTGAATGTCGAGACAGGTGATCGTGTGGTGGTCATAAAGGTGGTCGGCGATGAGATGGTGGTTGCACCCACGCAGCGCCTCCAAGCACCCAAAACCATACGGCCAAACATTACTCCGACGATTAACAGTCAAGTGCCGACCAAACAATCTAAAGCGAGTAGACTGAGTTTGCACAAACCTGATCTCAAAGAGACAGGTACTAGCAAATAAACGTTATCAGGTACTAAAGATTTTTAAATTAAGAAAAAAAGGACATAAATCACGTCGCTGGCAAATAAAGCAAGGGTCAAGGAGAATCACATGGGTAGTATCTTGAGTAGTTTAAATGGCGTCGGTATCGTGATGCTGGTGTTGGCAGCATTGGTGATTTTTACCGTTTTTAAAGGCGTTTGTATTGTCCCGCAAGGGTACAAGTGGGTCGTGCAACGGCTGGGTAAATATCAGCAAACACTAGAGCCTGGCTTTAGTATCATCATTCCTTTTGTGGATAGAGTCGCTTATAAAGTCACCACAAAGGACATCGTACTAGATATCCCATCTCAAGAAGTCATCACCCGTGATAACGTCGTGATCATCGCTAATGCTGTGGCTTATATCAACATCTTGCGTCCAGACAAAGCGGTCTATGGTATTGAAGATTATGAACATGGTATCCGCAATTTGGTACAAACCTCTTTGCGCTCGATCATCGGCGAGATGGATCTAGATAATGCTTTATCGAGTCGTGATGAGATCAAAGCATTGCTCAAACATGCGATCTCAGAAGACATCGCAGATTGGGGTATTACGCTTAAAACTGTAGAGATTCAAGACATTAATCCCTCGCAAACCATGCAAGCCTCTATGGAAGAGCAGGCCGCAGCAGAGCGTCTACGCCGAGCGACCGTTACTCGTGCCGATGGTCAAAAACAAGCTGCTATTTTGGAAGCAGATGGACGTCTGGAAGCCTCACGCCGCGATGCCGAAGCGCAAGTAGTACTGGCCAAAGGCTCGGAGGAATCAATTCGTCTTATCACAGCGGCGATGGGTGATGAAGAGATGCCGATTGTCTACTTACTTGGCGAGCAGTACATCAAGTCTATTCGTCAACTAGCGGAGTCTGACAATTCAAAAATGGTGGTGTTGCCAGCCGATATCTTGAGCACTGTTAAAGGGATGGTAGGCGATAAATTAAAGCTGTAAATATTTCAAAAAATTTCTAAAAAAGACCTCGTTTGAGGTCTTTTTAATGGCTAATAATTGGCTGCCAAATCGTTATGTCAGATAACTTTTGAGAAGCGGTTTTTGTGTTTTTTTTCTAAATATTCATCAAATACCATGGCAACATTGCGACCAAGCAAGCGGCCCCTAGGTAAGACGCGAATGCCAGCAGCATCCATATCAATCAGTCTATCTGCTTGCATCTCTCCCAGCTGTTGAATCTCATTGATGAAGTAGGTAATCGCATCGATACCGAATTTTTGATTCACATCTTTAAAATCAAGATAGTCGTGGCAGAGCAGGTTCATGATGACATATTCACGTAAGCGATCTTTGATGGACGTTTTAATATATTTCACCGCAGGCATGACCATAGGATTGGTTTTGGCAGCATCAATCTTAGCTTGATAGTTTTGCAAATCAGTATCATTTTGCAGGATATAGCGCGTATTGCTATTGGCAATTTGACTGATGGATGAGACACCAAAGCCCAATAAATCACAATCGCCCATGATGGTGTAGCCCTGAAAATTACGATGTAATTTTCCTTCGCGCTGGGCGATCGCTAGCTCATCGTCAGGCTTAGCAAAGTGATCGATACCGATATATTGATAGCCCGCTTCGGTTAGCGTGTTAACGGTGTTGCCGAGCATAGCGAGCTTAGCTGCTGGGCTAGGTAGGTCTTCATCTTTGATCTGACGTTGGGCTTTGAAACGCTCAGGTAGATGCGCATAGTTAAAGACAGACAGACGATCTGGTGACATTTCAATGATACGTTGTACCGTTTTGTCTAACGTGTCAGGCGTTTGATGCGGCAAACCATAAATCAGATCGATATTGATGGAGTGAAAACCAAGCCCTCGCGCCTCTGTTAATACATTCTCAATAAGCTCTACTGAGTGCACACGATTGACCGCGATTTGTACCGTTTCATCTAAGTCTTGCACGCCTAAGCTGATACGATTAAAACCAAGGTTTCGTAATATCTTTAGCGTATTATCACTCAGCTCACGCGGGTCGATTTCGATAGAGTAGTCGCCTTCATCATCACTCAAAAACTCAAACTGCGTCTGTAAAAACTCCCACAGCTTAACCATCTCTTCATCACGCAAAAACGTTGGCGTACCACCGCCCAAATGCAGCTGCTTGACCAAGGGCTTATCGCTACCTTCTGGCACAGACAGCAAGCGGCGTTTAAGGGCAATCTCAGCCATTAAATACTGCAGATAATCACCAGAGTCGCTATTTTTTTTGGTAATAATCTTATTGCAGGCGCAGTAATAGCAAAGGTGACGGCAAAACGGAATGTGAAAGTATAAAGACAACGGCGCGCGTGACTCACGATTCTGCAAGATTTTCGTCTCAAGACCAACTGCCTCAAAACCATTTACTCCAATATTCTCAGGTATCGGCGTGAACTCTAGAGCAGTTGGATAAGAGGTATAACGCGGACCTGAACGATTGTACTTATTGATGATGGCTTCATCGAATGCTGGTAGCTGCTTACTAGTAATACTACCGCGGGTACTGGCATAAGGGTTGTCTGGTTGCATAACAGGACGCGTGGTCGACGGCGGCGCTTCCGCATCATTGTAGGGCTGCGGGTTAGTTTGTGCTGAATAATCTGTCATGCGGTATTCCTCGTTTTGACCCATAGTGGCTATAGCGTCGCTTTTTTGTGCTGCCAGATGATAACGTTTGCAGTAACAGCTTGGCTATTATAGCAACTGTCTTAAAATATGGTCATTATTATACCAAATCCCTACTTTTAGTATGGTATATCGTGATGGTTTTTAGCATTAATATTGACGGCTTTGGTTTGAGATGATTGTTTTAATGTCCTACCTATATTTTTTATAAAACACGACATTTGCACGCTGATAAATAATACTTTATCATCGATTAATCTCTAATATTAGGAAACGCTGATGTCGTTTGCTCAAGTCTATACTCGCTCAGTTGTCGGTTTGCATGCACCTAAAGTCATCATCGAAGTTCACTTATCGCAAGGGTTACCAGCACTAACCATCGTTGGTCTACCTGAAGCGGCCGTGCGCGAGAGTAAAGACAGAGTACGCTCTGCCATTCTTAATTCAGGTTTTCAGTTTCCCAATCGGCGTCTAACGATTAATTTAGCACCTGCTGATTTACCTAAAGATGGCGCGCGTCTGGACTTGCCAATCGCTATTGGGATATTGGCGGCAAGCGGACAACTTGAGCCAGAAGTATTATCGGGGTTTGAGTTTATTGGCGAGTTGGCACTCAACGGTGAGCTGCGGCAGGTGACCGGTAGCTTGGCTGTCGCTCGCGCGATTAAGGCAGAAGGATTGACATCAACGTTGTCGAAAACGTTGTCAAAGGCGAGTGACTCTGTAAAAAATGAGCAAAATGTTACCTTACAGAGCGCACCACAATTAATCGTACCGATTGACAATGGTCGTGAGGCCAGTCGCGTTGATGGTGTGACGATATTGGCAGCGAAGAGTCTAAAAGCAGTATGTAACCACTTGCAGTCACTGGCGGATCCAAGCGGATCTTATGACTGCTTGGAGGTGGTCACACCCAGTCCAGCACCGCAGCATGTAGGCTATCAAGTGGATTTAGCCGATGTCAAAGGACAGCACCATGCCCGCCGCGCGCTAGAGATAGCAGCAGCTGGCGGTCATTCGTTATTGTTTACAGGGCCACCGGGTTCTGGCAAAACGCTCATGGCCTCACGTTTGCCGACGATATTGCCTGATCTCAGTGATGAGGATGCGCTCGAGGTAGCTAGTACGTATTCAGTGGCAGACAGTGATTACGATTACGGCACACGTCCCTTTAGGCAAGTGCATCACACCATATCAGCCGTGGCGTTGGTTGGCGGCGGTTCACGGCCCAAACCGGGCGAGATTACGCTTGCCAATAAAGGCGTGTTATTCCTTGATGAATTGCCAGAGTTTGATCGGAGCGTGCTTGAGGTATTGCGCCAGCCGTTAGAAGCCAAGCAAATCACTATTAGCCGTGCTAACTCGCAAATGACCTTTCCAGCCAACTTTCAACTGGTCGCTGCTATGAATCCGTGCCCGTGTGGTTATGATGGCGATACCTCAGGGCGCTGCCGCTGTCGACCTGAGCAAATCAAACGCTATCAAGACAAACTCTCAGGGCCACTATTAGATCGTATTGATTTGCATATTACCGTACCAGCATTGCCGATTGCTGATTTGCAAAGCGCGCAGGCAGGCGAAACTTCCAAACAAGTACGCGAGCGAGTAGCAGCCGCGCATCAGCATCAATTAAAACGACAACAAAAAGTCAATAATGAGCTAAGCCCGAGCGAAATCGATGAATATATCAAATTAGGCGACAGCGAAAAACAACTATTGCAACTTGCTCAGCAGCGCTTGAATTTATCCGCACGCGGCTACCATCGGGTGTTACGAGTCGCGCGTACTATCGCGGACTTGGCCAACAGTACAGATATTAATAGCGCCCATGTGTCAGAGGCGCTCAGCTATCGTAGTAAGGAGTAGTCTTCGTTTGAGCCAACTATCACATCCGTTTGATAGATGCTTTTATGGGTTAGATGTTATCTGTCATAATCCAAGTAACCAAATCCGTAAAATGATCAAACGCCTCGGTTGGGCCGAGCTCACGAATGTCTTGCCCGTAGTTATAACCATAGGATAGTCCAAGCGTGTCCATATTGGCGTTTTGACCCGCCAAGATGTCGTTTCTAGAATCGCCAATCATAATCGCTTGGTCAGGAGTAATCCCCAATTGAGTACAGACATGCAGTAGGGGCGCTGGATCTGGCTTTTTGGTGGATAGACTGTCGCCGCCCATCACTTCACTAAACAGATCTTGCCAGCCGAATGTTTGCAATATTTTGGGGACAAAACGAAGCGGTTTGTTGGTCACTAGAGCGAGCGTGTAGCCAGCCGCGTGAAGTTGTTTAAGGCCACTATCGACATCGGGATAAGCAACGGTTTTGTTACCACCAATCTTAGTATATGCTTCAAAAAATATCTGCTCTGCGTGATCGGCCTCGGCTTTGGTCAGTGCGCCCTCTGGGACAGTGATATCACCGACCAAAGCACGCTCTACAAGCATTCGTGAACCATTGCCTATCCAATTGCGTATCGTCTCAATTGGGTAGGTGTCTTTACCAAGCGTGGTCAGCATTGCATTGGTGGCATCGGCCAAATCGGGCACGCTATCAATGAGTGTGCCATCAAAATCAAAAATTAAGAGTTGCTTATTCATTGTTCCTCACTATTAAAAATCATTATATTTATTGTGTTAGATATTCCGTGTTATACCTTGGCACGGTAGTATTTTAAGACTGGTCAATTTAGTGTTGTTATATTCTCAAGTTTATGAGCATTAGCAGTTACTCGACATCTTTATATAGTCAATCCACTAAAAAGCGTTACAGCGTTAACCTCGCTTGAAGTATGACGTATACATCTGCACTCGGTTGCCTTGTACCACTCTTAAATTGGATCAACTATAACGCGCGCGGTGTTCTTTTTTCATTCTTAGATAATCTTCGTTCTCACGACACTGGTCCCATTTTTGCTTAAAAATACGCGCCGATTCTGCCTTGATCGGGTCTTCGGTTTGTCGTGGTAACTCTTCGCGACCATGGGCGCCGCTTTGGCCTTTTTTGTCATCAGGTACTGGCCCTTTATATTTTTTACCGCCCTTGTGATTGGCATAGCGACGCGCGCGGGTATAGCCCATTTGAATAAATTTGCGCGCCATATCTGCACCGACAAAATCATCGTCAGCTAGATAATCCAAAAACATCTGGTAAATCGTCTCACTGCTCTCGCGGGCGATATCAGGCGTGGCAAAACGCCAATGCGGGAGGATTTCAGACTTGTAAGGCTCTACAAGTAATACGCCTTGCTCACCACGACCAACACGATATAACTCAGGATGCGCGCGCAGATCAAGATTTTTATAATCCAAGTCGTAATCAAATTCTCTCATATCTGCCACCTAGGCTCTGTACTATGATGGGTATCTATTCATTCATAGTTACTGAGTATACTGAGCCAAGCGGTGTAGAAAACAGCACAAAAATGTTATGCAACCGTGAGTAAAGCGAGCGATGATATAAATAACAGACATAAAAAAAGCCCCAAACATTGCTGTTCGGGGCTTTTTAGAATCTATTAACGAATGGTGGCTCGAGGCAGGATCGAACTGCCGACACACGGATTTTCAATCCGTTGCTCTACCGACTGAGCTATCGAGCCGTCTTCGTTGAGGCGCTATTAAACTAAATATAGGCTCGGCTGTCAAGTGATTTTTGCGTTATATCTCATAAAAGTCGATAAATAATCAAATATTGGCGAAATAAACCCTATTTACTCGATATTTAGTCTTTTACGCGCAGGAGTTCGTACTCGCTCATGATTCGGTGAATATCAGCATCCGCAGGGACAAATTCACGCACGCCTTTTTTGACCTCGGCATCATAGACCAGTTTAATAAATTTGGCATCGATGGCGCGTTTACGGTTCTCTGGATGTACCGTCAGATATTGCAAACGCTTGGCATCGGTCTGCCCATCATCAAAACAGGCTACCGCAGCGATAGGCTTATCATTGAACATACCAACATAGAGGTATTGCCCGCGTTTGAATCCTTGCGCCACTATGCTTAACACCTCAGCACCATCAGGCTGCGCATCATCACTATCGTACAATGCCTGCAAGCGTTCTGCTAGCTCATTATCGCGAGCAGGTTTTTTGATAAGTGGCGCATCCAAGCTATTAATGGCGATCGCTTCTAAAGGCATAGCAGTTCCTATAAACAGAGGGTTTTTATAGTATAAAGTCAGTATGACACCGCACTATGTCATAGAGAGTAGTGCCATAAAGGTGAGACTGTCAACGTTCGCGCCAGTCATGATTGATAATACTGAACACACTATTTTAGCAGAATGACGTAAATTTGTGCGCGGTTTAGCGCTTGGTCGTGGCAGTAAATGTTAGGGTTTGCTATGATGAGGCTAAATCATATGTGATACACATCAACCCTAATATATTGATATCTTTTGTATATATCACTTTTTCATACATTTTTTGCTGACGCTGATGGCAGCGCTAGCCTCAATGTAACAGACAGCAATGGGCGATGTTTTACCCTATTTATAATTGACCGCTTTTCACTGATAAAAAACCGATAGAGAATAGCCATGACAGCCAATGCAACTGAGCAAAATCAAGCAACAAACCTAAATTTATATGGTCGCCCTGAGCGCATCGCGACCGTTGAGCGTATCACTGCCGAAACGCAAATCACTTGTACCATCAACCTCGATGGTACAGGCACAGGCGTGGTAGACACGGGCGTACCGTTTTTGGATCATATGATTGATCAGATCAAGCGTCATGGTTTATTTGACTTAGATATCAAATGCGTCGGCGACACTTTTATCGATGATCATCATAGTGTCGAGGATACCGGTATTACTTTGGGCCAAGCGTTTAACAAAGCTTTGGGCGATAAAAAAGGTATCCGCCGTTACGGACATTTTTATGCGCCGCTTGATGAGTCGTTGACGCGCGCGGTCGTCGATCTATCAGGGCGTCCAGGCTTGCACATGGATATTCCGTTTACGCGCTCGCATGTCGGCACCTTCGATGTCGATCTGTTTAGCGAATTCTTTTACGGCTTCGTCAATCATTCATGGATGACCGTACATTTGGATAACCTCAAAGGCAAAAACAGCCATCACCAAATCGAATCTACCTTTAAAGCCTTTGCTCGCGCCCTGCGTATGGCGTGTGAATATGATGAGCGAGCGCTAAATACCTTACCGTCGACCAAAGAGGCATTTTAAGGATAGTGCGGTGCTGCTACGGTCACAGCCGCGCTTATTGCACGGCTTGTACAGTTGGCGCTTTTGCTCGTCGCAGGATTTTATCTGTACCTCATCCGCTGTTATCAAATATAATAAAAACGATTCAAAAACGAGAACCAATCAATGACCAAAATTGCACTATTAGATTATGGCATGGGTAACTTGCACTCGGTTAGCAAGGCACTCACCAATGTCGGCGCGGAGGTATCCATCACTAACGACCCCAAAGTCGTGGCTGCCGCTGATAAAATCGTCTTCCCTGGCGTTGGCGCGATGCGTGATTGTATCGCTGGTATGCATGAGGCAGGCATTGATGACGTGGTACGCGATGCAGTGTTTAACAAACCCGTGATGGCCATCTGTGTGGGGATGCAAGCGTTATTTGAGCAATCGGCTGAAAATGGTGGTACAGATTGCCTTGGCATCTTAAACGGTACGGTAGAAGCGTTTGACCCTACGTGGAAAGACAAACAAGGCGCAACGATAAAAGTACCACATATGGGCTGGAATACGATTAGTGGTATGAATTTTGACCATCCGCTTTGGCACGGTATCGAGGACAACGCGCACTTTTACTTTGTGCACAGTTACTACTGCGCGCCTAACGATAACTCTCAAGTCGCCGCTATCTGTGATTATGGCCAGCCGTTTTGTGCCAGTATCATCAAAGACAACCTATTTGCCACTCAGTTCCATCCTGAGAAGAGCCATACCGCTGGCTTGCAACTGCTAAAGAATTTTGTCGAGTGGAATGTGTAGATAGGCAGTAAACGTAAATTGCACATTTGCTTCAGAATAGGGTAGATTATCGCTTGTATAATCTACCTTTTTTATTCTCCACTATTGTCATTCTTAACTATCAATTTTTAGTTATTATTGTTTAGTGATACGCTCAATCATTTTCTGCTCGCTTATATTTGGAATACTCTAGTGGACTTTAACACCTTTAAAATAAACGTTGTTGAAACAACTGGCCTTGCCAAAGATGCGTTACACATTTACATCGGCGTCGGCGTCTATCTGCTCAGCATGTTTATCTTACGCCCTATCATTAAGAATCAGACTATCAGAGCCTTTTTAGCACTATTAGTCGTCATTAGCGTAGCACTGCTAGGTGAATATTTCGACAATCGTCACATCATCGTGCCAAAAGGCCTTCTGGCTCTAAAAGGTACAGATATTAAAGCAAGTATTCATGATCTCATTAATACCTGCCTGCTGCCTTTCGTGCTGTTTGCTTTAAATAAGTGGACAAGGATTTTTCAAGCGAGCAGCTCACCAAGTAAGCTACTAAAGAAAACCCGTTAAAACAGTTTTTCAATCCTGCTTTACAAAGCTTACGAAACATAAAAATTCTCATCTATTTAATGCTGTCTTCATTTGTTACCTTAGATTGATCATTTCTAGCTACTTAATAAATAGCTACTCAATAAATATAAATCATAAAAAAGGAAGCCACTATGAATATGCAAGATCTATTAGATAAAGCCAAAGACACCTTAGACAACGCCAACAATACGCTAGGCTTAGAGCCGCAAGAAACTGAAGCAGGCATTTATATTCCCTCAACATCATCGCTAAAGATAGCTGCGCCGAATAAAACCAACTACGATCATACTAATTATGATAATCCATATACGGGCGATAAGAAAATCATGATGGTCTGTACCGAAGAGCAGTATATGACTATGGAGAACGGCAATAGATTTGATACCGGTAATCATCCGGTGGAGATGATGGTGCCGTTATTACATTTTAAAAAAGCAGGCTTCGACGTGGATGTGTTTACGCCAACAGGCGAGTCGGTCAAGGTCGAGCAGTGGGCGATGCCAGAGGACGATGACGACGTCAAAAAAATCTATAGCGAGTACGAGTCCAAGCTTAACAATCCTAATAGTATCGCTGACTTCGTCAAAAACGATATGGCAGACAGCACTGAATACGCGGCGAGCTTTATTCCCGGTGGTCATGGCGCGATGCTCGGCTTGCCGGAAGATAAAAACCTTGGCGCATTGCTACGCTGGGGTCATAAAAAGGACCTCTTTACTTTGGCAATTTGTCATGGACCAGCTGCTCTACTAGCAGCTAATTTAGAAAGTCCTGATAGCTCTAAGCAAGACGATAACGCTAATAAAAACTTTATTTTCAAAGGCTATAAGATGGTAGCCTTCCCGACGGTTATGGATAAGCAAATGCCAAAAATTGGCTATCTGCCTGGTACGATGCCATGGTACTTTGGTAAAAAGTTAGAAGATTTAGGCGTTACTATTGATAATAAACTGGTCTCAGGACAAACGCATCAAGATAGAAAGCTTATCTCAGGCGATGGGCCACTCGCGGCAAATGACTTTGGTAAAATGAGTGCTAAAGCTTTACTAAAAGAGTTTGGTTAGATCGTTTTCATAAAGTCATTATATAAAAAAACGGACTATTTATTAGTCCGTTTTTTACATTCAAAAAGAGATGGTTTTACTTAGCTTCATCATAAAGCTCACGCACCACTTCACCAATCACATGGATGTCATCAGTCAGAGTTTGTATAACCCTGTTAACACCTAGCTACCACCTTTTTAAACTTATGTTTTGAACAAATGGACAACGGTTTTCAGTCGAAGAAACAAAAATATAGACTTATTTTCAGTAGTTGTGTATATTTTACGTAAAATTTAACTTTTCTAAACTTATGATAATTCGTAAAAATATTACCCAAGGATGAGTATGAAAATTAGCAAGCTAATTTTAGAAAACTTTAAAGCTTTTGCAGAGACAATTGTTTTTGATACTAATAAGCCGGTCGTATGCTTAGTTGGAGAGAATAACACAGGTAAAACTACAGTTTTTAAGGCGATAGATTTTTTAAGGTCTGGTGTTTCAAAAGATAAAACTATTGATGATTACAAAAAAGGTAGCGGAGTGCAGAGAGCATTCGCACTAGCTGTAATGAAAGTATATGCTGATTTTTTAATTAAACATCCAAGCAATTCAGATTTGAAAAAACCTTTATTCTTCTTTATTGATGAACCTGAGATTTCTCTTCACCCTAGAGCTCAAAAAACTTTAATTGAATCTATAATCACAATTTCAAGGCACCAACAGGTTTTTATTACTACTCATTCCCCTTTTCTTTTAAAACATTTTGCTAGTGATGATATCTGCACGTACATGACTAAGAAGGTTAATCAATCAGCCCATGCAATCGCGGTTGAAACAATGAGAACTTTTTCTTTTTCGCCTACATTAGCCGAAATAAACTATTTTACTTACGAAATATGCTCAACTGATTTTCATAATGAACTTTATGGATATATCTCTTCTATCACTAATAAAAATAACTCTAAAAAACTAGATAGCTGGTTACATGAAGAGCACAGTGTAGAAAAAAGTAAAAGCTGGATAAGAGATAATGGCAATGGCAATACTAGTACGAATCTTCTTACTCTTATGTCTTATATAAGGCACAGTATTCACCATCCAGAGAATACGTACAATCAACCTTATACAGAAGAAGAAATCCACGAATCTACTAAGAAAATGATAGATATAATCAAAAGTGATAAATTTGAAGTTTTTTTAACTAATTAGTCTTAGAATACATTAGCAGTGTCTTGCAATTCATAAATATATTTTGAAGGTTTATTACTAGGCTTAATAAAATGTAGTAGTGATAATTCATTATTACCTTTTACTTTCAAAACATGTTTTTTAGAACGGACTACTCACCATCATACAGCTTTCGCACCACCTCACCAATCACCGCAATGCCTTTGGCCAACGTGTCCTCATCCGCCGCGATACTCATGCGAATACACTCATGCGCGTGTTGATAGTCACTGACATCCACACCGGGGAAGAAGTATTCACTCGGTACGATAAGCGTCCCTTTTTCTTTCAAAGTCTCATACAGCTCAGAGGTACTAATCGGTAAATCCTTAAACCACAGCCACAAGAATATTGCGCCCTCGGGTTTATGAATTACTAGCGGGTAATCGCCCAATTCTTTTTTAAGTAAGGTAACTGCGGTCTTCGCTTGCTGCTGATAAAAAGGCTTAATCCCATTATCAGATAACTGCTTGATACGGTCGTTTTCGACCAGTGGCGTGGCAATCGCTGCTCCAAAACGTGTCGGCGCTAGATTGACCACGGCATTCATCGCGCTGACCGCCTCAATCACTTTAGCATCAGCGACGATAATACCGGTACGCATACCGGGCAAGCCAATCTTCGACAGGCTAAAACACAGAATCGTATTGTTATCCCAGTTCAAATTGACATCAGAGTAGATGATATTGGGGAAGGGCATACCGTAGGCGTTATCAATAATCAGCGGAATGTCATAACGCTTAGCAATCTCGGACAAATGCGCCATTTCGTTATCGGTCAGCACGTTGCCCGTCGGGTTGGTCGGGCGTGAGCAGCAAATCGCCCCGATACGACCTTCCTTTAACGCGGGCAAGTTCTCCAACGCGTCAAAATCCACGCGATATTTAAAGAAGCCTGCTTCGCCATCATGCGTCACTTCATCGATATGCGGCAATACGGCAGTGAAATGCTGACCTTCGACATGCACATCGCTATAGCCGATATACTCAGGGGTCAATGGCAGTAGAATGGATTTGTCGACAGATTCGTTCTGCTCATCAGTGAAAGCACCGCCAAACAGATTAAACAGATAGAAAAACGCATTTTGTGAGCCATTGGTCAGAGCGATGTTGTCTGCCGTGAGATTCCAATCATAATGACGGTTAAAAAAGCCAACCAACGCATCGATAAAGCCAGCATCCCCTTGCGGATTGGAGTAGTTCGCCATGCTGATAATCGCGCTACTGTTGGGCACGTCTGCATCGTTGTCAACGCCCAGCGCCTTATAGGTCTCCAAAAACAACTCATTGACGGCATCAATTTTGGCAGGGTTACCACCGCCCAGCATGTTGACTGGCTGATCGCTTTTGAGCGCGTCGCCCAGATCATCCATCAATTGTGAGATGCCGGTGGGTTGGGTAAATTTTTGACCGAACTTTGAGAATTTCATAAGGCTACCATGCTGTTTGGGAGGGTGTTATAAGTGGGTGTTTAACCGATAAAGTGGGGCTAGTATAGCAAATGAGGGCTATAAAATAAGCAAAGTGCGGGGCAGATATTGACTTATATTTCTATACAGATTGTGAAGCAAAAAAAACGCCTTCTATGGGAGTAGAAGGCGTTTTGGGTTTGTGAGGCTAAGAAAATTTCTAGTAAGGGTGTTTAGAAAAGAAGTAAATAACTACTCACTAAATTCTATTTATTAAGTAAGGTGCTAGTTTAATATTAATTGTTCCGAAGCAAGAAAAAAGAACTACTTATTTAAAATAGTAGTATCTTCCAAAGCTTCTCGTTATTCAAGAATATTCTAAATCAGCAAAAGCAAGATCTTTAACTACATTAGGCATATATCCTGTGAGAGCTGGTTGGTTATCTAAGCCTAATAAGTTATAGATTTGGCCTCCTATGCCAGGAACAACTTCACCTTCCTTATTTTTTCTATCGTCTATAGCAAAACAAATAAACTCAAATTTACTAGAAATTTCCTTTGGAAAAGCGTCCTTTAATTTTTGTTCAGATTTTTCATGAGCTACAGGTGAAAGAATATATATTTTATTAATCTTATTAATTTTGTCTAACATCTCAATAAGGTTAGTACGAACCACACAGCTACCTGACATAACAGATTTAACGATTATAACATTATCTATATCTTCATAGTTTGGTTCAATAAAGCTATGAAGAATTGGTGCTACGCTAGTTTGGCTAGGTAACTGGTAATGATGATTCCAAAATACAGCGAGCTTAGTATTTACCTTATTGCTTTTCAATGTAGCTGATACGCCATACTGAAGATAATCAGCATCTTCGGCAGTTGAAACTACAATAGCCTCAGTACTTTTCTGTTTTATAAAATCAGGTAAAATAGCTTCAGCTAGGAGTCTACCTAACTCTTTCATAGCTGACTGATATAATTTAGGCACATCTGAGCTTTTCAAAAGACAGTTAAGTTGCTTTTGTGCTTCAGGTGTAGCAATAGAGGTGTAAATTCTACTCATTTTATCTCTCCCATATTGGAGGACTCTAGAGATTTCATAATATTATAACCAGTAACCGACAGCATCAAGCTCACTAATTTTTGGATATTTGTAGTGCTCTTCATTACGGATTCAGGAACTTCTCTTAGAAACTGTACACTACATGTTACCTTCATTCCGTTTACATCAAGGATCAACTTGTCATAGTTTAAACTATACACAACACAATGTGAATATTTTGTCAATATTTGTTGTACCCAATTAGGAATTTGAGCAGTATGGGTACGAAATTTTATGAAAGGATTTGGGTTCGCATCAGACTCTGCTTGCTTGAAAATATCTTCAATAGTTTTATGCTTTCCAGCCTGCAAAACGCCATTTATTAAGATAGCAGCATAATCACACTCAGAACTAGAAGGACGTTCGATAAGTTTGGCAATATATTGATACAAGTCAGTATTGCGAACTAGGTCATATATGTTTGGGTAAAACTCAAAGTATTCACAAGTATCATTATTCTTTAAATCAATAGGGATTTTCTCTTGGTTCTCTGAGGCATGTTTTTTGCTCGAAACTAATAAGCAGTTCTCCGTGGTGTCAACCTTAAAAAGATTAGCATCAATACTTCTTTGTTTTCGGAAACGATTGCTAATCTCATCTGTCCATTTAGCCGCATCTCCAGACGAATTTTTAGCTTGAAAATTGTACTTTGTGCTTACCTCATAGTCAATATGACAAATATCATCTACAAAACCAATGACTTGAGAATCAACGATTTGATTAGCACAACTATGAGGGTACTTATTAGCTATTTCAAAAGTTTTATAAAGCAAGAATTGGTTTTCGTAGTCTCTGCCTTTTTGATTGTTATTTCCGCCTTTACTGATGTTTTTTAGATTCTTAGAGCTTTCTTGGCCGAAGTTCTTGTGCACAAAATCTATAACTTCCTCTTTACTCGGTATATCCATAAAAACCCTGTTCGCTAGAAATATTTTGGTATGTCAATATATATGATGGCTATTCTACTAGCAAGTGTTGAGTAACATAGGGTCGGTCTATTTGTCTAGGTATTGATATTAAAGATTGAATTATAAAAGACTTAGAGTTTTCACTAAATCATTGCCCGTACCCGAGCCATAATCCCACGCCCAATCACCAAGCGTACATAAATAATAGCAATACCTAGCAGTAAGGCAAGCAGCAATCCGCCACCAATAGCCAGATTCGCCCACGGCACGCTAAAGCGCAGATTAAACCACTGCGTGATAGCCGCCCAAGCGCCAACGCTAGCGATAACGACGGCAAAGGTTGCCGCGCTAATACCAAGCACACCCAACTCTAAAATATTGAGCATATACAGATCGCGCTTTTGCATACCGAGCAGTCTAAATGACGCGCTGTCCTTCATACGATCTTGCGAGGTAGACAGCAGCGAGCTGATCAGCACCATGACGCCAGTGAGTAGGGCAAGCAAAGTAAACACATAGACCAAGCGGCTCATTTGTACCACCAGCTCTTGAATTTGCTTGGCAATAGCCGTGCCATCGATGGTCGTGACCGCAGGGAACTGGCGTACCAGTTTGCCTTGTAGCTCTGGAATGGTATCTTCTGATACGTGCGCGGTAGCAAACTGAATCTGCGGGGCAGCGGACAGCACCGACGGCTCAAACAAGAAGTAAAAATACGGACTTGGGCCACGCTCATAGCGCGTGCGAATACTGGTGATCTGCCCGACGATTTCGATACCTTGAATGTTAAAGCGCACCTGATCGCCCATGCCGACATTGAGCATACTGGCGGCAGTGTCCAAGATAGATAGGGGTTTGATTTGTTCATTTGTCGCATCGATAGGCGTATATAGCGCATCGTCTGTGAGCGATTCAGTGATGTACTCAGTATCCATCACCGTATCGGCGTAGCTTAAGTTAAACACCCGCGTGGGATCATCAAAGCCATCCTCAGGCTCGATATCTTTTGCCGGTACATCGTTCGCCGTCTCTACACGCGCACGAATGACCGGATAATAAGTGACAGGCGCCTCAATGATCGCATCAATATCGTCATGTTGATCGCTTTGCACATCGAGCAAAAACAGATTGGGCGCGTCTTCAGGATAGGCATTGATAAACTGCGCATTGATACTGTGATTGAGTGTGGTGATGAGCGTCAGCACCGCAACCGATAGCGATAAAGTGACAAAGAATAATGCGGACTGATTGCCCTTGCGCGCCAGATTATGAATGGCGATACGCTGCATCCAACTGACCTTGGCATTGCTCGCTAGCTTATTAAGCAACCACAGCCACCCACGCGCCAATAGCCAAAATATCGCCACAAAGCCGATCAAGCCGCCCAATAATTGCGCGCCTAATGACAGCGAGCCCACTTCATAAGCAAAGAAGGCATACAGCCCTGTCATCACCAAGCCATACCACAGTAATGGCACGCGTCGATACCAAGGCAAGTTTTGCGACTGCGTACTTGCCCCTTGATTGAGTAGGGTCGCGGGTTTGGTGGTGTTAAGCGCGCTTAAACCACGCTGCGCTATCAGCAACGTGAGGGCTAAGGCAATCACAATGGTCTTAATCGCGCTAATTGGATTGATAGATAGACCCACGTCAGCAGGTAAGATAGCCACGAGATACGGCTGACCAATTTTAAGCAAACCCAGACTAAGTACAATCGCGGCAATACAAGCAATGGCGGTGGTGACGATAAGCAATTGATAATAGCTACGTTTGAGTGAACCAAGCGGCTCGCCTAACGCCAAACGAATGGCATTATTGGACTGCTGCTTACTAACGAACGCGCTAATGACGCCGTACATGGCGACCGCAGAGAGTAGCAACACTGCGATGACAAGTAACTTTAAAAACATCAATACATTATCAGAGATACGTGAGACCGAAGTATCTGCTGACTCGGCATCAGAGAGCTCGATATCAGGATAGCTGGTCAGTATGCCTGTGAGCTTTTTGCGCTGCGTGCTTATCAGTTCAGGATCACCTGCTATCTCGATACGGTAATTGATGCGGCTGCGCTGACCGAGTAGATTGGTGGCCTCTAACGCATCTTGTTTCATCAAGACCCGCCCACCAAAACCAAAGGCGGTCAAAGGTCTGTCAGGCTCTTTGGTCAGCACATCACTGATCGTAAACTGCGCATCGCCAATATCGATATGGTCGCCGACACTAGCATTTAGGCTACTGAGCACTTCTGGGGCGACGACGATATTGTCAGCGGTTAGTTGCTCCCACAGCGGCTTTCCTGAGGCAAGCTCAGCGGTACCGTACAAAGGGTAAGACGGTGTGACGGCTTTGACGCTGGCAAGTAAAGTTTGCTCATCGGTGACGAGCATGGCGCTAAACTGATAGTCATACACGGTCTGCGTATCGGGGATGGTTTCTACTTGCGCCAATACCTCGCTTGGCCAGTCTTGCTTACTGTTTAAGATCAAATCCCCACCAACGAGTGCGCGCTGATTGTCATTGATATAACGATCGACAGACTGCTGCACAGAGTCGAGGGTCAGGTAGGTTGCAAGTGACAAGGTCAATGTGAGTAGAAACAACACTGGATACACCCAGCGCTGCCACCAGCTACGGCTGAGTGCTTGCGAGCCTAGTGTTTTGGTGAAAAGTTGATTGAGGATACCGCTAGAATAACTGGTCTCTTGACGCATACTGGTATCAGTCTTTTTTATATCAGTCGATGTGTTGTCTGTCAGCTTTTCATTCATGTCGGTACAATCCGGCCGTCATGCATGGTGATGACGCGATCTGCCATCTCGGCAAGCGCAGGATCGTGAGTCACGACTACCAGTGCCGAGCCAACTTGCTGGCGTAGATTTAATAGCAGCTGCATGACTTGATCGGCATTTTGCTCATCGAGGTTCCCTGTCGGCTCATCGGCAAAGACAATCTTTGGATGCGATACTAGCGCTCGTGCCACCGCCGTACGCTGCTGCTCACCACCTGATAACTGATTGGGTAAGCTATGACGGCGATGACCCAAATCAACCGCATCGATCAGCTCGTTGACTCGTGCTGGGTTTGGACGTCTGGCAATATCAAGAGGAAAGGCGATATTTTCAGCGACAGTTAGGGTCGGCAGTAGATGAAATGACTGAAAGACAAAACCCATGTCCTGTTGACGAATAACCGCAAGTGAGTCTTCATCCAAGCTGCTGAGCGTTTGATCTGCCAGCGATACCGTACCACTATCAGGATAATCTAGTGCTGCGAGTAAGCCCAGCAAGGTCGATTTACCCGAGCCTGATTTGCCCATAATGACCACAAACTCGCCAGCATTGACATAAATATCTACGTCCTTAATGATAGACAATTTTTGCTCACCGACTTGCACAGTTTTGTTTAACTGGGAGGCGGTGAGTAGGGCAGATTTTTCAGTATCTACTGGCGGTATTGATGGGGCAGTCGAAGGTGATGTCATTACAGTATCTCGTTAAGTGGACTCGTTTGTCGTATTTTTGGTTGTGTCGGCCTGAGAGGTTTCGGCTGCTGTGACTTCTTGTAGCGTGGGCTCTAAGATAGGTAAGATATTGTCATTGACGATGATTGTGTAGCCTTCTTTGGTTGGGTGAATGGCATCTGCTTGGTTGAGCTCAGCCTCACCGCCGACACCCTCCAAAAAGAATGGTATCAGAGGGACGCTCATGTCTTTAGCGACGCGAGGATAGATATCTGAGAATGCGGCAACGTAGTCATCGCCCAAGTTATCATAGATCGACATCCCGCCCAAAATGACGACACTGCCATTGTCTTGCAAACGTTTAACAGCTGTCCGAATATTGGCTTCAATCGTCGCCACATCGATACCGCGTATCGCATCGTTAGCCCCAATGGTCAAAATCGTCACATCAGGTTTGGTCTGTAGTACCCAGTCTAAGCGATTGACGAGTCCCGTACTGGTTTCACCGCTCAGTCCGGAGTTGACCACCTCAGTATTCTTATAACCCATTGCTTGCAGACGATCTTCTAACTGCGCAGGGTAGTTATCATCTTTATCCACCCCAAGACCCTCTGTCAATGAATCACCTAGGGCCAAAATAGTGATTGGGGCGTCGTTGACTTGCATATCGGTGGGTGCATCAGCATTGGCGTCTACGGACGTTGTATTGGCTTGGTTGTCTGTCGTTTCAGTATCTGAGCGTTGGGTGTCAGTCGGTTGATTCGGTGTGGTCGGCTCAGTCTCTTTTTGACAACCACTGATCGCCATGACAGCAGCGAGCATGGCGATGGCAGGCAGGCGCTGAGCGAGCCGAGAAGGGGTATTTAGCATGGGTGTTATGTCCTATAAGCAATCAAGCTGATGTAGAGTCAGCTCAAGATTTAAATCATCTTGCACTGACTATAGCAAAATAAGACAGCCACCAATATTGCCCTAAGGTTAATTTCAAGACAGCTTTATTGCGCGTTAGAAATCAAGGACTTATAGACAGCAGTATGTAGAGATTTTGATAAGCTAATATCAAATATATTTGCCATCGACCATCACTGGACGACTGACGAGCCAAGCAATCACAACGTTTGCAATCATCAGTATCAGAATAATAAAAAGCGGCAGACTCCAGCTATCAGTCGCTTCATGGAGCCAGCCTGTGCCAAGCGGACCAAAAAAGGCAATCAAATAACCGACGGCCTGTGCCATACCAGACAGCTCACTTGATTGATTGGTAGTATAGGTACGCAGGGAAAACAGCATCATACTCAAGGTAAAAATCGCTGAGCAACCAATCCCCATCATGGCTGACCATAGCCACGCCAACTCAGTAGATAGATAGCTGATACCTAATACGCCAATGACATTGAGCACAGCGGCAAACACGGCGAGTGCTTGAATAGGACGACCACGATTAATCAGCCATGTCAGACTCAAAATAGAGATGGGTGCCATAAACTGAAACACAGAACCCATTTGGCCAGCGCTCACGGCAGATAGCCCTTTACTAACCAAAATAGAAGGCAAAAAACTGGCAACGGTATAAAACAGTAATGATTGTAGCCCCATAAAGACAGCAATTTGCCAAGCAAACGTCGTTCGCCAAATAGAGATATCAGAGGCATCTTTATCTGTAGATATGACGGGTTGGTGGTTGGATGAGCCCAAACGCACACGCAAAAATAACCAAATCAATAACGCAAAAATACCTAAAACCGTCCATCCACCCAACGCCCATTGCCAGCCTACTTGCTCAGACAAAGGGAGGACGATGCCTGAGACTATCCCAGCGGTCACCGTCATTGTTAAACTAAACAAACCCGTAATCAGCGGAATATGTTGCGGAGTACGTTGCTTGATGACAGGCGCGGCCAGTGTATTGGCAAAGCCAATGGCTAGGGTAAGTAACAACGTCCCCATCAAAAACCCAGTCCACGTCGGGATAACGGTACGCAGAATCATGCCAGTGGTTAATAGCGCGATCATGGCAATCAGCGTATTTTCAAGTCCGAAGCGCTTGCCAATGGCTGGCGAGATCAGCGCACCAAGGGCAAAACCCAGCATCGGCACAGCGCCCAACCAGCCAATCTGTATCTCCGAGATATTGAGTGCTTCTTTCACCACTGGCGCGATAGCGCCCAGCGCAACGATAGGGGCACGCATATTGGTCGCTAGCAAAATCATGGCGCATAGCACTAACCAAAAGGTGAAACGTGATGAAGGCAGATTGGATGAGGTAGACATAACAGCACAACGATAACAGGGAAAAGGACACGTTATAAAACAGCACCGAAAAATCGTCGCTTGTAAAACAACACCAAAGATCATTTACTCAGACACGTACCCAAACGGTAATCAATAACGTCAATCAGAACTAAAAATTTGCAGAGGGCAAAACAGATATGTTTGCTAGCCAGTTTTTTAAATAGAAAATATCTAGATAGAGAGTGTCTAAATAGGCATAATAAGAGATGGCGACATGAAAATAACGCCAAGTCACTTTGAATGACTTGACGCTATTATACGAACAGATGTTAGGTAAATACTACCCGCGTATGGTAACCAATGAGTTTTTACACAGATTTGCCGAGTTGGGCAGCTCTTAACGCGTTTTCTTGTTGTTCTGCCATCAATGAGTCGCACTTGTTGGGATCATCGCCACAAAATGAGCACTGCTCATCCCCCATCAATTTGGCAACACCACCACAAGAGCCTTTGAGCGGCTTTTTTTTGACCATATAACCGATGCCCATAAAAACGAAAAATAGGATAAACACTGTAAAGGTAATGGCAAGCATAGGAAGCAATTGGCTAAGCATAGAGGAAACCTCATTGTCAAAAGTGGGGCGGTTGCTGTTAATGATAATGATGTACTTTTAATGGCAACTAACTAATAGTATAGCAAATTTTGGTGTTGCTCGTTGCGCGTTATCGTATTCTCTTGTTTCAATGCCAAAAACTTACTAGGGCTTTTTGTCAGCGCGTAATGCTTGCATTGCTGGTGTCTGAACCACTTGCCAGTCATCGATATTATCATCAGACACGTTATCAGAAATATTACTCTCAGACCCGTCTGTTTTTATATCGTCAGCCAATACTACAAACATAGCAGCCAAGTTTTGAGCTTTAGCGACATCTAGTGCTTTATGATAGGGCATCGCTGTCAGCGCTGTCGCCCATGCATCAGCTAATGCAACTGAATCAGCCGCGACAGTGACGGAGGGCGCACCGCCCGCGATGGGTTTGCCAGTGGTCGGATCGATGGTATGGCTATAGCGTTTGCCATCAAATATGACGGAGTTGCGATAGTTTCCTGAGGTTGCCAGATGCATTTGGCTAGCCGTATTTTTTGGTTGGCGGATGGCAGAGATTGTTTGACGCTCGCTGACAGTGCTGCCTTCAATAGGGGCGTCAATCGCAATTTGCCATGGCTGCTGTTGGTTGTTAACGCCAGATGTCGAAATTTCACCGCCAATCTCAACCATATAATTACGAATTTGATAATCCTCTCTCAGCACATCGGCGATGACATCAACCCCATACCCTTTGGCAACGGCAGAAAAATCAAGCTCGACGCCGTCTTTAGTTTTGGATACCGTTTGATCTTTTTTTATAATACTCTCAAAGTCTACCAGTGCTTTTGCTTGGGCAATCTCGAGCGCTGTAGGCGGACTTTGTAGACGCTCGACTGTCATGGTGCTGCCAAAACCCCAGGTCTCGACAAGCGGCATCACCGTAGGATCGAATGCGCCGCCAGACTGCTCGTAGACAATCTTTGACACATCCAGCACCCGACTAAAATCAGCGTCGATGGCAATCGGTGTGCCTTTGCCCAGCTGATTGAATTTGGTTATGGTTGAGTCGCTCTGATAGGTCGACATGCTGTCATTAATCTGTTTCAAGCGTTCATCGATTGACGCTTGTATGGCAGCTTCATCTGCATTATCAGGGAGTTGATAACTGATATGGTAGCTTGTCCCCATCGTTTCACCAGTCAGATAGTTATAATCTGGTGTTTGCTGGCAGGCGCTGAGACTCACCATACTAGCGAGACCCGCGATGCCAAGCAAAGAAGCATTTATGGGTTTTGAGGAGGCGGAGCAGTATCGGGTATTTTTCATAGGATCTTCGGTATAACGCAGAAATGAGTTGGGGTATAAAATAGGTCAGGCCTATTTTACACCCCTTGACCCTACAAATACCAATGATGGCAATGTTCGGTGACAATCTACTGCATACCAAGCCACTGCATACTAATCTACTGCATACCAAGCTATTTTACTTGCGACTCACGTATGAGCTTATAAAGTTTGGGCGGTGAGACACGATTGACCCGTGTGGCCAGCTTTTCTTTACTGCCAGCGACCACGATATATTCTTCACCTTTTGAGAGTGCCTTCACCACTTGCTTTGCAAAATCAGTTGCCGTGAGACCGTTACTGGTTGCTTCATCCATGGTGCCCTGAACGCTGCCATCACCTGTCAAGGCATTGATAGAGATGTTGGTCTGAATAAATCCTGGGAATATCGTCGCAACCTCTATACCTTTGTCATGCAACTCTGCCCGTAAACTGTTTGCCCACATATGCAATGCGGCTTTGGCTGCGCCATAAGCACCGCGATATTGTGTCCCTAGTAATCCTGCCACACTCGATACCATGACGATTTTGCCGCCACCTTGTGCGATCATATCAGGCAGTATCAGTCTGGTTAGTCGCGTCTGAGCAAAGTAATCTACCTCCATAATCTGACGCTCGACGTCTTCGTCAGTTTCCATGATGAGTGAGCGCTGGCTAATACCGGCGTTATTGATGAGCCAATCAATGTTTCCAGCCTGAGCTTTGGCATTGTCATAGGCGGCTTTTGCTTGAGCAGCGTCACTGATATCAAACGGAATGACAATATGCCTATTCGCACGCTTACAGCTTTTTTTGACGGATTCTAGTTTTTGGTTATCACGGCCACTGAGAATAATTCTAGCACCACGCTTGGCAAAGGCAATCGCCAATGCTTGCCCAATACCACTAGAAGCACCCGTGATCCAAATGGTCAGATCTTTGTATTTGGTTTTCATAAGCGTCCTTTCTTAATATTTAGAGCGTTCATGATATAGGATAGCAATGCTGATCTACCAGTTAGATTTGTAGTTTCAACAACCACAATGATTGCTAAAAATCACACAAAAAAAGAGCCTCAATTGAGACTCTTTTTATATATTATATACACTTTTAAGTTTATCTGGCGGGGTTATTTAACCACCGAAATCATCAAGCATGATATTTTCGTCTTCTACGCCCAAGCTGTGTAGCATATCGATCACAGCAGCGTTCATCATCGGTGGCCCACACATGTAGTATTCACAGTCTTCTGGGTTTGGATGATCTTTCAGATAGTTTTCGAGCAACACGTTATGGATAAAGCCTGTTGGACCTTCCCAGTTATCTTCTGGTAATGGGTCAGACAGAGCCACATGCCATTCAAAATTGTCAAACTCTTCTTCTAGCTGATCGTAATCTTCAACATAGAACATTTCACGGATCGAGCGAGCACCATACCAGAAACTGATCTTACGATCGGTTTTCAAGCGCTTGAGCTGATCAAAGATATGCGAGCGCATGGGAGCCATACCAGCACCACCACCGACAAAGATCATTTCAGCTTCAGTCTTCTTGGCAAAGAATTCACCATAA
Organism: Psychrobacter sp. PSP; assembly: GCF_024085615.1. Taxonomy (NCBI): domain Bacteria; kingdom Pseudomonadati; phylum Pseudomonadota; class Gammaproteobacteria; order Moraxellales; family Moraxellaceae; genus Psychrobacter; species Psychrobacter sp. PSP. Next base: position 101,859 of record NZ_JABLTF010000018.1, read on the forward strand.
GGACCTGAAACCGTCACTTTGTCGCCAGGGACCAGACTAAACACCCATGAAGACATTTTGCCCGGTGGAATGCCGTCAGGACCACGTGGCGGTGGACTTGCGATACGGATGTTGAATTTGATGATGCCTTTTTCTTCAGGGTAGTTGGCCATTGAGTAAGCACGGATAACGGGCTCATCAACTTTCGAGACATAGTTGAAGATACCGAATTTTTCCCAGTCTTCTCTATATTCTTCGTCAATCACAAAGTCTTTATAATGCACTTCATGCGGTGGCGCTTCAAGCTGCACATAACCACCAGCGCGGAAGTTGACTTCTTCGCCTTCTGGGATTTTTAGCACCAGCTCTTTAATGAAAGTCGCAACGTTATCGTTTGAGATAACCTCACATTCCCATTTTTGTACATCAAAGAATTCAGGATCAATCTCAATTTTCATGTCTTGCTTAACAGCTACCTGACAAGCCAAGCGCATGTGATTGCGGATCTCGCCTTGAGTAAAATAGCCTTCTTCGGTGGGCAAAATAGAACCGCCACCTTCAATAACGCGGCAACGACACTGCGCACAGGTACCACCGCCACCACACGCTGAAGACAAAAAGATGCCTTCGCCCGCTAGCGTTTGCAGTAGTTTACCGCCTGCTGGTGTCACCACGTCATTATCGGGATTATCATTAATATGGATAGTGACATCGCCTGAACTGACCAGTCTTGAGCGCGCCGCCAAAATAATAGCGACGAGGCCCATGATGATCAAGGTAAACATAGCAACGCCACCAATCGCCGTAGCGTAATCCATGGTAGGTATCCTTAATCTATGGGGTAGGGGTGCGAAGACATTTTTTATGCTGTGTCCGAACCCTTACCGAATAAATGAATTAAATAGATCAAATAGCTAATAGAAGCTTTGAGCTTAGTAGTTTAGATGGACATACCACCGAACGACATAAAGCCGAGCGACATAAGACCAACCGTGAGAAAGGTAATACCAAGACCGCGCAATGGCGCTGGAATGTCTGAGTATTTGAGCTTTTCACGAATACCTGCCAATGCAGTAATAGCAAGTGCCCAACCGAAGCCTGCGCCCACACCATAGACGACAGATTCACCAAAGTTATAATCACGCTCGACCATAAATAGTACACCACCCAAGATGGCACAGTTTACGGTGATTAGTGGTAAGAATACCCCAAGCGCGTTGTATAAACTTGGTACAAACTTGTCCAAGAACATCTCTAGAATCTGTACGGTGGCTGCAATCAAACCGATGTAACTAAGCAACCCTAAGAAGCTCAAGTTGATATCAGGGAAGCCTGCCCAAGCCAATGCACCATCTTTTAGGATGAACTGGAATAGCAAGTTGTTTAGCGGAACGGTGATGGCCATCACGACAATCACAGCAACCCCTAGACCAATCGCTGTCGAGACTTTTTTGGATACGGCCAAAAAAGTACACATGCCTAAGAAGTAGGCAAGTGCCATGTTCTCGATAAAGACTGAGGTTATAAATAAACTAATATAATGTCCCATTAGTGACCGCCTCCATGTGCCATGCCTTTAGACTGCGGCTTCATTACAAACTCAGCTTCTTCCACTTGTTCTGGTTTCCAGGTACGGACGATTGCGATAAACAAAGCAATAATGAAGAACGCTGATGGTGGCAATAGCAACAGACCGTTTGGTATATACCAACCGCCATCAGTAACTGGCTGTAGGATAGTGATACCAAACCAAGTTCCTGCGCCTAACAGCTCACGAATGGTGGCAACGAATAGCAAGACTGCCGAGTAACCAAGACCGTTACCAATACCATCTAAAAAGCTTGGGACTGGTGGGTTACTCATGGCAAATGCTTCAGCACGGCCCATAACGATACAGTTGGTGATAATCAAACCAACGAAGACCGACAGACCTTTACTCACATCATAAGCGACCGCTTTTAGTACCTGATCTACCAAGATAACCAATGAAGCAATAATGGTCATCTGTACGATGATACGAATGCTCGATGGAATCTGCTTACGAATAATAGAGATAAAGAAGCTTGAAAATGCCGTCACCAAGGTGAGTGCCACACACATGACCATGGCATTGGCCATACTCGTTGTGACTGCCAGTGCCGAACAGATACCAAGAATCTGTAGACCAATGGGATTATTGTCAAAAATAGGCGTGGTTAAAATACTTTTAGTGTCAGCCATTTTATGCCTCCTTGCCATTAGCTATTGGTAGCGCGGCTGCCAATTCGGTGTTAAGTTGAGCGACCGACGTTGACTGATTTGCTTGTGTATCTGCATCATCAAGGGTCTGACCGCTCTCTTTACGTAGCATATCTAGATAAGGCTTATAGCCTTGATCGCCTAACCAGAACTGAATCATGTTGCTGACGCCGCGGCTTGTTAGTGTTGCGCCGCTGATACCATCGACCCAATTGTCTTTCGGATTACCCGCTTTGGTCACACCAGTAGCAACGTCGCCATTGTCATCATAAGAATGGATGCCATTCCACTGTGCGCGCCACTCTGGCTCTTCAATACGAGCGCCAAGACCTGGGGTCTCTTTATGCTCATAAAAACTGATACCTTTGATGGTATTCATGTCACTTTCAAGCGTTAAGAAACCATAAATCGTACCCCATAGCCCGTAGCCTTGAATAGGCAATACAACCAGTTCAGGTTTGCCTGCGTCATCTTCTTTGACATAGACTTTGGCGTATTTTGGCTTACGGCCAATACCAGCAGGATCATTGTCGCCCAAGTCTTCGCTTAAGGCTTGGTTTTTGGTCGCTTGACTGGCGTCATAAGCATTACGATCAGGAATACCCGCCGTTTTTAACTCATCATCATCAAGGTAGTTGCCTTTGTTTAGATCAATGATTTTGACATCAAAATCTTTAAAACGTTCGGCGACATCATCTGCTGTATCAGACTCAGTATTGTACATGTCAGCGGCGACCAAGATGTTTTTATTGCGATCCAAGCGTGCATTTTCGATTTGTGCAGGTTTTAGGCCAACAGCGACAGCTGAGACCAATACTGAACAAACCAAGCACAGCGTCAAAGCCACACTGATGGTTTTGGCATTATTACTTTTGGGCTTGGACATAACGAACCCTCCGAGCAGTTTGGCGTTTGATATTTGCTTGGGTCACAAAATAATCAAACAGTGGAGCAAATAAGTTGGCAAACAAGATAGCCAGCATGATGCCTTCTGGGAAAGCTGGGTTAATAACACGAATCAGAACGGTCATAAAACCGATCAAGATACCATAAGCCCAGCGGCCCTTATTGGTGTGCGCAGCAGAAACGGGGTCGGTTGCCATGAATACTGCACCGAACGCAAAACCACCGATAACCAAGTGCCAGTAGAATGGCAAGCTCATCATCATATTGTCATCAGAGCCAATCAGGTTGAACACCAATGAAGTAGCAATCAAACCAACCACACAACCTGCCATGATGCGCCAAGAAGCAATACGCGTCCAAAGCAACACCGCAGCACCCATTAGGATAGCTAGCGTCGATACTTCACCGATACTACCTTGCATGTTGCCTAAGAATGCATCACTCCACGTGATGGCATTGCCATAGACATCAACAAAATCTTGAGGAACCACACCAAGCGCGGCAAGCCCAAGCGGGGTCGCACCTGAGAAGCCATCTACAGCTGTCCATACTGAGTCGCCAGACATATAGGCTGGATAGGCAAAGTATAAGAACGCACGGCCTGATAGGGCAGGATTCAAGAAGTTTTTACCAGTACCACCGAACACTTCTTTTGCGACCACCACACCAAAGATAATACCGAGGGCAACTTGCCATAAAGGAATATCAGGTGGTAAACATAGTGCAAACAGAACTGACGTCACAAAGAAACCTTCGTTAACTTCGTGTCCGCGGACGACCGCAAAGATAATCTCACAGAGAATACCGACGGCAAACGTCACGATATAAATCGGCAAAAACTGCATGGCCCCATAAACAAAGCTTGCCCAGATACTGTCTGGGTTGTAGCCTGCCATACTAGTGATGACGGTACGCCAGCCTTCAGGTTGCAGACCGAGCTGAGCGATAGCGGTTAGTGCTTGATGACCGATGTTGTACATACCCCAAAACATTGCTGGGAAAGTACATAGCCATACCGTAATCATAATACGCTTTAAGTCGATACCGTCACGAACGTGTGATGAAGCGTACGTTGTGGTGCCTGGCTGACGAAGAAACGTATCAAACATCTCAAAAATAGCATAATACTTTTCGTGTTTGCCGCCTTTGGTAAAAGATGGCTCCATACGATCGAACATATTGTGTAAAAATTTCATCGTGGTTAGCCCTCCAGCTCAATGCGCGTTAAGTTATCACGCAAAATATCACCGAACTCATATTTGCCAGGAGATACAAAGGTGCATAGTGCCAAGTCTTCTTCATCCAACTCAAGTGCACCCAAATCAGTGGCACTGATGATGTCTTCGACAATCAAAGCACGTAACAATTGAGTGGGCAGGTAATCTTGAGGCATGACTTCTTCATAGACACCAATCGGTACCATTGCTCGTGGTGAGCCATTACTTGTTGTGGTGAAATTGTACTTTTTGCCACCAAAAAACTGCGAAATATAGATAGGCAGCTTTGAGAAGCGGTTTTTACCGAGGCTAAAGAAGTGAAACGCAGGACGCTCACGACCTTCAGGCAGTGCACTGATCTGATTATGAAAACGACCAAGATAAGCGATATTGTCAAATACTCTGCGACCAGACAATACTGAACCTGAGATGATACGGTTCTCGCCTGCCGCTAGCTGACCTTTGGTTAATGCCGTAATATCAGCACCACGCTCGGTTGCAATCAGATGCGGATTGGTAACCGCAGGGCCGGCCAAGCTTAGCATACGACGTGTATATAGACGTCCAGTTGTGAACAGCTTACCAATCGCAATCACATCTTGATAACCAATCGTCCATACGGTCACGCCGCGGCTGATAGGGTGCAAGAAATGAATGTGCGTACCTGCAAGACCTGCTGGATGTTTACCCGCAAAAGCATGATACTCAGTGACATTATTAGCCGCAGTTTTTGCAACTGGCGTCAACTGGGCGTCGCCATGGTGGCAGACAAAGGTCTTGGGCGTGAGTGTTGAGAGTACTGCTAGGCCATCATTGAACGCTTGTAGCTGCTCATTGATCACCAGCATTGGATCAAGGGCGAGTGGATTGGTGTCCATTGCTGTCACAAAGATAGCATGTGGACGAGCGCCGATTTCGGGCGCACGGCTATAGGGACGTGTGCGAAACGCAGTCCATTCGCCAGAGGCAATCAGTTGGGTTTCAACGACTTCAGAGTCTAGGTCAGCAAGCTGCTGTGAGTCATAGCGCTCAAAGTCTACTTCTTCACCATTCGGGTCGACCTCAATCACAAGACTCTCAAACACTCGACGTTCGCCACGTTTAACAGCGACGACCTTACCAGCAGCAGGGGCAGTATAGATGACGCCAACACGCTTTTTGTCTTCAAAAACGGGCTGACCTTTGGCTACAATGTCACCTTCTTTAACATTCATCGTAGGCTTCATGCCCACGTAATCATAGCCAATAAGTGCTACATGTGTCGGTTGGTGCTCAGATATCTCGCGGGAGGGTTCACCGGTGATGGGCAAATCCAAACCTTTTTTGATGGTAATCATAAGCGAAAACTTAGTCCATAGTCTAAAACGATACCAGACATCCTGTTTGGTACATCGGTAGCTTGAACATTTATCTCACTCAATAAAGCCTTCAATCATCTATTTCTATACTGAAATAAGGATGAAAGCTCTCTGAAGATAATACATGATCATAACTACTATTAAGAGTATTAACGCTGACCTTAGACTCCTTAACAACACGTTAATGTCTTATTCGAATTACCAAAGTGGCGACTGGCTACCAAGGTGTATGCTAAAACTATTGAATCAAAATCAATCGCCAAAAGCACATTGCCAACAGAGATTACTTTGAAAATAACAGCCTTATCATACGTTTCATTGAAATTAAAAACTTGTAATACCAGTATGATGGGCCACTTTTATCCAATCAGCATCATTCAAAAATACGCAATTTTTTAGAGGTATGACTAAAAACGATCTATTGAAGTAGATGATCAACTGGCTAAAAGACAACCTAGATAAGCAAGCATCACATTATTTTTGTGAGCTGCCAAACTCTAGTCATAACTGTTTTATATTGTTAGCTAGTAATAGTGTTTTAAACGGCAACCAATGGGGCTTTATACTGCAGTATCGGTGGTATACAGACTACCAGATTAGATTTCTATTATAACCCTTTTTGGCAATATATCAGTTAATATCATACGGATATATTGAGCCATTGCTCATTGTCTCTGAGGCATTATGAAGTGCGATTAAGCAATACCGTCTCAACAAAAAGCGTAACGCATGGTTACTATCACATAGAAACAAATAAAAATTTACCTAGGATTATACGCTAAATTGACCTAAAATTGCCAGTCAGTAATAGAATTTAACGAATGTTGGTGGTGATTCTACGTACTACAACTGACGGCCATAACTATTTGGTTTTGGTTGTATTCCATCTTTGTTTGAATAGACTTTCACCCTATTTTGCCTGATTGGTGACGCTGTCTGTACGCCATGCCACGTTTGCGTGGTGTTTTCTATCGTTGTTTGATTCTCTAATATCGTTTCATTCTCAACAATGTAATTGTCTAAATTTATTGCCAATATTGTGCTTTATAAGGAATGCTATATGTGTGCTGTGCCTGTCATTATCCCGGCTATTGATTTAAAAGATGGTAAATGTGTACGTTTAAAACAAGGCCGTATGGAAGATGATACGGTGTTTTCTGATGACCCAGTCGCTATGGCTGCACGTTGGGTAGATGAGGGCGCACGCCGTCTGCATTTGGTCGATTTGAATGGTGCTTTTGATGGCGTGCCAGTACACAGACAAGTGGTCAATGATATTACCAAAGCATATCCGAACCTGCCTATTCAGTTGGGCGGCGGCGTGCGTAATATGAATACCATCGAGCAGTACATCACTGCAGGTCTAACTTATATTATCATCGGTACAAAAGCGGTTGAAGATCCGGATTTTGTTGCTAAAGCTTGCCGTGAATTTGCAGGACACATCATTGTTGGTATCGATGCCAAAGACGGTATGGTCGCCACTCATGGCTGGGCCAATGTTACCGATACCAAGGCTACTGAGCTTGCCAAGTGCTTCGCTGATGTAGGTGTGTCATCAATCGTTTATACTGATATTGCCCGCGATGGCATGATGCAGGGCGTGAATGTTGAACAAACCGTTAATTTGGCGCGTGAAGGCGGATTACCAGTGATTGCATCAGGCGGCGTTACCGATATGAAAGATATCGAGCTGTTAAAGCCTTATGGTGATTGTATCGAAGGTATTATTACTGGTCGTGCTATCTATGAAGGCACGTTGAATTTGAGCGAAGCGCAGCTTTACTTAGATAGCTAAATAAATCAAAAATTAGTCGGTTAAAATCAGACAGCTAATTATCAGCAATCAGCTAAGCAAGAAAAACCCGTAAAAAATAAAGGATGCTTATGGCCAGTTATTTTGACCGTCCAATGATACGCCGTTTTATAAAAGCGTGGGGTCAAATGGTGTTGCTGTTAAGCATCGTTTGTACGTGGCCCGCCTATGCAGCTGGTGAAGAACTCTCTGGCATTGCAACTGCGCTCGGCATGGAAAGTACACAAGAGGCAACACCTGATAGTGATCCTGCGCCAGACGAGGAAGCATCAGACCCCGCCACCTCATCACCGACACCTGCCCAGCCCCCCGTCATCAGCGGTGAGAGCACCAATAACGGTCAAATTGAAACCACACCCACTCCGCAAAAAGATAATGAAATCCGTCAGCGTATCAATGGTATTTTCTCTGAAATCGAAGGTCTACAAGCCGTTACTGTCAGTGTGAGCCAAGGCGTGGTCACCTTGGCAGGAGAGACTGCCAACGAAAAAAAAGCGCAGCAGGCCATCAATCTGACCAACCGTTTGACTGATGTAGTCACCGTTGATGACAATATCAATCGCACATTAGATGTCCAAGAAAATGTCTCGACAGTTTATCAAGGACTAAAAGCGCAATTGGAAAATTTAGTGAAGGCGCTGCCTTTGCTATTGGTCGGCGTTGTTATATTTGCATTGGTCACATGGTTTGGTAGTTGGTTGTCCAATTGCAAAAGAATGTGGCAACGCTTAACGCCAAATCCGTTTGTCGCTGAGCTATTATCGCAGACCGTCAAAGTTATTTTTATAATCTTTGGTCTGATCTTGGGACTGAGCCTTATCGGGGCAGAAACCATCTTAGGTACTTTGCTTGGCGGCGCAGGTGTCATCGGTATTGCCGTTGGTTTTGCAGTCAAAGACACTATCGAAAACTATATTGCCTCACTAATGCTCAGTATCCGCCAGCCATTTCGCGCCCGTGATCAGGTGGTTATCAATGGGCAAGAGGGTATTGTCGTTCGTCTGACCTCACGTGCGACGATACTGATGACATTGGATGGCAATCAGTTGCGTATTCCGAATGCTGAGGTGTTTAAAGGCACCATTCTCAACTACACTAAAAATCCCGAGCGCCGCTTTACTTTTGAATTAGGTGTTGATGCGAATGATGATCCGCTAGCAGCTATCAAAGTAGGACTGGATGCAATAGGTACGCTCGCATTTGTATTGGAGGAGCCCAAAGCCATCGCGGTGATTACCAATGTGGGTGATTCCAATATCGTTTTAGAGTTTCAGGTTTGGGTAGATCAATCAGAGACGGACTTTGCTAAAGCGCGTAGTATTGCCATCAGAGAGACCAAACATGCACTAGAAAACGAAGGCTTTAGCTTGCCTGAACCCATTTATCGTTTGCGGTTTAACGACAAATTAGAGAAAGCCATTGAACATATGCAGAACAGTACGAGCAGCGCTAAATCTGACATGACGATAACCTCAACCACGCCTGAGCCTACTTTTACCCATCAAGATAATGAGAATCCTGTTGATGATAAAGATAAAAAGCAAGCGAAGGCGCGAGCCAAAGTTATTTTGCAAGGCCGTAATGCTGATGAGGTCCTCGATGCCCGCCCTGATGACAAGCTGATGGAAAAGGTCGAGCAAGAGATTGCTCAAAGCTCAGATGAAACGGATTTACTCAATAATAATAGTCCGCAAGAATAGTAAGAGATAGTAGGTTTAAAAGTAGGCACAAAAAGTGCAATGGAACTCGTATTTGGTAATTAATCAAAGTCGAGATTTTTTATGGAAATGAAGCATGTAATCATATTTGCCGTAATCGGAATCGTGGCACTATTGGGCTTTAATATCGTTAATGGTAACAGTCATGAGAAAAACAGAGAGGTTGCCGTTAGCAGTACTGTTTCTGAACAGCCTACAGCAGCTGTATCTGATGCAGATAGCTCTAAGAATAGCTCTGCAAATATCGCCAGCAAACCACTTGGCGAACAGCCAAAAGCCATTTTAGATGATGCAACCAATAAAATCGATCAAGCGCAGAAATCTGAGCAAGATCGTTTGGAACAGATGAGTAATGCACAGTAAAAAAATATTTAGCCTAAAACTATAAATAACAAAGCATAAAAAAGGGCCAACGTTATCGTTAGCCCTTTTTTATTTATGGTGCTACAGTTTCAGATTAGCTTTTTTTTGCTAGAGCTTCTACGACTACTTCTCTTTGCTGGACCTTTCTTAGACGGCTGTTTTTTGGTCTGATTCATGGCACTAGACTGAAGTTTTTCTTTCAAATCAAAATCAATTTGCAGTAAGTCCATGTTGACGCCAGCAACCTGTACCTTGACCAAGTCACCAAGTCCAAACAGCGTGCCTTTGTCTTTGCCGATGAGCTGCTGTTGCTGCTCATCATAAACAAAGAAATCATCGCCCACATTGGAGATATGTACCAAGCCATCGATGTATAGATCAGTCAACGTAACGAATAGGCCGAAGTTGGTCACGGTCGTCACAACCCCTTCGAACTCTTCACCGACATGATCCGTCATATAATGACACTTGAGCCAAGACTCTACAAAGCGAGATGCTTTTTCTGCACGGCGCTCTGTATCAGACGTCTGTGTACCCGCGCCGTCAAGTGAAAAATCCATGACAGGTTGCTTGCTGTTTGTTACTTTTGCTTTGATCGCACGATGCAGCATTAGATCTGGATAACGGCGAATCGGCGAGGTAAAGTGGCTATATTCATCATAAGCCAAGCCGAAGTGACCAATATTGTCAGGGGCATAATTTGCCTGCATCATCGAGCGCAGCAACATGCTATGAATGCTAATCGCATCTGGTCTGTCTTTGGTTGCTTCAATAATACGCTGATAATCGGCTTGCGTTGGATTCTCTTGTGGGAAGGGTAGGCCAAAGTTTTTTGCATATTCGTGAATACGCATTGATTTTTCATTATCAGGCTTATCGTGGTTACGATATAAGACTGGCAGCTCATGTTTGAGTGCAAAGTTTGCCGCGCAGGTATTAGCGAGGAGCATACACTCTTCAATCAGCTTCTGAGAGTCACCGCGAGTACGCGGTAATATAGCGTCAATCCCGCCTTTTTCATTAAATTTGATGTAGGTTTCGACCGTCTCAAACTCCATGGCATGACGCTCTTCACGTTTTTTGAGCAGTAACTCATAAAGCTGATGCAATGTATCAATCGATTTTTTGACGTCTTTATTACCCGTTAATGATTTAGGAAGTCTCTTATCAGTCGGATTGACAAAATAGTCGTTCACTTGGTTATACGTGAGACGCGCTTGTGAGTGCATCACCGATGGATAAAACTCATATCCTGTGACCTTACCTGCACGTGATACTTTAATATCAGCCACCATGCATAGACGATCAAGGTTAGGGTTCAATGAACACAGACCATTAGAGAGAACTTCAGGGAGCATCGGAATCACACGATGCGGGAAGTATACAGACGTACCGCGCTCGTAAGCATCTTGATCTAGTGGTGAGTTTGGCGTGACATAATAGCTGACATCCGCAATTGCGACCACGACGCGGTAGTTGCCGCCTGAGCGCTTCTCAGCAAATACGGCATCATCAAAGTCACGAGCATCTTCACCATCGATAGTAACGAGTGGCAGATGACGCAAATCTTTGCGACCTTTTATGTCTTTCTCAGTTGGTTCTTGATATTCAGCAGCTTGTTTGAGCGCCGCTTCACTGAAATCTGATGGGATATCATAGTTCAGTAAAGTGGTCTCAATAATCAGCTCTCGATCGTTATCATCAGACAATACCTCAGTGATTTTGCCAGTGGCAAATTCATGCTGGTTCGGCCAGTCGATGATATCGACTTTGACAGGCGCGCCTTGTTTGATATTGAGGGCTTGGACATTATCATCAGTGACAGTGATTGGTTGATGACTGTTTGGACTACCAAGCTCAACACAATAGCCGTCTTCATCACGCGCAAGTGTACCGATAAAGTTGTTCTGGCGGCGCTCAATCACATCGACAATACGACCTTCAGTACGACCGCGATTGTCTGTTGACGTGCCAACTGCTGCTACTGTATCGCCATTGAATACCCAGCGCATTTGTTTTTCATGCAAAAATAAATCTGGCATATCACTTAGCACCACAAAGCCAAAGCCTTTTGGATGTGCAGATACGGTGCCTGTAACGATATCTTGCTTAGTGACTGTGCGATAGCGATAGGGACGGCCTTCGCGATTGACTTGACCGTCGCGTGCCATGGCTTTTAGGCGATTGCCCAAAGCATCAAACTGATCTGGATCTTCAATCTCAAAGATCTGCGCCAGCTGCTTGTGAGTGACTTCCCCATGCTCACCAATCGTACTGAGTATCAACTCACGACTAGGGATTGGGTTGTCGTATTTTTGTGCCTCACTTGAGGCGTTTGGATCATTCCAACTCATAAATTACCGTATCTATTTTTTAAATTATTAATAGTGACTATATTAACACGAACGGCAGCGCAATATCTTGCGTCAATTGCCTTATGTGCCTTCAATAGCAAAAAGCGTTGCATTTTTAAATGAACGCTATTGGGATCAATCAAATATCGATATCAACACTGCTTGATTGATTGGTGATTTTTTTACTGTCTAGCTCTTTTGAGACTTCTAGCACTGTGGTTTGATTTGATTTATCCAGGTATTTCTGTGCTTTATCGACTTCAGTGGTCAAGCTATTGACCGTTTGTTTCATATTTTCTAATGCTTCGATTTTATAATTACTAATCATATCCATGGTGTCATAGACATTATTGAAGGCATTTTGCAGTTTATCAAGCTCAATGCTACTACTTGTTGCTTGTTCATGAATCTCACCTGACTGACGCTTAAGCATGGCAGAGGTTGACTCAATCAAACTACTGGTGGTCTTGTTTAACGCAGTGATTTGATCAAGTACCAGCTTTTGATTGGTCATGGCTTGAGCAACTACCACCGCCGTACGTAGTGCTGAAACAGTGGTCGTCGTTGCTCGATCAACCCCTTTAATCAGCTCTAGATTGTTTTTACGGATGGTGTCGAGCGCTAGATAACCTTGTACGTTGACGGCCAACTGAGTTAAAAAGTCAGTGTTTTTTTGACGTACATAAAACAGCATCTCTTCTTTGATAATACGCGCTTTTTCAGGATCAGTCGCTTCTATGGCGTAGACTTTTTGCTCTAGTTGCTCATCTATCTTTTTGCCAACATAGATATACTGGCGTATAGACTGCATCAGCTCCCACATATTGACTTTTTCTTGCTCAATCATTGCATTGTCTTTGAGCAATTCATCTTTACCGTTATATAAACTGGTTACTACTGCATTGATATGCGATTGCGCTGACTCATACTGACGGAAATAGTCTTGCACTTTATTACCAAATGGAATCAGACCGAATAGCTTACGTGAATTGGTCAGCTCTTTTTTGCTTGGGTCCAAATCTTCGACGATACCGCGTAATTCGGTTAAAGATTTGGCGATAGGGGAGTTATCAAACAAGCTGTCATTGAGGCTTTTGGCCGGTAGCTCAAGCATACGATTAGAGACTTGCGCTGACTCACGAATCTCTTTGGTGCCCAGATTATGAATGGATTGGACGTTTTGCTGAAATTCTGGACTGTGCACGGAGTTAGTAATCACGTGATCGACGAACGCATCCACTTTGGCATCCAGCTCCGGAATTTGGCTTTCATCCAACTTAACCATTTGATCGGCTTCACTTTTTTGTATTTCTTTGACAGGTTCAGGCGCTGTGAGAGAGATACTAGGAGTTGTGGCGTTTTCTGGTGGTGTTAATTCTTGCATGAAATTTCCTTTGATGTCAGATAAAAGCAGTGTTTTTATAAACGACTCTATTGGTCGTGATATAGATTATTGTTGTACACTGACTAAAAATTTTGATAAATGCTGATTAGCAAATATAAAACAGACTTTTAGACTACCGCGTAATCTAATAGTTGAGAAGGTAGATTTTGTAAAATAGCGTCAGCCAATTATATCTGGCTAAATACATTTAAAAGAGACAGTAGGCAGTCCAAATAATAAAAAACCATCAATATCCCGTAGCATATTGATGGTTAGAGTTATAAATAACTATATGGACTGACAGCCACTACTTAAAGCAATCTCATAAAAGACTACTTTTTCTTTGTAGGTCCAAGCAACATACCCATCTGACGACCTTCCATCTTAGGAAATTGTTCGACGTTTGAGATATCAGCGGTATCTTCAATGATGCGGTCAAGTTGCTTGCGACCAATATCTTGGTGCGCCATTTCGCGTCCACGGAAACGAATACTAATCTTAACCTTATCTTGATTTTCTAAGAAACTAATGATTTTACGCAGCTTAACTTGATAATCCGCCTCTTCAGTACTAGGGCGTAGTTTCATCTCTTTAAGCTGAGTCTGCTTTTGGTTTTTTTTAGCTTCTTTAGCCTTTTGCTTTTGATCATAGAGGAAATGTTTATAATCCATGATCTTACATACTGGCGGCTTAGCTTCAGGAACTAATTCAACCAAATCTAGGTTTTCATCACGTGCCGCTTTCATCGCGGTTGCGATATCAACTACACCCATTTGCTCGCCATCTTCTTTGACGAGACGGACTTCTTTGACGTTGATATCTTCGTTGATGTTCAAACGGTTGGACTGTTTAATAGGTATTACTCCTCATCTGTTTTTGGGGTCTGTCGGCCTTTTTTACTGACAGCGGTCTGTACTAATGTAATAAATTTAGAAACACTCATCACGCCAAGGTTCTCACCTTCGCGCGTTCGGACGTTGACACTGCCCGATTCCACTTCTTTATCCCCTAATACTAGCATATAGGGAATACGTTCTAATGTTTTCTCTCGTATCTTAAATCCAATCTTTTCGTTACGCAAGTCGCTAACCGCACGCAAACCTGCATTTTTGAGCTCACTAACCACGTTTTCACAGGCATCAGCTTGCTTATCAGTGATGTTCATGACCACAACTTGTTGCGGTGCTAGCCATACTGGCATCCAACCAGCATAGTGTTCGATCAAAATACCAATGAAGCGCTCAAATGACCCTAAGATGGCACGGTGCAACATAATAGGCACTTCACGATCGTTCTGCTCATTGACGAACTCAGCATCGAGGCGCTCAGGCATATTGGGATCTACCTGAATGGTACCGCATTGCCAAATACGACCTAACGAGTCTTTTAGACTAAACTCAATCTTTGGACCATAGAAAGCGCCTTCGCCAGGTAGATAATCCCAGTCTAGGCCTGAGCTATCAAGCGCATCTGCTAACGCCTTTTCTGCAAAGTCCCAAGACTCATCACTACCAACACGTTTTTCAGGGCGAGTAGACAGCTTCATAATAATGTTGTCGAAACCAAAATCTTCATAGACAGCAAGCGTTAGCTTGATAAATTCTGCTACTTCTTGCTGAATCTGTGCTTGCGTGCAAAAGATATGAGCATCATCTTGCGTAAAACCACGTACGCGCATCAGACCGTGCAATGAACCTGATGGCTCGTTACGATGGCAAGAACCAAATTCTGCCATACGTAGTGGCAAATCACGGTAAGACTTTAAGCCTTGATTGAACACTTGCACATGACAAGGGCAGTTCATTGGTTTTACGGCATAATCACGATTTTCACTAGAGGTTGTGAACATATTAGTTGCGTAGTTGCCCCAATGTCCTGAGCGCTCCCACAAACTACGATCAACGATTTGCGGTGTCTTAATCTCTTGATAGCCATTGTCGTATTGTACTTTGCGCATATACTGCTCAAGTACTTGATAAATTGTCCAGCCATTCGCATGCCAGAATACCATACCTGGCGCTTGCTCTTGCATATGAAATAGGTTTAACGCTTTACCAATTTTACGATGGTCACGTTTTTCTGCTTCTTGAATACGCTGGATATAGGCTTTTAGCTGTTTTTTATCAGCCCAAGCAGTACCATAGATACGCTGCAGCTGCTCGTTTTTCGCATCACCGCGCCAATAAGCACCTGACATTTTGGTCAGTTTAAATACTTTCAAAAAGCGCGTATTGGGCACATGCGGGCCACGGCACATATCGACGTATTCTTGATGATGATACAGACCAAAAGCTTCTTCACCTGGCATATCATTAATCAGTTTTAGCTTATAGTCTTCGTTACGTGATTCAAAGATCTCAATTGCTTCGGCACGTGGCGTCATTTTTTTGATAACGTCATAATCTTGCTTGATCAGCTCCATCATGCGTTTTTCAATAGCTTCCATGTGCTCAGGCGTAAATGGCGTTTCACTAAAGATATCGTAATAAAAACCATCATCAATAACAGGACCAATGACCATCTTCACATCAGGATATAGCTGTTTAACTGCATGACCAAGCAAATGCGCGCATGAGTGACGAATGATATCGACACCGTCATCGTCTTTTGGCGTTACGATTTCAACGTTGGCATCAGCGACGATAGGATCGTACGCATCTACTAGGTGACCATTGACACGTCCAGCAACTGTCGCTTTAGCGAGCCCTGTCCCAATACTTTGCGCCACTTCCATGACTGTTGTATGACCTTCGAAGTTTTTCACGCTACCATCGGGTAAAGTAATCGCTACCATAATCTATTCGCCTGTTATTGGGTCCGTTGGCAGTGATGATTGCAACCATCAATCATATAACCGTGAGACCGCATCAATTATATCTAATTATTGTGATATATAGTAAGAGTGACACATTACTTGCTACTGCTTTGTACTGCTATATATTGTGGGTTTTATTGGTTATTCAAGAGTGTCTAACCAATAACGACATCATAGACAGAACTCTGTCATCTATCTAATACAGATAATCAGCAAAAATAAGTAATGCAATAAAAGGATGATTATAGCAAAAACCGTCTACCAAGACTAGATAGCAAGGGGTAGAGCCTTAAGCTCAATCAGAGATAAACTGCGAAAGTTATTTTTGAACATTTCAAAATAGAATGTTGGCAAAACTATATAAAACTTGGCGATTGACCTTCTGTATAGCGATGTTTGTAGTAATATCAATATTGAAGGTGGAAGAAGTAAAAGCAAATTCAAAGAGGTAAAAAATACTTCAAAGATAATAAACGGCAATACATATCTGATAAAACTATCAATCAGAGCACACTTCTATTTTCTTTCCTTTTAAAGCAGCCAGCTCCAACCCATTGAAAAAACTACCATTTTTATGTTCCACTAAAATAAGTCCAAAAACATCAACAAAACAGGTTGACACAAAAGTTAAACCCTCTATAATACGCCCTCATCAGACGAGCTGGCAGTGAAAGATGTGTAGATTACACATTAATAACCCAGTTAACCTGGCGAAACAAATTACAAAAAGTCTTGACAATTCAAATCATTATGATAAGATAGTCGGCTCGCTAGATAGCTTAACCGGAGACGGAAAAGGCGAATAGCGTTAGTAATACCCTATATATCGATGACTGGACGACAGTGATTGAGACTATTTAAAAGCATAACTAAAGAACAACTTGTGTGGATTTTTGCTGATTCAGAATGCTAAAAAATAAAGTTGGTCGACTATCTTTTCGGTAGAACACCAACTATAAAAATTATCATTTAAGACAGCAGAAAAACTCAAAGTTAATTCATTACGAACATAATTACGAGCGATTTTGCCAGATTAAATGAGCCAAGATTAGAAGTCGTCTTCCTATTTATAGGTAAAGGCTTCAGATAGATTAAACTGAAGAGTTTGATCATGGCTCAGATTGAACGCTGGCGGCAGGCTTAACACATGCAAGTCGAGCGGAAACGATGATAGCTTGCTATCAGGCGTCGAGCGGCGGACGGGTGAGTAATACTTAGGAATCTACCTAGTAGTGGGGGATAGCTCGGGGAAACTCGAATTAATACCGCATACGTCCTACGGGAGAAAGGGGGCAACTTGTTGCTCTCGCAGGCGTCGAGCGGCGGACGGGTGAGTAATACTTAGGAATCTACCTAGTAGTGGGGGATAGCTCGGGGAAACTCGAATTAATACCGCATACGTCCTACGGGAGAAAGGGGGCAACTTGTTGCTCTCGCTATTAGATGAGCCTAAGTCGGATTAGCTAGATGGTGGGGTAAAGGCCTACCATGGCGACGATCTGTAGCTGGTCTGAGAGGATGATCAGCCACACCGGGACTGAGACACGGCCCGGACTCCTACGGGAGGCAGCAGTGGGGAATATTGGACAATGGGGGGAACCCTGATCCAGCCATGCCGCGTGTGTGAAGAAGGCCTTTTGGTTGTAAAGCACTTTAAGCAGTGAAGAAGACTCTTCGGTTAATACCCGGGGACGATGACATTAGCTGCAGAATAAGCACCGGCTAACTCTGTGCCAGCAGCCGCGGTAATACAGAGGGTGCAAGCGTTAATCGGAATTACTGGGCGTAAAGCGAGCGTAGGTGGCTTGATAAGTCAGATGTGAAATCCCCGGGCTTAACCTGGGAACTGCATCTGAAACTGTTAGGCTAGAGTAGGTGAGAGGGAAGTAGAATTTCAGGTGTAGCGGTGAAATGCGTAGAGATCTGAAGGAATACCGATGGCGAAGGCAGCTTCCTGGCATCATACTGACACTGAGGCTCGAAAGCGTGGGTAGCAAACAGGATTAGATACCCTGGTAGTCCACGCCGTAAACGATGTCTACTAGTCGTTGGGTCCCTTGAGGACTTAGTGACGCAGCTAACGCAATAAGTAGACCGCCTGGGGAGTACGGCCGCAAGGTTAAAACTCAAATGAATTGACGGGGGCCCGCACAAGCGGTGGAGCATGTGGTTTAATTCGATGCAACGCGAAGAACCTTACCTGGTCTTGACATACACAGAATCTTGTAGAGATACGAGAGTGCCTTCGGGAATTGTGATACAGGTGCTGCATGGCTGTCGTCAGCTCGTGTCGTGAGATGTTGGGTTAAGTCCCGCAACGAGCGCAACCCTTGTCCTTAGTTACCAGCACTTCGGGTGGGAACTCTAAGGATACTGCCAGTGACAAACTGGAGGAAGGCGGGGACGACGTCAAGTCATCATGGCCCTTACGACCAGGGCTACACACGTGCTACAATGGTAGGTACAGAGGGCAGCTACACAGCGATGTGATGCGAATCTCAAAAAGCCTATCGTAGTCCAGATTGGAGTCTGCAACTCGACTCCATGAAGTAGGAATCGCTAGTAATCGCGGATCAGAATGCCGCGGTGAATACGTTCCCGGGCCTTGTACACACCGCCCGTCACACCATGGGAGTTGATTGCACCAGAAGTGGTTAGCCTAACTTAGTGAGGGCGATCACCACGGTGTGGTTGATGACTGGGGTGAAGTCGTAACAAGGTAGCCGTAGGGGAACCTGCGGCTGGATCACCTC
This sequence comes from Psychrobacter sp. PSP, assembly GCF_024085615.1. Classification (NCBI taxonomy): domain Bacteria; kingdom Pseudomonadati; phylum Pseudomonadota; class Gammaproteobacteria; order Moraxellales; family Moraxellaceae; genus Psychrobacter; species Psychrobacter sp. PSP. The sequence continues at coordinate 120,760 of NZ_JABLTF010000018.1, forward strand.
CTTATAGACGGCATTCGCTCAGCAAGAATTCACAACAAGTTGTTCTTTAGTTTAAGCTTACGTTTTAGGACGTATCAGGGTCTGTAGCTCAGCTGGTTAGAGCACCGTGTTGATAACGCGGGGGTCAGTGGTTCGAGTCCACTTAGACCCACCATTATTAATGTAGGTGAAAGAGCCCTAAGTAAATCTCCTTTAAGGGATTTCCTCTTGCGCTCGGATCGAAGCAGTGCTTCGATTGTATCCTCGCTCAGGGGCCATAGCTCAGTTGGTAGAGCGCCTGCCTTGCACGCAGGAGGTCAACGGTTCGACTCCGTTTGGCTCCACCACTACATACGGCTAAGCTTAGCGTGCTAAATAAAATAGGTATCAAATAGAAACAAGTGATTCATCTTGAATAAAGACACGATTACTTCTTTCTGTTTTATACAGAAAACTATGACTCGACGAGAGCATAGGAACTATTTAAAAACATAGATATGAGTCTGGGTTAGGATGAGCGTATTCACGCGCCCATCTTAACCTTAATAACTCACCTCTTAACGACATTATTTGTTATCCCAGGGGTGAGTTATTAAAAAAGTAAAGAGAACTGAATCAAGCGTATAAACATAGGTGATATCGTTATCATAATTAGATTGTATGACACTTAGAAGTCGAAAGACTACTTGGGGTTGTATGGTCAAGTAATGAAGCGCACATGGTGGATGCCTTGGCAGTCAGAGGCGATGAAAGACGTGACAGCCTGCGATAAGCTTCGGGGAGGCGGCAATATCCTGTGATCCGGAGATTTCTGAATGGGGAAACCCACTTACCATAAGGTAGGTATCCTAATTTATTAGGAAGCAAACGAGGGGAAGTGAAACATCTCAGTACCCTTAGGAATAGACATCAATTGAGATTCCCCTAGTAGCGGCGAGCGAACGGGGAGAAGCCGATTAAAGCTAATGTAGAAGAACAGCGTGGGAAAGCTGACCATAGTAGGTGATAGTCCTGTATTCGAAACATTAGCGTTAACATATTAAGTAGAGCGGGGCACGAGAAATCCTGTTTGAAGATGGGGGGACCATCCTCCAAGGCTAAATACTCCTGACTGACCGATAGTGAACCAGTACCGTGAGGGAAAGGCGAAAAGAACCCCTGTGAGGGGAGTGAAATAGAACCTGAAACCGTGTGCGTACAAGCAGTGGGAGCCCACTTGTTGGGTGACCGCGTACCTTTTGTATAATGGGTCAGCGACTTATATTCTGTAGCAAGGTTAACCGTTTAGGGGAGCCGTAGGGAAACCGAGTCTTAATAGGGCGACTAGTTGCAGGGTATAGACCCGAAACCGAGTGATCTATCCATGAGCAGGTTGAAAGTGCCGTAACAGGCACCGGAGGACCGAACCCACTGTCGTTGAAAAGCCAGGGGATGACTTGTGGATAGGGGTGAAAGGCTAATCAAACTCGGTGATAGCTGGTTCTCCCCGAAAGCTATTTAGGTAGCGCCTCGGACGAACACCATTGGGGGTAGAGCACTGTTTCGGCTAGGGGGTCATACCGACTTACCAAACCGATGCAAACTCCGAATACCGATGAGTGATATCCGGGAGACACACGGTGGGTGCTAACGTCCATCGTGGAGAGGGAAACAACCCAGACCGCCAGCTAAGGCCCCAAATTCCTAGTTAAGTGGGAAACGAGGTGGGAAGGCATAGACAGCTAGGAGGTTGGCTTAGAAGCAGCCATCCTTTAAAGAAAGCGTAATAGCTCACTAGTCGAGTCGGCCCGCGCGGAAGATGTAACGGGGCTCAAACTAGGAGCCGAAGCTGCGGATTTGAATTTGTTTTCAAGTGGTAGGGGAGCGTTGTGTAAGCCTGTGAAGGTGTGTTGTAAAGCATGCTGGAGGTATCACAAGAGCGAATGCTGACGTGAGTAACGATAATGGGTGTGAAAAGCATCCACGCCGGAAGATCAAGGGTTCCAGTCCAACGTTAATCGGGGCTGGGTGAGTCGACCCCTAAGGCGAGGCCGAAAGGCGTAGTCGATGGGAAATCGGTTAATATTCCGATACTTGTTTATAATGCGATGGAGGGACGGAGAAGGTTATGTCAGCCTGGCGTTGGTTGTCCAGGTGAAAGGATGTAGGTTTATAGCTTAGGTAAATCCGGGCTATTCTATACCGAGATCTGATAGCAAGCTGTACATGTACAGCGAAGTGGCAAATACCATGCTTCCAGGAAAAGCTTCTAAGCAATAGTTATAAACGAATCGTACCCTAAACCGACACAGGTGATCAGGTAGAGAATACCAAGGCGCTTGAGAGAACTCTGCTGAAGGAACTAGGCAAAATGGTACCGTAACTTCGGGAGAAGGTACGCTGTTGGTGGTGATAGGACTTGCTCCTTGAGCTGCTGGCAGTCGCAGATACCAGGCTGCTGCAACTGTTTATTAAAAACACAGCACTCTGCAAACACGAAAGTGGACGTATAGGGTGTGATGTCTGCCCGGTGCTGGAAGGTTAATTGATGGGCTTAGCGTAAGCGAAGGTCTTGATCGAAGCCCCAGTAAACGGCGGCCGTAACTATAACGGTCCTAAGGTAGCGAAATTCCTTGTCGGGTAAGTTCCGACCTGCACGAATGACATAATGATGGCAGCGCTGTCTCCAGCAGAGACTCAGTGAAATCGAAATCGCAGTGAAGATGCTGTGTACCCGCGGCTAGACGGAAAGACCCCGTGAACCTTTACTACAGCTTTACATTGAACTTTGACCTGACTTGTGCAGGATAGGTGGGAGGCTTTGAAACTGAGACGCCAGTCTTGGTGGAGCCATCCTTGAAATACCACCCTGGTCATGTTGGGGTTCTAACTCAGGTATCACAATACCGAGGACAATGTATGGTGGGTAGTTTGACTGGGGCGGTCTCCTCCTAAAGAGTAACGGAGGAGTACGAAGGTGCGCTCAGACCGGTCGGAAATCGGTCGAAGAGTATAAAGGCAAAAGCGCGCTTAACTGCGAGACCCACAAGTCGAGCAGGTACGAAAGTAGGTCTTAGTGATCCGGTGGTTCTGTATGGAAGGGCCATCGCTCAACGGATAAAAGGTACTCTGGGGATAACAGGCTGATACCGCCCAAGAGTTCATATCGACGGCGGTGTTTGGCACCTCGATGTCGGCTCATCTCATCCTAGGGCTGAAGCAGGTCCTAAGGGTATGGCTGTTCGCCATTTAAAGAGGTACGCGAGCTGGGTTTAGAACGTCGTGAGACAGTTCGGTCCCTATCTACCGTGGGCGTTGGAAATTTGAGAGGATCTGCTCCTAGTACGAGAGGACCAGAGTGGACGAACCACTGGTGTTCGGGTTGTCATGCCAATGGCATTGCCCGGTAGCTACGTTCGGATGGGATAACCGCTGAAAGCATCTAAGCGGGAAGCCCACCTCAAGATTAGATTTCCCTAAAGAGCCGTTCAAGACTAGGACGTTGATAGGCAGGGTGTGGAAGCACAGTGATGTGTGTAGCTAACCTGTACTAATTGCTCGTTTGGCTTGACCATACAACACCCAAGTGGTTTGTATCAAGTCTAATTAATCTATCTTGTATAGCCCAGGCTATAGAAACAGACAGAACATTTCGATATCACCGTTAACCTTGATTCAGTTAGGGTAAGTGGTACTTATCAAAAGTCACACGAACAGACTCATATCTAACCCCCTTTGCTGACGACAATAGCGCGATGGCACCACCTGATCCCTTCCCGAACTCAGAAGTGAAACATCGTTGCGCCAATGGTAGTGTGGTTCGCCCATGTGAGAGTAGGTCATCGTCAGCTC
>NZ_JABLTF010000019.1:0-231116 GCF_024085615.1 Psychrobacter sp. PSP
CCAGGCTATAGAAACAGACAGAACATTTCGATATCACCGTTAACCTTGATTCAGTTAGGGTAAGTGGTACTTATCAAAAGTCACACGAACAGACTCATATCTAACCCCCTTTGCTGACGACAATAGCGCGATGGCACCACCTGATCCCTTCCCGAACTCAGAAGTGAAACATCGTTGCGCCAATGGTAGTGTGGTTCGCCCATGTGAGAGTAGGTCATCGTCAGCTCTCTATTCCAAAAGCCCCCTTCTGCGAAAGTAGAAGGGGGCTTTTCTTTGTGTGATATTTTATTGGAAATATTAAATTTTGCTCAGTAAAAATTTTATATTTAGTTTAAAGTCTAACTTGCACTATTATATAACTTTTATTGCTATATATAGATTGTTGGTTCTTAATATAGATGCTAAATTACATTTCATAAATGACTATATAATTTTGAAAAATTTAGGAAATTTACTTTGATTGAGAAAGCATCTGAGCTACTTGAGAAGTTTATAAAAGCTGAATCCGAAAAGTTACAAGGTATTAAGATGCCTCATATGCCTACTCTAGGCTCTGCCTATGAAGAGGTTACTAAACAAGGTATCGATAATGAGTTCACTATTCCAAAATTTCTGAAGTTGCGCGTTGTTTCTGGCTTTATTTCTACTGGAGATGAGATGCTACCACAACAAGTTGATTGTATGCTTGTGTATGGAGATGGCAATAGATATGGACTAACTGAACAATATGTTTATAGTATTGATAAGGTACTTTGTATCTTTGAGGTCAAGAAAAATTTGAGAAAAGCTGATTTTATAGACGCCATTCAACATCTTGGCTCTATACGTACAAAGTTTGCTGAACATTTTGAACATAGACTTATACACGAAAGTTATAAACCTGATATTAGGATTGCTGCAAAAGAATTTTCAAAAATTACGGGGAAAACTGCACCTAAGAAATACTCTGATATACATGACCTTTCTAAAAGCGATGCCATATTATTCTATGTATTGGTTCAAGAGTCGTTAGCTCCCATAACCATTATTCATGGTTACGAAGGGTATAAAACAGAGCAAGGATTGCGTACCACTTTTGTGGACATAATAGAAGAAAGAATACAGGAAGAAGGCGATGGCTTAGGAATACCGAGTATTCCTGCTCTAGTTACGTCGAATCAGTTTTGCCTTATAAAAAGTAATAGCGTACCTTTCTCGGTTATCAAGGATAAGAACGAATGGGTAGCTATCTGCTCAACAAGATATAATCCAGCAAAAATGATACTTGAAATAATATGGTCTAAAATATCTATATATTTCAATGTAGATATGCCTTGGAATGATAAACTTTATATGGATAATATTCAGCCTTTATTGATAGCTGAAGTAGTAGAACACGAAGGTAGAGTAGGTTGGAAATATGAATCATTAGAACTCAAGGAAAAACATCTCAAAAGAAAGGATGATAATAGTTGGAGACCTGCTGCTATTGGAAAAGCAGAAGTTGCAGCTATCCGTCTTATGATGCTGAATGGTGGCTATTTAACATCAGATGATCAAGTGGAAGAGTTTTTAAGAAACCATCATGGAACCACATTCAACGAGGTAATAGAAAGTCTTATTTTAACAAGGCTGTTTATATCTGGGGAAGGCTACTTGAAACCAATTAATATAAATACTTATATTATGATCACTGATGATGATGAAGGTTTTATTGCAAGTGAGCGAGATAGATTCGACCTGTGGTGTAATGAAAATGAGCTAGAACCTTCTTATATAAGCTTTATGTTCCTTGAGTAATTTTTCTTATTATCTGTACCTTTCAAAACAACTCACCCATCTCAAACTTTTCTTCAAAATCAAATCCTAACTGCTCATTCTTACGCAGTCGCATGAGCTCTATACGTAACTTACGTCCTGCGATAAGCCTCAGCACCTCGCGTTGCTGCTCAGTCGTCATATCATGCCATCGTTGGCGCTCGGCTCGACTGCGCAGGCAACCAAAGCAATAGCCTTTTTTATTGCTTTGACAGACACCGATACAAGGGTTGTCAATGTCGAACAGCTCAAACTGTTGATTCATGGCGACTCCATTGCGATTACCGTCATTCCTTTGACTGGTACCAGACGATTATGACTATATTATTATGTCGCAAATATTGACTAATAGTGTGCCGTTTTATTGTTATTATTTTTGTGCATCGGGTGCTATGCTTAGCGTCACTGGTCTATATAAGACAATCATAACAAAATTAATAAGTGAGATGATACGTGAACCTGATTTATATCCATGGACTGGACAGCGATGCAAACTCGACTAAAGGGCTGCTGTTAGAAAAATATTGCCAGCAGCATCATCCTGATATCACGGTGCTGCGCCCTGATCTTAATAAATCGCCTGCGCAAGTGCGTGAGCAGTTGTTGTCATTGATAGAAGGGTTAAATAATAGCAAAGACCAACAGACGGGATCGTCCAACACGGTATTGGTCGGTAGCTCATTGGGTGGGTATTTTTCTACCTTAATCAGTAATCAAATAGATTGTCCTGCATTGCTGCTAAATCCTAGCACACAGCCTCATATCACGCTACAGCGCTTTTCTGATAACTCAGCATCAAATCAAGATAGTAGTGATGAGTCATCGGATAATAAAGTCCTGCATACGACGGCAGGTGGCTGGCGTATTACGCCGTCAGATTTGCAGTGGTTTGCAGATCATCAAATTTCTCAAGTCACTTCTCCTAATAAAGTTGCTGTACTGCTGAAACAAGGTGATGAGCTATTAAACGCTGAGTTGTCTCAGGCCTTTTATCAAAGTCAGGGCGCATCAGTAACCGTACAAGCAGGAGGAGACCATCGCTTTAGTGACTTTGGTGAGCAGCTACCGATGGTGATAGAGATGCTACGAGAGTTAGTAAGGTCTTAGATAGACGACATTATATGACGTGAACGATGGACTATTGACCTTAACGTCGCTGTTTTTGGTTATAATGGTTTTATAGAGTTAAACGCACATGAATAGTTAAGGATGCATTTGTGAGTCAATATAATGCGCAATCGTTAGAAGTTTTAGAAGGGCTGGAACCCGTACGTCGTCGCCCAGGTATGTATACCGATACCACGCGACCAAACCATTTGGCGCAAGAGGTCATTGATAACTCGGTGGATGAAGCGTTGGCGGGTTATGCCAAAACCATCAAAGTGCAGCTGCATAGTGATGGATCGCTGTCTGTCGAAGATGATGGGCGCGGTATGCCAACCGATATTCACCCTGAGTTTGGTCAATCCGGTATTGAGCTGATTTTGACCCGTTTGCATGCGGGTGGTAAGTTCTCGACTTCTAATTATGAAGTATCGGGCGGTCTGCATGGTGTGGGTATCTCTGTCGTCAATGCGCTATCTACGCACGTTGAAGTGACGGTATGGCGTGATAGTACCCAGTTTGATATGGCGTTTGAAAATGGCGCAGCCGTGACGCCGTTGACGGAATCAGTCAGCTCAAACAAACGCAAACGTGGTACCAGAGTGCACTTCTGGGCCGATGGTAGTTTCTTTGATACGCCCAAATTTAACGTTAAGCAGCTCAAGCATAATTTAAAAGCCAAAGCGGTTTTGGCCGCGGGACTAACGATTGAGTTCACCGATGATATCAATGATGAAAAGGTCGTTTGGCAATTTACCGATGGGGTTGTCGAGTATCTAAGCGAGCAGCTAGACGGTCTTGAGACACTACCTGAAGCACCGTTTTATTATAATTATGATGCAAAAGCGGGCGAACGTGCGGGTGTGACCTTTGCCTTGTCTTGGCTGCCTGAGGGTGGTACACCGATTCAAGAAAGCTATGTCAACCTGATTCCGACAGCGCAGGGCGGTACCCACGTCAATGGACTGCGTACAGGTATTTTAGAAGCGTTACGTGAGTTTTGTGATATTCATAATTTATTACCACGCAGTGTGAAGCTAACCGCAGAAGATGTGTGGGATGGGGTGAACTATATCTTATCCCTGAAGTTTTCTGAGCCGCAGTTTTCTGGTCAAACCAAAGAACGTCTCTCTAGCCGCGAAGCTGCAGCCGCTGTACAGACCTTGGCAAAAGATGCCTTTAGCTTGTGGCTAAATCAACATGCGGATATGGGCACGCAGATTGCTGAATTGGCGATTAATAAAGCAGGACGTCGCCTAAAGTCAGCTAAAAAAGTCGCTCGTAAGAAAATCACTCAGGGACCAGCGTTACCGGGAAAATTGGCGGATTGTCGCGGTGATTTGCGCGATGGCGCAGAGCTGTTCCTAGTAGAGGGTGACTCGGCAGGCGGTAGTGCTAAGCAAGCACGTGATCGTCACTATCAAGCGATATTGCCACTGCGGGGTAAGATTTTGAATACATGGGAAGTCTCTTCGGATACGGTACTATCAAGCCAAGAGATTCATGATATTGCTATTGCGATCGGTGTGGATCCTGCCTCTGATGATCTGTCCGAGCTGCGCTATGACAAGATATGTATCTTAGCAGATGCTGATTCTGATGGCCTGCACATTGCGACGCTGATCTGCGCGTTATTTGTGAAGCATTTCCCTGCGCTAGTGGATGCCGGTCATTTATTCGTTGCCATGCCGCCGTTATACCGTGTCGATGTGGGTAAAGAGGTGCATTACGCGCTAGATGAGCCAGAGCTTGCGCATATATTAGCCAAGGTATCGGGCAATAAAAAAGCGCAAATCACGCGCTTTAAAGGACTGGGTGAGATGAGTGCTGAGCAGCTACGTGAGACGACGATGAGCCGCGATACGCGCCGCTTGGTGCAGCTTGATATGGACGATATGGTACTGACCAATGGCATCATGGATATGCTACTGGCGAAAAAACGTGCCGCTGATCGCAAGTCATGGCTTGAGAGTAAAGGTAACTTAGCCGATATTGCGTTATAGAGTTACAAAGTTTTTAAACGATTTTCACACAGGGATAAGCGTTAAGCGTTATCCCTTTTTTATGACTAAAATCTAGTCAAGCTATACAAATAAAGCAAAATATAAATAATAAGTTAGTCCGCTCAGGTTAATGCTATGATGGGGTATTCTCATTGTGTAGTGCTATTATGTCCTCAAACCCAAAAACCAGTCCCACTGCTAAACCTACTGCGAACAGACGCTCTAAAGTATTGCCTGAGCTTAATAAAAAAGATCTGGGCAACTTAATCCCTAAGCGCGGCGGTAAACTGACTCCTAAAATAGGTCGTATGCTGATGAAGTCGGCGGGCTGGAAGACCGTAGGCTCTATCCCTAATATCTCACAAGCGGTGGTCTTGGCTGTCCCTCATACCTCCAACATCGACGGGATATATGCGCTACCTTGCTTGTTTGCACTGGATCTCAAAATCAGTATTATGGGCAAGCATACGCTGTTCAAAATACCAGTGCTGGCGCAGCTCATGCGCTGGCTTGGTATCATACCTATTAATCGCGAAGCCAAAGGCTCAGTGCTACAAGCGAGTATCGATAAGTTTAAAAATAATAAGACTTTGTTTTTGGGTTTAGCGCCTGAAGGCACGCGCAAATATACTGACAGCTGGAAAACTGGGTTTTATTACTTGGCAGTAGGAGCCAATGTACCTATCTTACCAGTAGCGTTAGATTATAATACTAAAGAAGTTCGTTTTTTGTCTCTGGTCCATCCAACTGGCGATATCGAAGCAGATTTACCGAAAATTTATGCCCAGTACCAAGGCGTGATGCCGCGCCATCCTGAGCGTTTATCGCAGCCGCTACAGGATGTTAATAACGCAGCTGAATAAAGCTTGTGACAGCATTATTGGTACTGGCCTTAATAAGTTTTTATAATTTAGCTCTAAAAACAAAAAAGCCCCTGATATGAAACTAAATTTGAACTGACCCCCGAAACTTGGACGGTTTAGTTTATACCAAGGACTGAGTTCTGTACTGCACAGGGCTCAGTCCTTTTAGTTTGAGTTGAATACGCTCATTATTGTAATAATGCATATACTCATGATTTTCTTCTATTAAATAAGTAAAGTTACCGTTGTTACAACAATATTAAACCACAACAATGTATGGTTTATCCTTTTTCATTATCAAAGTCCAAATTAGTGTTATTACATGCAGTTCTACATGAGTATATCCCAGCGGAACCAACTAAAAAGGCTTATTAATCAATTAACAGACTACTTATAGTAGACTGCCGTAGTGGAACCACTTAATGAGTACTGAGCATCTTCGGTCTTTCCTTGGCCACATCAGCGATCAGATGCCGTGAGCACTTGGTCATTTTTTGAATATCAGAATAGCTATGACCTGATTTGAGCAGACTAGCGATGATCTTGCGCTTTTCCGTATCTTTCCTACGTCCTGAATACTTACCTTCTGCCTTAGCACGAGCAATACCTTGCATCTGACGGTTACGGCGATCTTCATAGTCTTTTCGAGCAATGGCTGCGAGCATATCCAGCATCATCGAGTTAATGGCCTGCAATACACTGCTCATAAATTCTGTACTGCTTTCAGATTGAAGCGCCATATATGAGGTCGGCAGCTCTTTCGATACGATAGAGAGCTTTTTCTCTGATAGCATTCTTTTTAGCGTATCCCAATCAGCTTGGTTCAAACGCGCCAAGCGATCAATCTGCTCAACTAAGATCACATCGCCCTTATGAGCGTCTTCAATCAGCTGCATCAGCTTTGGTCGCGCCAAGATAGCGCCTGATTCGTTTTCGACATAAAAGGCAGCAATTTTGTGGCCATGATCGTTGGCAAATGCTATGAGCTCGCTTTTGGCACGCTTAGCATCTTGTTCTTTGGTAGACGCTCGTAGATACGCTCTAATAAACATAAACACCTAAAATAGTCTGTTATAAGTGGTTCCATTATAGCAGTCTGTTTTAAGTGGTCTGTTAATACGTTTGAGTGGTGAAATAGCTGGTTCCCTTGGGGTATACTAAAAAGCGATATTTGTTTTTTGTTTATGTGGGTAGTTGCCTATATTCTAGAGAAAGTGAATGTCATTAAAAATAAATGAAATAAGAGGTTTAACAATGGTACGTCAGACTAAAATAAGTAGCAATTCTAATGCACCTGAATGGCTGTTACATTTTGAATCGAGAGAAAGTCAGTATCTAATTAATATAGTTAATAGTTTGATAGATCACACTGATTTTGATATTTCTATTGACTATACAAATAGTGTAGATAAGGAAAGAGTTTTTCATATATACGAGCCATTTATAGCACTTAATTATTTAGGTTTTATGTCACCTTCAGTTGTGTCTCTTAAGTTTAAAGAAGGCAACAAGGTAGAATTTTGGTCTGGTGATGATAATGGTCTGAATATGTTCTCTGAACGTCTGGTATTTGAAAAAGAGTCAACACTACCTAGCAATCCTCATCAATCAATAGATTTTTGGCATTTTGTAGATAGTATTGGCACTTTAACTGACGATTAATATTCATTTTCAATAACAGGTGATTATATGGGACAGGCAAAAGCTAGAGGCACTAAAGCGCAGCGTGAAGCAGAAGCGAAAAAAAGAAAGCTAGAAAAACTCGATATTAATGAAAGACCTATCGAGGAAATCTACAAAGAATTTGATTTACCTGATAATAGCCAGTTTTTAGGCTATGTAGTGAATATTACCGAGTCAGACGAGTACGTAGCTAGGTTTGAGGACACTCCCGATGTTACCAATACCGCTTATGCAAAAGTACCTGATTTGGCTATGAGGTTTAATGATATAGCTGATGCCTTAGATGTGGGCAAAAAAGTAGCAGAAAAGTATAAGACTGATATATGCCTTCTATTTGAAACTACTGAACAGTTTCGAGTTATTCCAACATTTACCGTTAACCTGTCTGATTTTGCTCACTAAGGGGAAATATATCTTGCTCTTGAATGCAAAGCCTACATTGCTTTAGAGCAATGTAGAATCTTTACTAACAATTAAAGTTAAAGTCTTTGCAAGATTGCACAGATTGTCAGTATTATCATACAGGTTTCGTATAACGACATCTTGTTCTCCTTATATTTTGTGGGTTCATATGTATTTAATAAAACTCAAAAATCGATGTTTTTTAGTCTGTTAAGCTTTGGATCATTTTGTCAGAGTTACTTCTCAAGACAAAAAAGACTAGTTTGATAATTCTTAAGTCTTAGGAACATGAAATATCTTATAGTCTTGCCTAGCTTCACGTTAGATGATGCGGTTCAGGTATGGCGTAGATGCATTCACTGCAAGACGCTTATCTTTCAGCTATAACTCTTATTTTACTGACATTGATTGCTTAATCTTACGGGACAGAGTTCCGATATCGTTATTAAAGTCCTTTACTGTAAGCCCAACAAGTACGTTTGGCGTGTATTGGGCAAATCCACGCTATCCGTTGATGTATCGAATTAGAGCCATTATTTCCGATCCGCCTAATACTATTATGAATGACCTTTTTACTAGGCTTTGAGGGGTGTTCCGCGCCTCTCTCTCATACGTAAATCACTAAATTTCAGGCACAAAAAAACCTTTAGTTACCTCTAACTAAAGGTCAGTGGCGCTTAATAAGATTTTTAGATCGTGGCTCTAAGCCTCAGCTATCTGCTTTAGCAAGAACTCAACGCGACTCGCATCATCCCCTTTGCCTTTATAGCCATACGCCTTATCTACTGCCTTATCCAGCGCGATATGGGCTTTGGTTAGCTCAGGGTAGGGGTCAATCATATAGGTGTTGTAGAGCTTGGCTAAGGTCGGTGCGTCCTCGCTACCGTCCTGATAGAGCTTACGAGCATCTAAGACGGTTTGGGCAGCTTTGGCAATGTCATCACGCGCTTTGGTCGCCTTGCTGTCGTCATCTTCTGCCATGAAGGGATAAGGGAAGTTGTTATAAACGATGGTATTTGAATAACTATAATCGCTTTTCATACGCCCAGCTGTTAAGCGCATAAAGGCATTGTGCATATTACTTGATAGAACCCCAAAGTGATAAAGTGTGCCGTTTAATACAACATACAGTTTATCACCTGCCACTTCGCCATTTAAGAATCCAATTGGTATATATCTTCTATTCTCAGATGACACTCTAGGTAAGCCAATGTATTTATTATCATTGTATCTACGCTCACCAAACAGATGAGGAGTAGCCGCTAGTTTATTTGTAGCAGCTCGATTGCTATTCAGCCTTTGGTCTCTGGTAGCTTGGATACGCTCAGATACTAATGGCGAGCCTTTCCTAAAAAGTGTGTAACTATTATTTAGATTGTAGAAGTACTTACACGAAATTTAGGAAAGGCTCAAATCTAACGCTTTCGACCACACGACCAACATGTATTTAATTAAGTTATATTTCATTTTAAGGGTCAACAACCCATTAAACCTTAAAGCCTACATGCTTTCCTGTTGGTAGCTCAACATCAATACGTAGCTTGCCGCCCATGGCTTCAACATATTTTTTCATAGTTGATATTTTAAGATCATGGCCACGATTTTCTATAGCAGACAATGACGGCTGCTTAATACCTAGGGTCTGAGCAAGCTCTTTTTGAGAGATCTCAAGCTCTTCACGGAGACGGTACAGCTGGTTTTCCAAAAGCAGCTGTTCGGCCAATTGTTGAATACGAGCTTGGCTGTCTTCTGAACGCTCCGCTAACATCTCTTGTAGTGTCTTAGTCATGTTATGGCTCTCCTAAAGTTTTGAGGTGACGCTCATACTGCTGGTCTGCCGTGGCTAGCATTTCTTTATAAAAACGCTTTTTATTGCCCTTATCAGCGATACAAAGCACAATCGCTTGGCGTTTTGGGTCAAAGGCAAAAAAGGCCCTGAGTGGTTTACCTCGGTGCTGAACCCGCAGCTCTTTCATGTTGGTAAATTTTGAGTCATACACAGTGTCCACTAAAGGACGACCTAAGCTTGGGCCCTGCTGCTCTAAAGCTACCAAAGCCGCTAACACCTTCTCTTGTGTCGATTGATCTTGCTGATACAGCCAATCATTGAACAGTTCGGTTGTGATGACAGTCCACATATAAAAGTCACTATATAGATTACAGTCTATATTTTACCGCTAATCGACACTCTATGCAACCAAAACGCGTGGTCACTCCTGATCTGTACTCTTATCCAGTGCCACTTGCATCTTCTCAAGCTCTATCGTTAATGCACCAGTCTTTTCTTGCTCAGCGCTATAGCTGGCCGTTACTGTTTCATACTGCTTAAGCAGCAGCTGATGATCTGTGTTTAATGTCGCTTGCTGTTGCGTCAGCTGCTCATAAAGTCCTGACAGCTTATCGCGTTCAACGATAACCGCTTTTAACTCTCCTTTTACCTCTGCAGTAGCGTTTGCGATCTCGTTGCGCTCAATGGTAACCGCTTTTAACTCTGTCTTAGCTGCTTCAAGTTCTGCACTTAAACGAGAAACCTCTGCTTCATCACTAGCAGCGTTAGCCTCAAGTGTGGCCACTTTTGATATGTTGGCATTCAGCTCTTTTGCTTGCTGATCAAAGCTACTACGCAGATCTGCAAGCTGCCCCTGAGCGGAATCTGTTTTGGCTCGTTCAAGCTCCAACTGGTGCTGAGTATCGCTGAGCGTCTGAGTTAGGATGTCACGTTCAGCAGTCACTTGAGCTGCGGTGATAGCGGCTGCCTCTGCGGTTGCCGTCACCTCGTCTAGTTGCACCAACAAATCAGCCTGCTCACCTTCTAAGGTCTTAACCGCCTCTTGTGCCTCATCTGTCTCAGCCTGCGCCTTAGCCTTGATACTCTCTAAGGCCTCACGCTCTTTAACCAATCGATCATTAGCGATATCAACGGCTGTCTGCCACATATCCGCACCCAGTGTTTGTAAGCGCTCAGTGATACCACTGGGCAATTCCACCTGCCTTAGCTGCGCTTCTTCTTGGTTGTCCTGACGCCAAGACTTCATGGCTTCACTAATCGTTGTAAATGAACCACCGCCTAGCGCCTTACGCACTTCGGCTAGAGTGGGCTTGATACCCTGTTCCTGCAGTTGATCAGCAGTGTTATGAACCTGTTGAATAGTGAGTGCCATAGTCATTGTCCTTAATTTTGTATGAGTAAATATGTAGCGTTTGTAGTATGTTGTATATAGTATAATACAATATACAACATACTACAATATAGAATACAAAAATACCTCAGGTGATTTGAGGTGTTTTTTAATGTATTGAGTTGATAGTTGGCCGCAGACACGGATAGAGCATTAGTATTTGCCAAGCGGCAAGGTTGGTGCGATAGTTACTCACTGAACGTTCTGAACAGTTACACTGTACAGGGGCTAAAAACGTACTTGAACACTAGGTGAGCAATGAACATATCGGTGACAAAAGCAGCGAAACAGTGGGGGGTGTCAAGAACCACTATCTATCAGAAGATCAATGATGGTGAGCTTTCCAGAACCGCTGATAAGAAAATTGACACCTCAGAGATGATCCGAGTGTTTGGTGAGCCTGTCACTAAAAAACGTACTGAACAATCAGTGAACACTAGCAATAGTACGTCCGTGAACAGTCAAAACGTACAGAACAGCACAGCACTTGAACACCAGTTAGCGCTTGAAAAGATGAAGAACGAACACTTAGAGCAGCAAGTCCGTGATCAAAAACAGCTGATAGCGAATTACCAAGAGCAAATAAGTCAGCTCAACAAAACACTAGAAAAAGCCAATGCCAGTATTCATGACTTAACGCAGATCCGACTGCTAGAGTTTAAAGGTGCTGACTCTGAGCATAGCGATCAACAATCACCATTGGAGCCTGAGCCGCTACCAGCAAAAGAAACGACAGCTGTATCTAGCGCCGCAAAGAAAACATGGTGGCCCTTTTGATTGCGTAAAAGGGCAGTAAACTTGCTATGGTCTTGGTCCACTGTATGAGCGCTGCGGAGTCGGCACCTCTACTTTAGGTGCGTTATCTTGCGGCTCCTTAGAGGTCACATGGTTATTAACAAGCGCTAAAGGCTCAGGCGCTTTGATGTCACCATATAACTCTTGATGATACGCTTTTTTGATCTCCATACCTTTAGTCCACGTTTTTAAGTCTCGATGACCGCGAGACTCACTCGTTCTCTCATAATCTCCTTGACGACCCTCAATAAGGTGCGCTTGCTGCGACAAAGCCTTAAAATCCTTCTCATAGATAGTGCCTTTGAGCCTAACATTTCGTGTCATAGCAGGATGCGCCACGCTGATGCTGCTATTCGTTGCTCTCTTAATCGTTAACCCCATACCTTCTAGGGCATAAAGCACACTACTGCGGCCATTAAGACTACCCTCTGCTAGCCTATGCCGCATTCTTCGATCAATGGCTTCTTTCAGAGCAAAAGTGCTCTCAGGATTAGCGATGATCTCATTGTCTTCTTTTTCCTGCTCCTTCTCTTTAGACTTGGGCGGCCTATCATATGGGGTTGGACGGGGCGCATTATTCACATAAGGGTTGATTAGTCGCTTACGCTCTGGCTCATTGGGATCAGTCCATCCATACTCTTGATTGATGATATTCTTAAAAGCATTCACCCGTACCAAGTCGGCCCCCGCATAAAATGGCTGCAGCCGCTTACCACTTCGTAGCTCTTGACAAGGGATCACAAAGTTCAGCTCAAGCCGTCCACCCTTATCAGTATGTTCAACCCACAATATATCGTACTGATCGGGCTCAAGCCCTACAAACAGTGTCTCTTCAAAGCGCTGCATGATGTCTTTTTTCTGCTCATCCGTGAACTCTTTGGCATCTTCGGTAAAAGACAACACCCCTGCTTTATACTTTTGCTTGAATGGTGTGGCATTGATTAGCTGCTCAGTGAGCCTAGGATCGCCGTAGAGCACCTTTGCACCCTCTCTAGGCTTACCACCCTTAGCAACCAGCAAGTAATTAATTGGACCTGCTCCTGAGCCTTTTCCACGCCTAAAAAACTTAACGATCATGATTCACCTCGCAAATGCTCATCAAGCAGCGCATTAATCAAAGATCTAATAGCGGTGATCTGTTCAAGCACATTCTCATCTACCTGTTTATTGATATTGACGTGTTTGGTGACTTGATTAAGATTAGAGCCAATGCGGCCAAGTGCGCGAACCAACTCAGGGTCAGCGGGCTTCATTGGGGTTACCCCTAACCCTAAACCACGCATCCATCCTGCCATCGTCGTTCCTTGCTGCCGTCTTTTCAGCTTGGCCAACTCATCCTCTGTGACTCGAATCGCAATCTCTTTAGTTCTTTTTTTACCGCTAATTGGTGGCATAAGACTGGCTCCTGTTCTAGGTATAGGGGTGGTTGGGGGGTCAAGGGGGCGATAGCCCCTTTGTCAGCACCTAAGAGAGGATATTGTAGCGAAGCGGAAATAGCCCCCTCTTAGGACTGCTGGCTTAAAATAATATCATAAATGTCTGTACCTAGCATAGTCGACACTGTGTATACCTATTTATACATGACTGTCTATACCTATATAACAACAATGTCTATACCTATGATATTATGACTGTCTGTACCCATACAAAGAAGGTCGCTAGTATGAATAAAAGATCTGAAAACATGAAAAAAGTGAACACCCTTCGCTCAGAGGTAACCACTGCTATGATCTATCTATTAGATGAATTAGAGGATGGTACAGGAGGTGATTATGATGGCTTTGATAGTTGGGGTATCAAAGAAGCCTATAAGCTAAAAGGACAACTAAATTCATATCGAGCACAAAAAATAACTCAGTTCCTAGGTAAAACTATTAGCAAACAAAGACTGTTGAAATATGCCAAACCCAAAGGATATATCTATACTCTCTCTAATCAAGACATTGCTCAATGGTTAAAAGACAATCAACAGGCTCTACTAAAATACTCTAAATTCAACATAGGAGTCATTACAGGTGGCCAAAAATTTAACTAACGTTTTTACTCACTGGCCACTCTTATCAATCATTAACCTCAACTCACGAAACTTTCATTTTTCAAAATTTCAAATTTTTTTTTGAACCTTTCCTCTCTCTCCCTCTTAATCAGTGTGCCCACTAGAGTATGCCCACAGCGTATGTCCACATAAGCAGCAAGGGCAACAGCGCCTGAGCTACTCCTAAAGGGCTCCGCGCTGTTGCCCTTGCTATGTGGACAACCCTGATGGACAACTCTGTGGACAACTGCTTGGAGGGAGAGAGGTTGAAGTTTTGGGCAACACTCACCCTAAAGCGCCCACAAGTAAAAACTTGCGAACCCTTTAGAGTATTGCCCTGACAACTGCCTGTCGGTCGATCGGCATCGTCTCGGGAAGTCATCACTGTATCAAGCTGACTCTGTCATGATTACGGCTGATAGCACCGCCTAGACACGCTCATAACCGCTATACGCTTTCTAATGCTAGCAAGGGCAATACACCCAATATACCGCTTCAAAAGACAATATAACCTCTCATTGCGTTGCTTAATATGTCTAGTAACCCCTGTCTCAAGCTTTCTTGTCACCCACGCAATGCAGTCGTCACTGAGGCCTGCCACCCATTGCTAGGGAACAGTTAAAGAGCGTTGATAGGGCGAAGGTAGCGAGCAAATAGGCGGTTTTACTGAGTAAGATTGGTAACTTACGGTAGTAATATGAGTGATTTGATTGCAAATTAGCCTAGACTTGGCTTAAAATAGACCCTAATGGGCTTAATTGCTGGTCAAATAACGCTGTATCAGAGCTTATTTGGTCGTTACAGATGTCGCCAAACGTCTGTAACCGTTAATGAACATTAAACGATAAACCCCCCTATTACGTCAAGTAGTAGGGGGGTTTATTTTTTAACTTAACAAAAACTTATACAAAGTATCATGTAAGAATTCTTTTTTATGAACAAACACCAGTTTTTTCTGCTGCATAAGCGGCTTCATCTTTCGTATACTCTTGAATCTCATGAAGCTGCTCTATCAAACCTTTACGTGAATAGCTTGAGTATCTAAGGTTGTCTTCGGCTGATTTTACCGCTTGTTCTTTCCAATCTACATCCAAACTATCTACTGCCGTTTTGGCCTCATCTTTCGTATACTCGTGAATCTCATAAAGCTGCTCTATCAAACCTTTACGTGAATAGCTTGAGTATCTAAGGTGACCCCTGCCGTCAAATCCGTAGAACCAAACTTGGGAGATTTTAATTACGCAGCCTGACGATAATAATCAAACCACACCTGTCTTGGCGATCGTTAGTCCAAACCTTTTTGAATCCTCGTTTGGTTATAGTACAGCTCAATATATTTTGTAATCTCGTTTATAGCTGTAAAGCTTGTTTTATAGTCCTGATGGTATATCCCAGCGGAACCAACTAAAAAGGCTTATTAATCAATTAACAGACTACTTATAGTAGACTGCCGTAGTAGAACCACTTAATGAGTACTGAGCATCTTCGGTCTTTCCTTGGCCACATCAGCAATCAGATGCCGTGAGCACTTGGTCATTTTTTGAATATCAGAATAGCTATGACCTGATTTGAGCAGACTGGCGATAATCTTGCGCTTTTCCGTATCTTTCCTACGTCCTGAATACTTACCTTCTGCCTTAGCACGAGCAATACCTTGCATCTGACGGTTACGGCGATCTTCATAGTCTTTTCGAGCAATGGCTGCGAGCATATCCAGCATCATCGAGTTAATGGCCTGCAATACACTGCTCATAAATTCTGTACTGCTTTCAGATTGAAGCGCCATATATGAGGTCGGCAGCTCTTTCGATACGATAGAGAGCTTTTTCTCTGATAGCATTCTTTTTAGCGTATCCCAATCAGCTTGGTTCAAACGCGCCAAGCGATCAATCTGCTCAACTAAGATCACATCGCCCTTATGAGCGTCTTCAATCAGCTGCATCAGCTTTGGTCGCGCCAAGATAGCGCCTGATTCGTTTTCGACATAAAAGGCAGCAATTTTGTGGCCATGATCGTTGGCAAATGCTATGAGCTCGCTTTTGGCACGCTTAGCATCTTGTTCTTTGGTAGACGCTCGTAGATACGCTCTAATAAACATAAACACCTAAAATAGTCTGTTATAAGTGGTTCCATTATACCAGTCTGTTTTAAGTGGTCTGTTAATAGGTTTGAAGGGTGAAATAGGTGGTTCCCTTAGGGTATGTCCTATATTAGCTAGTGTTTTTTTGGACAGGTACAATAATAAGAGAGTGAGTGTATGTATGATGCATATATTTCACATGCAGTCGAAAGACAAAAATATCTTATGTTTTATCTGAGACTGTTGTGCCACTACAAACTATCTTGAATCGGAAAAAACGATGATTCAAACCGTTATCCATTATTTTCTACACTTTGGCATGCCGTTGATGGTTGCCTATATATTTTTTCGTGACGACTATAAACGAGTATATTTGATTCTTTTAGCCACTATGCTAGTAGACTTAGATCATTTGCTAGCCACGCCTATTTTTTCGCCCAATCGCTGTAGTATTAACTTTCATCCGCTGCATACTTATTATGCAATGGCAGCATATGCGGCTATGCTATTTCTACCTAAGACCTATAAAATAATTGGTTTGGGGTTATTGTTACATATGCTAACTGATTTGAATGACTGCGTGATGACCTATCTGAATTGTCCGCAGTGCTTGAATAAGGCTTCTGCCCGTGAGTTGGTGAAATGGTTGGTCACAGCCACGAACGCTTGATGTAGCTGTGAGCACATCGTTTAGTATTTTTCCTAACAAGCATTTTTTTAATGCATTTTCAGCGGCTAACCTAATGTGTTTTGCTGCTAGGATTTATTTAGATTATTAGTGCACGTTTTTACATCGTTTTAATAGTGCTGTAATCGCCACGGGTACGTAAAACAACTTGAACATCTGAATCGCCACGATTTCGCCAGAACCAACCGTGATTACCTGTAAATGCGGCCTCTAAAACGCCTTCATCAGAAGCAACCCCGCGACCTTTCTCATAGCTAATGGCTTTACCCAAGGCATCACCGTGAGTATCAAAATTAACCTCACCGCCAGTGACTGCCCAAGAGTAATTTGCTTTATCACCTTCAGACATTTTCATTTTAATTTCTATTCCTTCACCTGGAGTCAGAGTAAAAGGGATTTCATCACGCCACTGCCCACTAGTTACAGTAGTATCTGCAATTGTGGCATTCACTGCTTTTTCAGTCACATTATCAATATCAGTTGTTAGTAAACCAGCAGCGTCGGCAGCAGCTTCTTCTGCCAGCTGTTGTTTAACTTGTCCCATCTCTGTTAATCGAAGCAGTTTACCAACCCCAGTTGGATCAATACCGTATTCTGCCGGTAGAACCACTGTAAATAAAAGAACTATTGCTGCGATTATAGCCAGAATAGTAGATTTTATGAGTTGATTTGAAGAGGGCAGCTCAGCTTGTGAAGGGGTGTCACTGTTATACATATTAGAAATCCTTGGGTTATTGAGACATTAAATAGCCAGTAAGCTGCATGCCCACTAAAATAAATCCTGCGCTCATCATGGCAACGTTGGCGGTATAAGCGTTACGGATGAAACTTGACGTGCGTCGCCAGTAGCTCATGCCAATCAATATGATTGCTAGAGCTAATAGTTGCCCAATCTCCACACCCACGTTAAATGCGAGTAAGTTAGGTAGCAGGCCGTCAGGAGACATATCGTATTCTAGAATCTTAGTTGACAACCCAAAGCCATGGAAAAGACCAAATATAAGTACCGCTATTTTTGTATTTGGTTGATATCCGAACCATCGCTGGAAAGCACCAATGTTGTCTAAAGCTTTATAAACAACAGAGAGGCCAATAATTGCATCAATCAGATAACTATTTATACCAATGTTGAAATACACACCTAAAATCATCGTGGTGGAATGACCTAATGCGAATAGGCTCACATAGACACCAATATGTTTCATACGGTAAAGAAAGAAGATGACCCCGAAGAGGAACAGTATATGGTCATATCCCGTTATCATGTGCTTAGCACCCAAGTACATAAAGGGTAAAATATTGACTCCTGAAATTTCCTGAATATAACCTTTATCACCTGCGGTTACAGCGTGAGCAAAAGCTTCGTTACTGCCAAAAATGACACAGGAAAGCAGTACCGAAAGTAACAGCAGACGGGTCTGCCAAGTCGCCCATGACGAGCTTGTTGACCTATTATGAGCATAGCTGTGCATTGAGAATCCTATGGTGTGAAATAATGGATACGCGGCCTAATGTAATACAATAAAAAATTTTGAACTCATTCAATAGAAAGTAATTATGACTGGCACCTCAAAGCACTTTCTTACAGATAGGGCACATAAAATACGAATTTTTTAAATGCAAGCCGAGCAATTAAGGAGTAAGATAATATCCCCTAGGGGGGGATTAGGTCAATAAAAAATTAAGTTTTTATCGGGTATAATTGCGCTCTCTAGAGGAAGGACACTGCCATTATGAAAAAACCGCACATACACGAGTCTCATCCAGCTGTTATCACACGCCTTAAAAAAGCAAATGGTCATCTGAATAGTACGATAGAGATGTTAGTAGATGGACGAACTTGTCTTGATGTAGCGCAGCAGCTGCAAGCTGTAGAAAATGCCATTCATCAAGCTAAGAAAGTTCTAATTCAGGACCACTTGGATCATTGCCTTGAAGATTTACTAGGATCTGTCGACAAAGAACAGAAAGACTCTCTAGATGAGTTTAAGGAAATAACCCGTTATCTATAAGGTCCATCGGCTGAAATAAAGAGGCTCGGATGCTAAGTGTTTTTGTGAATCGAACTTATCGTCACTTGTTTGCTGCCCAAGTCATTGCTTTAATTGGAACTGGCCTCGCTACTGTGGCGCTAGGGTTATTAGCTTTTGATCTGGCAGGTAGTAATGCTGGTGTCGTTATGGGAACCGCATTGGCCATCAAGATGATTGCTTATGTTGGTATCGCCCCAATTGCAGCAGCCTTTGCCGAACGACTGCCCAAACGTACGATGTTGGTAACGCTAGATGTGATACGAGCAGGTGTCGCCCTGCTTTTGCCGTTTGTTTCGCAGATTTGGGAAGTTTACGTGCTGATCTTTGTATTGCAAGCTGCCTCAGCGGCCTTCACGCCGACTTTTCAAGCCACTATTCCTGATGTTCTGCCTGACGAGCAGGATTACACTAAAGCCTTATCACTTTCACGCCTTGCGTACGATATGGAAAGTCTGATAAGTCCCATGTTAGCAGCAGCATTGCTGACAGTAATGAGCTTTCATAATCTGTTTACGGGAACAGTGTTGGGATTTTTAGTCTCTGCCATATTGGTCGTATCGGTGGTACTACCCTCACATGCTATACCAGAGCGTCGTAGCATCTATGATAGAACTACGCGCGGTATTCGGATCTATTTAGCCACACCTCGATTGCGCGGATTGCTTGCAGTCAATGTTGCCGTTTCTGCCGCAGCGTCTATGGTTTTTGTAAATACGGTTGTAATCATTCAGGGTGGCATGGGACTCACTCAGAGTGCAGTGGCATTAGCCTTAGCGAGCTTTGGCGCTGGTTCTATGATTGCTGCATTGGCTTTGCCAAGCCTACTAAGTAAGCTGACAGACCGTAGGGTCATGTTAAGCGGTGTAGGGCTGTTAGTGGTGGGTATGTTCGCTGGTACATTGATGATGGGACAAAACTCACTTATGGCCTTATGGTTCGTGTTAGGTTTGGGTTATTCTGCTGCTCAAACTCCCTCTGGCCGCTTGCTATGGCGATCCTCACATCAAGAAGATCGCCCAGCACTGTTTGCCGCTCAGTTTGCTTTATCTCATGTCAGTTGGTTGGTATTTTACCCCTTGGCAGGTTGGTTAGGTGCTCATTACAGTATGACTGTTGCTTTTGCAGTATTAGGCGGTGCTGCTGCACTAGCGGTATGGGCGGCTTTTAGAGTCTGGCCGTCTATTGATTTAACAGAGATTGAACATGAGCATTTCAATCTACCAGAGGGTCATATCCATGCTACTGGATCTCCTACACCCAACGGGATACGACATACCCATCCTTTCGTAGTCGATGACTATCATCCGCGTTGGCCGAGCTCAGGTCATTGATTTTGAATCTGTATACAAGAAGGGGGTTGCCATTGCGGAAGCATTAGTGTTTGAAAAGGGCACTACCAAGGACTTTTTCTCAAAAAAAATGATATACGGCGCTGATATTCTGAAGCTTACTATGCTACTGATTTATCAAGGCACTTTCCTAGATTCAAATAACCCTATTCAGGTTTTATTAACTTCAACAGACATATGAGACAGTTGAGGTAAGGATTCTAATAATATTTTTTTGTATTCTTCCGTACTTAAAGGGGATGGTGAGGACACTGAAAGGATGGCAGCTTGGTGGGTTGACGCAATTTTCCAGACATGAATATCGTTAATAATCGTATTTTTCTTATCGAGAGTCTGCGATATCTTCTCAAAAGTTGAAACATCAACAGATTTATCTAAAAGCACGGTACTCGATTCTTTGATCAATCCATAAGACCAGTGAAGAATCACTATTGCACCGACAATGCCCATGACAGGATCAATCCAGATGATGCCCATATATTTACCGGTTAATAACGCCACGATAGCAAGCACAGAAGTTAGGGCATCCGCTAAAACGTGTAAATAAGCCGCTTTCATATTGTGGTCATGGTCATGGTCATGGTCATGGTGATGGTCATCTTTAAGTATAAATGCCGATACTATGTTTACGATTAGACCAATAACAGCAACGATAATGGCTTCGTTAAAATATATATTATTTGGCTCTATTATTCGTTGGACTGATTCTAAAATCATTAATAATGCGACAATGGCTAATGCAATGGCACTCGCAAAACCACCGAGATAATTTACCTTGCCCGTACCAAAACTAAATAATTTATTATTAGCGTTCTTTTTAGCATACGAATAAGCAAAGATAGCGATAAGAAATGCGGCTGAATGTGTGCCCATGTGCCACCCATCAGCAAGTAATGCCATAGAGCCAGACCATGTACCAGCAGCGATCTCTAAAACCATGATTATCGTCGTCAACCAAAATACAATCTTTACTTTAGATTTGTTTTGGGCACTATCGACACCGAAATTATGAGAGTGTTCCCACTGAATACTTGATTCTTTCACGTTTTAAATCCTTAGCTGTATATAAAAAGATGGCAATCTTATGTATTATAAACATCATTAATAAATATACTACCCCCCAGTATAATGTAAGGCAATAAAATAATGTCACACACTCAAAACAGTAAGAGCAAGCTACTAGGACGTATCAGACGTATCAAAGGTCAGTCAGTAGCAATAGAAGCGTCATTAGAAGGTAATCCTGAATGCATGGCTCTTTTGCAGCAAATAGCGGCATTAAAGGGCGCGGTGAATGGCCTTATGAAAGAAGTCTTGGAAGAGCATATAAGAGAACATTTAGGGGCAGAAGACATTACCCAACAACAACGACAACAAGAGATAGAAGATGTGTTATCTATCCTAAAAACTTACCTAAAGTAAAAAGATAAAAGTCTTTCAAAAAGAATGATTTTTTCATGTTGAAAGGTACACTGCTATGTACAATGAGCTGCTGTAAATAATGTAGGCTATTGTTATCATTAGCCTACAGCTGAAGGTTTAAGTCCTCACTAGGGTACCGAACCAGTGAAAGCGCCTGACAATCTACCATTAGACTATACCTTAACAGTAAAATCATTAAATAATAACTCAACCTATCATTAGTCTTGTTTTACATATTAAACGATAGTATTATTCTTAAACACTAAATTACAAGTCTAAACGATAGGATAATGCTATGACAGTCAGAATTTATGTAAGAGCGAGCACTAAAGACCAAGATGCCAAGAGAGCCTTGTCTGAGTTGATTAGCTTTAGCAAAAGCTATGAAGATGACCATGCTGAGTATGTTGAAAATTACAGTGGTACTAAGTTAGATAGACCAGCGCTTACTAAATTGCTTGTTGATGCTAATCAAGACGATATATTGCTTGTTGAGAGTGTAGATAGATTGAGTAGATTATCCCAGGATGACTTTGCTATTTTAAAGCAAAGAATTAAAGACAAAGGGTTAAGGCTAGTAGTAGCAGACCTACCCACCACTCATACAATTAACGTTGGTATGAGTGGTGAAATTCTAAACGTAGTAAATAACATGCTCATAGACTTATTAGCTACGATGGCTAAATTAGATAATGACAAGCGTAGAGAGCGGATCAAACAGGGTTTAGCTAGAAGTGGTTATAAGCCCTCAGGTAAGAAGCCTAATATAGCAAAGCATAAACGTATCTTAGAATTAGATAGTCAAAACACTATGACAAAAGATGAGATAGCCAAGGCGGTTGGTGTTGGTGTGGCTACTGTCTATCGAGTATTAAAAGAGAGCTAGTGTCTTAGGTATTTTAGATAGATATACATCCTTTTCATTGCTCCTATTCATTAGTTTTAATATATGATACAAGTATTTATTAAGAGCTCCTTTGATAGGAGTTTTATATTTACCTTAACTCATAATACCGTCTATTAATATGACTCTATAATTAAAGCATTTGAAGGTTGAACTCAATGCAACTAAAACCTATCGCTGATGTACTCAATCCACTTAATTTAAATTCGCCCGACTTAGAAATGTTACGTCCAGATGAGAGACGATATACAACACTACTTATGCAACCTGATGGTCCTATATTCGCAAGTAAAGAAAGAATAGGAGCATTCGATCAAACTAAAGCCAAGATTAAAGGTAAAAAATTCTTAGAAACTGCAAATGAACGTGGTGCAACTCTTGCGATTACCCCTGAGTATTTTTTGCCTTGGGATACCTTATCAGAAGGTATTGCAGGGGGGTTAGTACCATCTGATAATGCTTTGTGGGTTCTTGGTACTGAAAGTATCACACAAGAGGGACTTGAAAGTTTCAAACAACAAGTTAGTGATCTGTGCATTATTATTCACGAGCCTTTAGAAGATCTTCCTCGAGATCGTCATCTTCTCGGTACGGTAGCACTTTTATTTCAGACAACACATATTGATGGCACAAAAAAACTCATAATATTAATTCAGTTTAAGACGTATCCATCTCGTGACGATTTGTTTTTTGAGGAATCTGTTTTAAGAAGAGGTTCGGTCGTTTACCAGTTCAAGGGTATTAATGGCCCATTAACTGCTGCCGTTATTATTTGTGCAGATGCTTTTGCTCTTGCTGAACTGGACCCTCAATCATTAAGTGACTTCAGTAATCAATCGACACTTATACATATCCAACTCAATCCTGATCCTAGAAATTCTGCTTTTAGGAGGTATCGCACAGCTACTTTTGGTACTGATCCTAGGGTAACAAACTGTCATATTGTTTGTCTTAACTGGGCACAATCCATTGTGCAATGTGATGAGCAAGGAAACGGAATCCATGACTGGCAAAATATAGCAGGATCAACTTGGTACTGTCCTGCCGATTCATGTTCATACAAAGACGAAGTTATTTTGCCTAATCATAAACTTGGTTTGTACTATGCTTATATGAAAGAGCGTCGACACGCTTTACTCTTTCATTATGACGAGGCAGTATTTGAAATATTAGTTCCTAAGATTCTTAGTTTCGGAAATGCAGTTGTTGCCAATCGGAATGGTCCTGTTGCGGTAAGTCGATATGAATGGAAAGAAGACATTAATACGTGGAAGAATGATGTTCCTCCTCCCGAAACAGGTTTTGATAATTTGATAGACAAAACTCCTGATACACGATTAGCACTAACTCACGTATTATCAGAAAACAATGCTATGAATATCGAGCGAGTGCTTGCTTTGAGTGCAGGAGCTATACCTGGAGTAGATGACTGGTATATAGCTAAAAATATAGATTCGTGTCAAATAGAGAAAGATGAAATAATTAATAGAGTGACAGTGGCTCAAGACAATAGTGAGCCTGCCACAAATTTTCGAGATATGAGACTCAAACCAGTTACACATATTCATCATGAACTTATAAACTACGAAAAATGGCCTCCACAGGTTTCAGACATTGATAAGGGTTCCACAATAAACTGGTCAAAAAGAAGCCCTAATTTCAATGTATTAACTTCTGATAAAAAACCTACACTTATTGTTTATCTAGGAGATTCTCCGTCAGCTGATGAGCTAAGTAAAAAAGGGGATATGTTTTACCATCTATTGCGCAAAGAAGGCGGTCCTCATCAGAATCGATTTTGCCTTATATATCGAAAATATGGAGAAATAAAATTCGCTTCGATTCCTACAATGACTCGCATCGATAATCCTATAGAAGATCAAACTGACATTACGTCTGTTACTCCATTTTAAAACATGAGAAATAAAAATGAATGATGTAACCACAGTACTTGAAATAATAAAAAAACAATTTTCAAGCATCCAAGATTTAGGTAAGGGTTTATTCCGATGTGAGCGGTCTTATTCAGGAAAAGTTTTCGCCACAGTTTACTTTGATATTTCAGATGATGTAGTAAAACGTGCTAATAATTTGCACGATTTCCAAGAAGGTTTGTTAGGAGCTGACTTCTTCAAAGTAAATGTTGATAGACGTTGGAATAACTATTTGTATTTTTGGGCAGGTCCAAAATCAAAAAAAGATAGTAAATTTTCTGAAGCGAAGTCTTCTATCGAAAAGGATAGACACTTTGCTCGGAAGTTTGTCCTTTCAGCAGATGAACTCTCAGGACATCTTTGTAGTATAAGTAGCCAAACGTCGCAACCGCATATTAGCGAAGATGCTAGTGTTCGATGGGGAGAGTTGTTAACTTCTGCTTCACTTGGCATAATACTGGAGAAGCGTCCACGTACTCGAGTTATTGAACTTATAAGTTCTGGAGAGGCATTCGTTTTAGATAATAGTCCAGTAGATAAATCAGTTTTAAATTTCGACCAAGATCCATTGGGAACAGGGTTTTTGCATCATTTACAGATTAATGGTTTTAGGCCAGCAATAAATGATAGCAAATTCTCATTTAGCAATGTAAACCTGATATTTGGTCAAAACGGTGCAGGTAAAACCTCTCTACTCGAATCAATAGAGGGTCTTTATTGTGGTCGAATACGGAGAGATTCTGATGCAAATATTAGTGGGATACAGGGTTGTTTAGAAATGCCGAATGGCTCTCTAGTTAATGTTAAGACTACAACTATTGCTTCAGTTATCAAAGAACGTAATCTCAGTTGGTATGGCCGATCTAATCAGCTATCAAGTGCGATTACAAACTCATTTACTAGATTCAACTTCCTTGATACAGACGCCGCTTTTAGACTCGCAAGTGATAATAATGCTGAGGATATAAAGGAAGATCTTAGCCTTTTATTGGTTGGGCCTGAAGCTTCATCCCTATGGACATATATTAAAAAGATAAACAGCGATATAGCCGATAAATATTCTGAAGCTTGCAAACAAATTCCATTTCTTTTAAAAGAAACGGATTATTTAGGTCGTGAACTAAAGCGTTTAAAAGAGTCACCCTCTGAATCAGCCACTCTAATTAAAACATATCAAGCAGGTTTGCAAGCCATTGGTATCAAATGGGATCTAGTAGAAAAATCAACATCTATTAATTTGTCCGAAAGAACTGACTTAGAGTACTTATTGAGAGGCTTTAGGAGTGCTATTTCGGTTGTCCAATCTACATCAGTTACAAAACGATTGCTGCAAGACCACAAAATATTGGTTATGGAAACTATCAATACTTTAAATGATAGTGTCAAAGAGTTTAATGCTATAAGAAAAAAAACTATAGATACTGAAGCGCTGATGAGTAAATATAAATCTGACCTTCATCTACTCAGAAGCTGGATGACATATTGCGAGAATGGTGCTCCGATAGTTCATGAATCCATAGCTCAAAAAACCAAAGCTCTTTCAGTAGTGCGTAAAACCATCGGTGACATATTTATTGATGATGTATATGAACTGTCTGAAAAGTATGAGTTACATTCTATTAGTGATGCTTTGCAAGCTGCAACTGATAATTTGAAACGTGCAACACAAGAAGAAGCTTCTTTTATCAATAGTCTTGAGCAAATAGAAGGACTAGAGGAATCAGTAGACGCATTACGTAGTGATCTGCGTTCTGCAGTAATCTCCATTATAGATCGTACAGGAGATCCAAATCACTGTCCTGTATGTATGACATTTCATAAAGAAAATGAATTATTACAAAAGATTGAAAAGCTTACTTTAGCAGAGGTGTCATCGACTACCGAAACATTACGCCAATCTGTTAAGTCGGCGAAAATGTATGCACAACAAGAAAGAAATGAAATCAAGTCTTTAGAGGCTTTGAAACGTTTTGCCGATACAAATATGCTCTCTAGCAAGCTTGTTGTAGGTGATATTCAGGAATTACTATTATCAAAATATCATGATATTTCTGTTCTTAATGAAGAATTATCAAGTCTTGAGTCCAAATTTGAATCGCTAAGCTTGCTTGGCATAGACTGGAGTAAATATGATGAGATTCGCCATGCTGCAACTATAGTTTTAGGTAAAAATGGTCACGTCTCTTCTTTGGAAGATGTTAATAAACATATACTTCTATTAAATAAAAATATTGAGATAACGTTCAAAGAACTCTCAAATCTTAGGCTTAATTTGAAAGAAATAACTGAGAAATCTTTGCATGGTTCTGCGCCTATAATTGTTCCAAATGACTTAAGTATTACTCCAATAGGACTGTTATCAAATGTGAAAGAAATAGCCGACAACCTTGAAAGCTCGATTAATTTTTTACAAGCAGCCGAACAGCAGATTGATTTAGATAGTAAAGACTCTTTCGAGGAAATCATACTATCTCTAGAGCAAATTTTAAATGATTTTGACCGCGCTTATTATGCTTTTCAAAATGAAGTAGTAGCGAAAACAGAGTTAGTTAAGAAAATGGAAGAGCTGAGCAAATCTACCGAACAGCTATATAAATATTCTTTAAATCGGGATAATTTAGAGAAGGCAAAAGTTTTACTTGACCATATAATACAAGATTACTCTCTTGAAAAAGCAACACAAAAATCTCTTGAGTCTATTCGTACACATGTGAGTAGTATATTCTCAAGAGTTCATGCCCCAATTGAATATACACTTGGGGACTTTCAGAGTGAAACACTGCTAGTTAGTCGCTCAGGAACAAACCACGGTATAAATCAAGTAAGCACTGGTCAAAGAGCAGCATTTGCACTATCTATTTTTCTTGCTCTTAATCTAAGTGCAGAAAGTGCCCCTCCAATCATTCTTATTGATGACCCTATAGCTCATATAGATGATTTAAATGCTCTCTCGTTTATAGATTATTTAAGAGATCTAGCGATTGAAACTAATAAGCAGATTTTTTTTGCTACAGCCGACTCAAAGCTTGCAGCCCTCTTTGAGAAAAAATTTGAGTTCCTAGGTGATCGCTATAAAAAAATTGTTCTAACCAAGTAAGCGACGTCTTCAATGGGTGAGTCATACAGTCTTTGAGCTATGCTGAAGAAACCGTAGAGGTAAACTTGGTAAACTAAGCGTATTAATCGGAGTTTACCATGACCAAGAAAGTAAGAACCTACAGTGACGAATTTAAAGCAGAAGCCGTTAAGAAGATAGCCTAGGTTAAATTCCTCAGCTGTAGCACGACCAGTATGTCCTTGCATATAGTATGCGATGACTTCAAGCTTAAAGTCTAGATCGTAGCGCATAAAAATACCCCATAAGTTGTGTCCAACTTATGGGGGGCAGTTCATAAGTGAGGCTTTTTTAATTGAATCGCTTTAATACTTATCCATCAGACAGCCAATATACTAAAACTGTGGCTGCCCATTAGATGCGCTGACACCACCATCAACTGGTAGATTTACCCCAGTAATCATAGAGGCATCATTACTGGCTAAAAAGGTAATCGCGGCGGCGATATCTTCAGGAGTCACAAAGCGTTCTAGAGGGCAGCGTGCTAAAAATTTATCGACCTTTTCTTGATCTTCTCGCATGTCTTTGGTCATGTTGGTCTTAGTCGCGGTAGGGTTGACCGCATTGACGCGCACACCATCAGGGCCATGATCCATCGCTAACGTACGTGTCAAGTTGGTGACGCCTGCTTTGGCAGCGTTGTAAGCGGCCATGTTCCAATCACCGCCGATACCTGAGAGCGATGAGACATTGACGATATTGCCTTGTGTCTTGATGAGATGCGGCATTGCAGCCTGACAGACATAAAAAGTACCATTTAAATTGACATCAATAGCTGCGTGCCAATCCTCACTAGATAAGTCCGTTATTTTGCCTTCCATACCTTTGCCCGCATTATTGACGACGATATCGAGCTTTTCAAACCTCTCAATCACTCGTTTTACCATTTCTTGTACTTGGCTTTGTACACTAATATCACAGGTGATGGTCATGTAGTTGTCGGTATGAATCCATGTATGATCTTCTGGAAACTGTTTTGCGGTCTCCTCTAAAGTTTCAGAGGTTCGTCCCACTAGTACCACAGTCGCGCCTTCATTAGCGAAACGCAGAGCAGTGGCGCGTCCCATACCTGAGCCGGCTCCAGTGACAATGACGGTTTTTTCTTTAAAACGCTTCATAATGCTCAATCCTTGTTATTATATAGTGCTTATTAAAATTCGATAAACGTACCTGACATTAATACGTGAGCGCAGCTTATAACTATAAGATCCACGCACAAGCATTGCTGCTTTGATATCATCATAACAAGTCATTACGTTGAAAGCGACTGCGTCTGATAGTGCTTATGTAGCGTAATTTTACATTCGTAAAAATGTTGAAATGCTGATGACTATGTTTATAAATATGCGTTTATAAATATGCCACCATTTTAATCAGCCAAAATGTCATTCATCACACATCATAAGATTATAAAGGGCTAGAATCTGTGTCTCATTCGTCTACTATAATATCCGATGGGGGCTACCTTGACCTTGCTAGTGAGCTGGCCTGTTACTTACAGACAGCAGCGGTAGACATCGCTCTAGCTGGTATGCAGACTATTGAACAGCAATATGATGCTCGCTATAGCGCACGCTCGTATCATTACCAGCTTTCGTCGGGCAAGCTGCAACTGCTGGCACTGACATTATACTTGCCAATGAGTACAAGCTCAGCTGATATTGAGCGAGCACGTATGACTGCTATAAAAGCTGCGCTGGCATGGCATAAATCATCATTGTCTCAAAATGAACATGTTGCACAGACTCATGATATTTTGGTTTTCGATATTCAGCTGACTGATAATGTAGTAGATGGTCATAAGAAAAATACTGATAGTCAGGACAGCAAGCAATTAAATCACTTGCAACATGCTTTTGGTGCTCGTTATTTTTTGGAGGACTTGGTTGTAGACATGAGTGAGGGCGGGCAGCAATTGCAAGTCTTCAGCTGGCATGACTGGCACTCAATACTGGTTGCGGTACAGACACCCTATGAGTTATGGCGGTTTTTGAATTATCACTTAGAGCAACTACAATATTCGGCTATCAGCCATGTCCCAAGTTTTGTATCAGAAGAAGTGCTAGTCGCTGAATTTTTGCAAAGCGCCTCTTTATTCACACCTGCGATCACAGTAGACAATGCACTTATCAAGTACGACATTCAGGACAAACCTAATCCAGCGTTGGTGGCCATGGCGCTTGCATATAAGAATCAGAGCACGACTGCGCAGATGTACCAACAGCATATGCAGCAGGCAGCCACGCTATGGTCACAGCTCAGTACACAAATGATAGCAGCATATGCTGATAAGCAGACATCTAGTAATGGCCAAGAATCATCAACTGAGCCGTTGGGGTTTCGTTGGCAGCAGCAACTATTAGATGAGTCTTTATTTTCGCGTCATGAGCTGATCCGTACGCTATATAGACATCCTAAGCAAAGTAAGACGCTGCAACAAGATGGTTATATCGTACATCAGCATTCCTACGAAACCTTGGGGCGGCATTATGTACTGATATTCTATGGACAAGACGCTCAAGCAAAAAATAGCAAAAATGTTATTCAACCGAATCTAGCAAAAATTGCACAGGATGTTGCGACTCGATTGCCAATAGCAGAGCTGCATCATATCGTTGTACTCGGTATCGACTTTATTACTGAGGCAAATGAAACGTTCATCGATATTGATGTGTGGATTCAGTCAGTGGACGCGATGACGCAAAGAGAGCGACAGCTAACCAAGCAAATACAACAATTAAAGAGCAAAAAGTCGCATCAAAATACGCAAGAGGCAGAGAAGCAAACTGCTCAAAACTCTGAAAGTCATCCTCAATCTGACAAGTTGCCTCAAGTACGTCTAAGCCTTTCTATACCAGCGCGAAAGAAATAATGAGCACGTAACATATTTTGAAAATCGAGCTGAGTATTCTGCTAGAAGCTGCTGTAAGTCTAACTTATACTGACACTCACAAAAAAAGACAGCCTAGGCTGTCTTTTTTTTATCTAAGAGTAGGTAATTATTGATACTTATTTATTGATGTCATCGTTAAGATCATTACCAGGAAGGATTTGATTACTGTTATAGATATCATTGGTATCAATATCTACGCGAGGAGTGTCAATCACATCAGTGCGCAAATCAGTCGTTGACGTGCTAGCAGCTGAAGGTGTGTTGTCACGAACTGAATCAGCAACTTTTTCTTGCGTTGATGAGCTTGGCTGCAGCGTGGATTTTGCTTTTGCTTCGTCGCGCTCACGATCCATTCTATCTTGCATTTTACGTAGGAAACGTGCGGCTGCTTCTTGGCCACCAAGACCAAATGATAGGGCAAAGGCGACGGCGACGGCACCTAGCGTTAGACCAAATGCTAGATTCACGATTGAATCTGCAATACCCATTGCTTTTAGACCCATAGCAAGTACAAGGCCCATAATCAATACACGCACAATGTTTGCTAAGAATTGTGAACCTTGTTCAGAGCGCTCAACAACACCTGCAATAATATTGGCAAGCCAAAATCCGATGAACAGGATAATCGCACCTAAGATGATGTTAGCGCCAAATGCGATAAACATCGTAATAATAGCTGAGATAGGCTCGAAACCTAGTAAATCAGCAGCTGCGATAGCAGCAAATAGCATAGCAAAGAAGATAATCGCATAAGCAACTAAGTCAGAGATTCTCTTGTCACCCATAGTCTCTTGCAAGCCAACTTTGGCAGGCATTTGATTGATTTGAGTGTTTTCAAGCAATCCTTTGACGATATTTGCGACCATACGTACAACATAAAAAGTCACAAATAAGATAGCCACTGCCATGAAGATGTTAGGCAATGCTTCCATGATTTTATTCAACATATTGGTCGCAGGGCGAGCAATAACGTCGATTTTTAATGCGTTCAAAGCAGCAATAATCGTTGGGATAATAACCACTAAAAATGCTAGCGAACCTGCAATATTAGGTAGGCTGTTTTGTTCACTTAAGCCAGCTTTCGTCGCTAACTCTTGAACATTAAAAGTAGAAACAAGGTTGGTCACAATGCCGCGTACGACTTTGGCAATGATATAACCAACAACAAAAACCACACCAGCGATTAGGATGTTAGGGATAAAGCTGAAGATTTTGTCGACCATATTAGTCAATGGTGCAAACAAACCATCAAGCTCTAGCTGACCGAGTACCATGGTCAAAACAACCAATAAGATGAACCAGTAAACCATATCAGCGATGGTGCTGCTCATCGGTTTTACGCCTGCTTGTGTGCTTAGACGCTCGTCCATTGTCGTTTTAGAAAGCGCCGCATTGATTGTAGTGCGTGCGACAGTGGCGATAACCCAACCAATTACACCAAGCGCGATCGCACCGATGAGGTTAGGGATAAATGCCAATACTTGATTAACCATATTTGCAAATGGTGCCGAGATTGAGTTTAAGTTTAGTTGGCTAAGCGCCCCTGAAATAGCAATGATAAAGATAAACCAAAAAACAATCTTGGAGATAATTCCCTCAAGATCGTAATTTTTACCGGTTGAAGAGTTCATGCGTTGATTAAGATTGACTTTAGAGAGCACACCGCGGACAAGTGCTGCGATACCAAGTGCGACCAGCCAACCAATGATAAATATCAAGATAGCGCCAATGATAGAACCGATAGGCCCACCAAGATAACCGTTAAAAGATGTATACATTGGGTTCATCTTATCCTCCTTGAATCATCCTATAGGTAACACTCAAAAGTATTGTGATTACAATCACTGTTGAATGAGACAAATATACAGATGGTTTATTATAAATAGTGTCTTTAAATTGAGTTATGGGAAGATATTATCATTTTCGAATAAAGGTAATTATCAAAAGTATCAGGCTGGTTTTTAGTTATCGCTTTGCTACTGACGCTCATATATCAATGATAAATACCAACATTCGATTACTTATCTCCTTACCCAATCTAGCTTAGCCTATGTATTGATGGATTTAAAGATAGAAAGCTTTACCTGCCACTATATTTGTGTGATAACTTGTTATTATAATAGGAAATATTAACACAGACTGTACATTCGCCCGATAATTTCGTGTAAAGCGTGGTTCCCAAAACTAAGATTTGTTATTATAGAGCAATGTGACATCTCGCCACTATTCTTACAATCAGAGAGTAATCTATGAAAAAAATCACTACTTTAAGCATTAGTGCCCTTGCTAGTGCTATGTTGTTAATGACAGGCTGTAGCACCAATAACGGCAGTCAAGAAACAGCTGCTCAAAGCGTTTCTATCACAGAGCAAAGCTCAGCAAGTGAAAAAGTGGGCTATAGCTTAGGATTCATGATGGCAGAAGGCAATAAAGAAGCTGTCAAAGATTTGAACCTGGATACTTTTGAAAAAGGTTTCCGTGATGGTTACGAAGGCAATGATTCAGCATTGACCCAAGAGCAAATGCAAGAAGTATTGATGACGTATCAAAAAGAGCAAGAAGAGCAGTTCGCAAAAGACATGCAAACCAAAGCAACAGAAAATAAAACTGCTGGCACAGCATTCTTAGCAGAAAATGCGAAAAAAGAAGGCGTGAAGCAAACGGATTCTGGCCTGCAATATAAAGTATTAAAAGAAGGTACAGGTAAATCGCCAAAAGCAACTGACGTGGTGGAAGTGAACTACGAAGGTAAATTGATCGATGGTACCGTATTTGACAGCTCATATGAGCGTGGTGAGCCAATTGAGTTCCCACTAAACCAAGTAATCGCTGGCTGGACGGAAGGTCTACAGTTGATGAAAGAGGGCGGCAAGTACGAGTTCTATATCCCATCAGACATCGCCTATGGCGAAGCGGGTAACGCTGGTATCGAGCCAAATAGCACGCTTATCTTTACGGTTGAGCTATTAAAAGTAAAGTAATGCGCGGCTGAAGCATTCATCTATAAAAAAAGCCTTCATAATGATTATGAAGGCTTTTTTATGCGCAGAGGTTTTATATCAGTTTGTCTATAAATTATAGGTTTTTTTGAAAGACTTTAGAGTTGCGACCATTGTGGTACTTCTCTAGACGTGCTGCTGGTAAGGCACTTGCCTCAACTTCCGCAAAGCCTTGCTCAACGAACCAATGGGCGGTACGCGTGGTCAGTACAAACAGTTTATGTAGACCATGGCTGCGCGCTTGCTGCTCTAAAAACGCGAGCAAATCAGCACCGCGGCTACCATTGCGATATTCAGGACGTACGGCAACACAAGCGACTTCTGCGGACTCTGCGTCTAGCGTATGCAAGGCTGCACAACCCAAAATCATACCATCACGTTCGATGACGCTATAGTTGTCGATTTCTTGCTCTAAGCGTTCACGTGAGCGGCTGACTAAGATACCTTGCTCTTCTAGAGGGGATAACAGCTCGATAAGGCCAACGACGTCATCGATATTGGCACGGCGAATTTCTTCGTAAGGATCATGGCTAATTAGCGTACCAGAACCGTCACGAGTGAATAATTCTTCTAATAGTGCACCGTTTTTGGCATAGGAGATGATATGCGTGCGATGGACACCTTGACGGCAAGCCAAGCTTGCGCAGTTCAAGAAATAATTGATTTCACAGTTCAAATCACGGTCACGTAAGAAGCGATCCACTTCGTTAGGAATCATCTCATGTAGCAAACGATCACCATCATTGATACCTGCTTCTTCGCCCAAAAATATCAGCTTATCAGCACCCAGCTCTACTGCGGCGCTAAGTGCAACGTCTTCAGCGAGCAAATTGAACACTTCACCTGTCGCAGAGTAGCCCATCGAGCCCAATATCACGATGTGGTCATGCAGTAGGTTGTTTTTGATGGCTTCAACGTCAATAGAGCGCACTTCACCCGTCATTTGATAATCAATGCCTTCACGAATGCCATAAGGGCGCGCCGTGACAAAATTGCCTGAGATGGCGTCAATACGTGAGCCGTACATCGGCGAATTGGCCAGTCCCATCGACAGCTGTGCTTCGATCTGTAAGCGAATTGCGCCAACCGCTTGCAGGATAGCGGGCATTGCAGCACGCGGCGTGATACGAATGTCTTGATGCAGCGGAGATTCAATATTATCGTCTTTTAGGTTTTTTTCGATCTGCGGTCGCGCCCCGTGTACCAGTACCAGCTTGATACCCAAACTATGGAGCAAGGCAAAGTCATGAATCAGCGTGCTGAAGTTAGGATGATTGACCGCTTCACCGCCAAACATAATCACGAAAGTCTTACCGCGATGCGTATTAATGTATGGGGCAGAGTTACGGAACCAATGGACGTATTCAGGGTTAATCTGTGGCATGGAACTAGTAGTCATAATGGGAACAGTAGTCGTTAGAATAAGAAAAAGGGCGTAGCAAAAAAATGCCTAACGCTAAAGATTTACCATAGCAAAAAACGCGGTTATGAGCTATCTTTTATTTCAGCTGTGTTGAGGTCTTTTTATTGCCCATCGGTGATATACACAACCTCAACACGGGGTTAATGTACCCACAAATGCTTTTTGCTATGCTAAGCGCTATTGCTTTACTGTCAATGAACGAAGATAATCAATAAAAATGATGAATCTGATTCTTTTAATTATTGACTATGTATTAAGATAACTCAGTTTTTGCCATCTGTGCTTTACCGATATATCAATCAGGGATAATGAGAACTATGAAAAAAAGTAACCAATTTGCTAGCCCATTTAGTGCTTGGAGCGGTCATCGCTTATTTCACGTTGTTGCCGGTACGCTCATCGGTGCGATGGTAGTCACGCAGGCATCTGCCATGCTGCCGACACCAGAGCAAGCAGTTGATAGCTCAATGGCAGTTCAAGCCAATACAAATGCGAGCAGCAACTCAAGTGCTCAAGCGGTCAATAGTAAAATCACCGCATCGTTGGTCAGTGTTGATGCCAATGGTCAAGAAGTACTCGTCCCTGTCGATACAAATACTCGTTTGCAATCAGGTAACGTATTGGAGTATCAAGGCTACTTTACCAACACCAATGCCGATCGCGTCCGTAAGATGACGGTCACCATGAGTATTCCGGATCAAGTAGAATTGCTTGGTACAGTGGCACCTGAGTTCCCATATGGGAGTGTCGATGGCAACAACTTCGCCCGTATGCCACTACGTACCAAGGTAGACAATCAACTACAAGATGTGGCACTAAAATACTATAAAGCGGTTCGTTGGGATCTTGAAGGTGTTGGTTTGAACGACACCGTTGCAGTGAAATATCGCGCGCGCGTAAAGTAACGCTAAGACTTTCATAGTAAAAAATTCGTCAGATAATGATGTTTATTATTGATAAAGCACCACCGTTTATAACGGTGGTGCTTTTTTATGCATTGGATCTAATGTCGCTTAACTCTTGTGATGAGTACGCAATAGAGTTAATCAAAGCGTCGCATATTTGCTAGAAGATTTCTCTCGAATCAGCTGTTTGATGGCGTTGATTTGTGGCGTTGTGGCTTGTGCACCTGCTTCTATCAGCGTACGACGCTGCCTGGTATCTATTGAGCTATTACGACCGACATTAGGCGTAATGACAATGTCCGCGCGATCTCGTTCGCGGCTTATTGATGGGGAGCGATTGGTAGGGGATACGATATTGGTTTCGAGAAAGCCCCAAAAGTCGCTTAATGAGCTGATGGTTATTGCTCTATTATCAATAGGGCCATTGACTTGAGCGGCAGTCACATCAACAGCAATAACAATATCAGCGCCCAAGTCGCGTGCGCTGTCAACGGGTACGAGGCTGACCACGCCACCGTCAATATATTTTTTGCCGACTTTTTCTGGAATACGCGGGGCAATAAAAATATTGGGCACGCTACAGGATGCTTGGACAGCAAGCCCTGCGTTACCTGTGGTAAAGACGGCTTTTTTTAGGGTGTTTTTTTCTGCTGCAACGGCGGCAAAGGTAATTGGAAAGTCTTCTATGACTTGTCCGCGAACTTTTTCATTCACAAAGTTTTTGAGTTTGATGCCTTCGACAAAGCCTTGATTGGATAAGGTAAAGTCTGTCAACTGGCTATCGGTGGTGGTCAGTGCCAACTGCTCAAGCTGTAACGGCGCGTATCCACTGGCATACAGGCTACCGATTAAACTGCCGACACTCGTGCCGACGATCAGGGTAGGTTTGATGCCATTCTCTTCCAATGCCTTTATCACACCCACGTGGGCAAACCCTTTGGCACCGCCGCCACCCAAGACCAATGCGACGCTAGGTAACTTCACGATAGGCTCTGGCGTTTTAGGTGTTTGAGCAGTGGGTGTTAGGGTGCTGCAAGCACTGACGCATAACCCAACTATGGCAAGCATGCTAAGACGTAATATACTTAAACCTTGATGAGACGGTCGATATAGAGCAGAGTCTGACATAAAAAACACCTTATAAAATGACCGTAGTTTATAAAAACCATGATGCAGAAAAACCATGTTGTAGAAAATAAGACAGCTACTATTTATATAATAGATGTAAACAAGTTGTCTTAAAGGGTTTTGCAGTCATGACGGAATAGCTTAGCATAAGTCATTGACTGTTCAGCTATAATGAGATGAATCGATGTTTATATTTTGCTGTTTTTACGGGTCATTTTATGACAATCTTTCTTAGGTGAGTTATATTTAAAACAGCCGATGACATAGATAAAAATAATAAATAACCTTGTTAGGATCTTTGATGCCAGTATCGATGAATGTTTCTTCAGCCAATTCAGCAGACCATATAAGGCCTGACTTGCCACTCTCGGCGTTAGATATGCCAGTGACAGCGTTGGCAGGTGTTGGGACAAAGGTAGCGGAGCAATTGGCACAATTGAATATTAAGCGGATATTTGATTTGCTACTGCATTTGCCGCGTGATTATGAAGATCGCAGTCGACTGGTATCAATCGCAGAAGTGGCTCACGGACAGTCGGCTATGATTACCGGACGTGTGGTCCATGTCGATACTAAACGTAGCGGCATGACCGTAACTGTGAACGATGATACGGGCACCATAGCTTTGCGGTTTTTTAAAGTCTATCGCGGCCTTGCGCAGACCATGAATGTGGGGACGCGATTACAGCTGTTTGGTGAAGTCAAAGTCAGTCGTTACGGCAAACAAATACACCATCCTGAATATCAAGTTATCACAGATAATATAGCTACGACTGATACGGGTCTACAGCCCATTTATCCGAGTGTGAAAGGCTTGCACCAAAATAAACTACGCACTTTGATCAAGCTGGCCCTGCAAACGGTTCGTAGTCAGGGTCTACCGATGACGTTGTTTACGAAGGAGGATTTTGCCGTCGTGGCTGACTTACCATTAGTACCTTTTGAGCCAGCCAAATCTTTACTGCTAGAGACAGAGTTTCCAGAAGATATTTTTTCGACATTGGCGCGAAGTGTGCCTGATCATGTGATTGGCAATAGTGTGAATAGGCCTACTGCGTCCGTTTACAACGTCAATAATGATAGCCATAGCGCAGCTGCTCGCATCGCTCATAGCAATGTTTATAACTTAACGATATTTGAAGCGCTAGTACTGCTACATACACCGCCCACCTACACCAACGCAAGCCAGCAATACAAACTGTTGACCCAACTGACTGCGCGTACTCACGCTGCCTGTCAGCGCTTGATTATCGAAGAGTTGACCGCCCATCAGCTTAGCCTGTTGTACCGTCGTCAGCAGCTGCATCAGCACAAAGCACCCAAATGTACAACCCACAGTCCGCTAGCTGATAAGCTGTTTGGTGCATTGCCGTTTGATCTAACAGGTGCACAAAAACGAGTGATGAAAGACATCACGACTGATATGGCAACCTCTATCCCAATGCTACGACTGGTACAAGGCGATGTGGGCGCTGGCAAGACTTTGGTTGCAGCAGGAGCGGCGGGTTATGCGCTTGATAGTGGTTGGCAGGTGGCAGTCATGGCGCCGACTGAG
Organism: Psychrobacter sp. PSP; assembly: GCF_024085615.1. Lineage (NCBI taxonomy): Bacteria > Pseudomonadati > Pseudomonadota > Gammaproteobacteria > Moraxellales > Moraxellaceae > Psychrobacter > Psychrobacter sp. PSP. The sequence goes on from NZ_JABLTF010000019.1 coordinate 38,290, forward strand.
ATTTTAGCAGAGCAGCACCTCGTGAACTTTAAGCAATGGTTTGAGCCGCTAGGTATCGGTGTTGGTTGGCTCGCGGGTAAGCAAACTGCCAAACAGCGCCGCGAGGCCTTAGAAGCGGTTGCGGAAAACACGGTACAAATTGTCGTTGGTACGCATGCCTTGTTTCAAGAGCAAGTACAGTTTGCCAAGCTAGGGCTCGTGATCATTGATGAGCAGCATCGATTTGGTGTTGAGCAGCGTATGGCATTGACCAATAAAGGCGTTGCCAATAGCACACCGCATCAGCTAATCATGACCGCTACCCCGATTCCACGAACGCTTGCCATGAGCGTTTATGGCGATATGGATACCTCTATCATTGATGAGCTGCCGCCAGGACGTACCCCCATTACCACGGTGACCATCGATCGTAATCGCCGCGATGAGGTGATCGAACGCATTGCCGTGAATTGCGAAGCGGGCAGGCAAGCATATTGGGTGTGCTCCTTAGTCGAGGCGTCTAGTGTGCTCGATGCACAAGCAGCTGAAGCCACGTATGAAGATTTAAATGAGCGCTTAGACATTCGCATTGGTTTAGTACACGGCAAAATGAAATCTGCGGATAAACAAGCCATCATGCAGGCGTTCAAGGCGGGTGATTTGGATTTGTTAATTGCCACAACCGTGATTGAGGTGGGGGTTGATGTGCCCAATGCATCACTCATGGTGATCGAAAATGCGGAGCGTCTAGGGCTTTCACAATTGCATCAGCTTCGCGGGCGCGTTGGGCGCGGCTCAACCAAGAGCTTTTGTGTGTTGTTATACCAAAAACCATTATCAGAAACAGGCACGGAGCGTTTGAACGTGCTACGTGATAGCACTGATGGTTTTGTTATCGCTCAAAAAGACTTAGAGCTGCGCGGACCGGGTGAACTGCTCGGTAAACGCCAGACAGGCAATGTTGGCTATTATTTGGCCGATCTTATCCGTGATGAGCAGTTATTTGCGATTGCGCAGCGTTTGGCCAAGCACTTGATTGCAGACCCTACCAGAAAAGCGGATGTCAGCCAATTGATTCATCGCTGGATGCCTGAGGCGAGTCGTTATACCAATGCTTAAAAGGGCTATTATTATATACCGTTTGGATATCTAAAACGTTTGACTCAATCAATTGATTGATTAATAATGACCCATGACAAAATTATCTGAAATTGACTTTGAAACCGCGCTTGATCGAGTCGAATCTGAACCTAGTAGTAGCGCCGCCTCCATTTTACGATGCGCCGAAGCGCTGTTTTCGGCTAAAGGCTTTAAAGCGGTTACTACTCGAGATATTGCCAAGGCTTCTGGCAAGAATATTTCCACCATTCACTTTCACTGGCAAAGCAAACGGTCGCTGTATGAAGCGGTATGTAGAATGCATGCTCGTCAGCTGTTGGCTTTTGTGTCTCAAACAGAAGCCGCGATTGCAGATAGTACACTTGAGCCCGCCCAAGCGTTAGAGCAGTGGATCGATAAAACTTTGGATTTACTGATTGAGAATCCAGCGATTGCTAAGCTAGCGTCACAGAATATCTCAGTACAAAATAACCCAGAAATGGTGACTTTGTTTGAACATGACATTCAAGTATTGGCGCGGTTTCAAGGCTATCTGTCTACATTTCTTGGTCCAACTGACGATCATACTAAGCCATTGCGCCTGTTCACCTTGCTTTATTTTACCATCGGTATGTTTACAGACTCGTCACTACAACAAGCCACGCTTGGCGGGTCGGTTTATGAGCAACCAGAGTTACAACAACAGCTTAAATCGTTTGCAAAAAATCTCGCAATGAGCTTGCTACAAAAAAATAGCGCACTAACCACTAATTCATAAGCTGTTCTGACTAGTGGCTGTCTAGTAATTGTTTTTGAGTAATGGTTTAAGTGAGCGTTTAAGCGCTGCTTTTATTATTATCCGTATTTATAGAGACCGACTATGAGTGACTTTAAAGACCCTGATAATAAGCAAGAACCGACTAGCGGACAGCAAACCAATATTGAGACACCTCAACACGCTGAGCTACCCCCGTATCGTCAAGCTGAGGCTACCTCTACCAATAAATCTGCAAAACTACCCCCGTGGCTCATACCTGCATTGATTGCGGTGCTGGTGATTGGGTTTGTGCTAGGTAAGTATTGGGGCGGTAGTGCAGACGAGTTACGAGAGGAGTCGGTTGCCTCTAGTGGTGTGGCAGGTGGCAATGAAGCTGATAGCACTGCGAGTATGGAGCAGTCTGTTTTGTCAGTAGAAACCGTTAGCCCAAGCCAAGATGATATCGGTCGCACACTTAGCGCTGATGGCACCATCAACGCCAAAGATATCGCTAGTGTCAGTGCAAAAGTCAGTGGTGTGGCCATCGAGCGTGTATTGGTCGAAGAGGGCGACCGCGTGAGAGCGGGGCAAGTGCTCGCAATGTTTGATACCGATGCGATGGAGCAGCAAGTGCTGCAAGCTGAGGCAGATGTGGCAGAGGCAGAAGCCACACTTGCCAACGCCAGCGCCGATGCGGCCCGCGTATTGCCACTCATCGATATTGACGCCATTAGTAGACAAGAAGCCGATCGCTACCGTACTTCTGAGGTACGTGCCCGCGCAGCTTTGCAAGCATCCAAAGCCCGTTTAAGCAATCAGCGTTTGACCCTTGATAATGCCACAGTAGTTGCGCCAGTCAGCGGCGTCATCAGTGATAAAATGGTGGAGGTCGGCATGGTCGTCGGCATGGTCGCAGGCGGTGAACCGCTATTTACCATCATAAAAGGCGGGGAATTAGAATGGCGCGCAGATATCGATCCAAAGCTTGTTGGGGAAGTCACTGTTGGCACGCCTGTGCGTGTCAGCCTACCAGATGGCGACTCTGTAATGGGGAAGGTCAGTCGCATCGCGCCGACAGCGGATAACAATCGCCAAATCACCATCTATGCTAGCCTAGCGGCCAACGCAAAAGTACGCGCTGGCATGTATCAAACGGGTGAGTTTTTATTGGGTAGCAGCAACACCCAAACCGTTCCTAACAGTGCGGTGGTCAGCAATGATGGCTATGACTATGTGATGATGGTCACACAAATTCGCACCAACCACGCAGCGCAAAAAACAGGCCGTATCAAGCAGCAGCGTGTGAGTTTGGGTGAGCGTCTCGGCGATAGTGTGGCGGTCACAGAGCCATTGCCGAGCGACAGTCAAATCGTCAAGCAAGGCGGTAGTTTTTTAAACGATGGCGATTTGGTGCGCATCGTCGATGGTCTTAATCAATCCAATAATAACGCTGATACAGCTTCGCAGGCGCGCTCATGAGCCTAAATGTATCTGCTTATTCGATTAGAAATCCGTTGGTCGCTATTTTGCTGTTTGTACTGCTGACGTTGGGCGGTATCTATGGCTTTATGCAAATGAAGGTGCAGCAGTTCCCTGACATTGATTTGCCTGCCGTGGTAGTGACCGTCACCCTGCCTGGCGCGGCACCTACCCAGCTCGAAAACGACATTGCCAAAAAAGTCGAAAATAAGCTGACCAGTATCGAAGGTGTCAAGCATATTCGCACCACCCTACAAACCGGCGCTGCCACCATGGTCACTGAGTTTGTCCTAGAAAAAGACATCCAAGAAGCGGTCGATGATGTGCGCTCAGCCGTCGGTGAGGTGCGAGGGGATCTGCCAGCCGCGGCCAATGATCCGATTATTACTAAGGTCTCAACCGCAGGGTTTCCGGTGGTGACGTATTCTGTCGCCGCAGAAAACATGAATGTGGCAGATCTGTCTTGGTTCGTTGATGATACGGTCACTAAGCGGTTATCTGATATCCCTGGTGTCAGTACCGTTAGCCGTATCGGTGGCCTGCAGCGTGAGATCACCGTAGCAGCGGACCCGATTGCGCTCAGTGGTTTAAAGTTTCCTATCTCTCAGCTATCGCAGCAAATCGCTGGGATTCAGCAGGACAGCTCAGGCGGTGAAGCCGAGGTCGGTAAAACCACGCAGACCATCCGTGTCCTTGGCGCCGTTGAGCGAGCGAATGAGCTTAACGATGTACAAGTCGCAGTTCCCACTGGCGGGACGCAAGCGCTCGGACGGATGGCACAAATCACTGATGGCGCCGCTGACCCAAGCTCTATTGCTAAGCTTGACGGTAAAACAGTAGTGGCATTTAATATCACTCGCTCGCGCGGTGCCAGTGAGGTCGATGTCATGGCGCTGGTTGATGATGAGCTTGCCAAGCTGACCGCTGATACTGGCAATATTAGTATCGAAAAAGTCTATGATCGAGCGACACCCATTGCTGAGGATTATGAAGCCTCTCTACGGATGTTGATCGAAGGTGGCATTTTAGCGGTCGTCGTCGTATTTTTATTCCTGCGTAATATCCGTGCGACCATTGTCGCCGCTGTTGCTTTACCTTTATCGGTGATTCCTACCTTTTTGGGCATGTATCTCTTTGGCTTTAGTCTCAATATTATCTCCTTACTGGCCTTATCACTCGTCATTGGCGTACTGGTCGATGATGCGATCGTTGAGGTCGAAAACATCATACGACATTTGCGTATGGGTAAAACCCCTTATGAAGCGGCGATGGAGGCGGCTGATGAGATTGGTCTGGCAGTGGTTGCTACGACCTTTACTTTGATTGCTGTGTTTTTGCCGACGGCCTTTATGGGCGGTATTGTTGGGCAGTTCTTCCGTCAGTTTGGCTGGACAGCGGCTTTATCGATATTTGCGTCCTTGATGGTAGCGCGACTGATCACGCCGATGATGGCAGCTTACGTACTGCGACCAGAAAAAAATCGCGTGGAAAAACAAAGCGCGCTGATGGATTGGTATCTTAAGATTGTTTCATGGACCTTACGACAACGCTGGATCACCATCGGCGCAACTTTGATGCTGTTTGTCGCTTCATTGATGCTGGTGAAGTTGCTACCAACTTCCTTTATTCCTGACAATGATATCGATCAGACGCGTGTTGAGATTGAGCTGACGCCAGATGTGGCGCTCGAAGATACCGAGCGCGTGGCAGCGATGGCCAGTGAGCGTATCTTGGCCATGCCCGAAGTGACCAATATCTTTACCTCGGTAGGGGAGGCGCAAGCTGCTATGGAGCCCAGCTCTGGCGGCAAAGCCGAAAATATCGCAGGGCTAGATATCGTCCTTGCGCCGCGAGCAGAGCGTATCTCTAAGCAAGAGATTGAGCGCAAAATCAGTCATCTGCTCGCGGAGGTACCTGGCGCACGCTTTACCGTTGGTCTATCGAGCGGCGGTGAGACAGGCTATAACTTTTCTTTGACCAGTACCAATCCAGAGGTGCTAGAGCAGACCGCCCAGCAGATTATGACTGAAATCCGAGCGCTGCCCAGCGCCGGCGCAGTGACCAGTGACCGTAGCCTGCCGAGGCAAGAGCTTACGGTCATGCCTGACAGACTGGCGATGGCAGATAAAGGCGTCACCACGCAAGATATCGCCACCACGCTACGAGTGGCGACGGTCGGCGACTATGAGCAGCGCTTATCTAAGCTTAATCTCGATACTCGGCAGATTCCTATCGTGGTGCGTCTACCCGATGTTGCCAAGCAAAACGTCAGCCAATTAGAAGGCCTATACGTGCCAAGCGCGCTGCCTGCAGGACAAGGGGTACGCGTGGGCGAGGTGGCCGATCTAAATTTTGGGACAGGCCCGGCCCAGATCAACCGGCTCGATCGTGAGCGCGCCATTAGTATTACTGTGCAGCCTTCTGATGGCGAGCTTGGCGACTTGGTGCAGGCGGTCAAGTCGGTACCAGCGATGCAGACGCTGCCGCCATCGATTACCATCATTGACCAAGGTCAGGCAGAAAACATGGCAGAGCTGTTTAGTGGTTTTGTCATTGCCATGTCGGTCGGTGTGGTCTGTATTTTGGGCGTGCTGATCTTATTATTCGGCCGTTTATTACAGCCATTTACCATTTTGATGGCACTGCCGTTATCGATAGGCGGTGCGTTTGTGGGTTTGGTCATTACCAATAGTAGTCTGTCGATGCCGTCGATGATTGGTTTTATTATGCTCATGGGTATCGCAACCAAAAATTCAATCCTACTCGTCGATTACGCGTTGATTGCTCAGCGCCGCGGGCTCGCGCGTTTTGAGGCCATTATGGATGCCTGTCGCAAGCGTGCGCGGCCTATCATCATGACCACCATTGCGATGGGCGCAGGGATGCTGCCTTTGGTATTTGGGTGGGGCGATGCCGATCCGACGTTCCGTCGCCCGATGGCCGCAGCTGTGCTGGGCGGCCTTGTCACCTCGACACTACTAAGCTTGGTAGTGATTCCGGTGGTATATACATTGATGGATGATCTATCGGGATGGTTTGCCAAATGGCTGGTGCCACATGGGAAGAAGAGAAGCCCACATATTTAACATACTGCAATACACAGTCATCATGATGATCATGCACCCCATACGTGACTACCGCGTATGGGGTTATTTGATACTTCTCACAACCAAACTGTCATAGAACCCATATGCCTTTTTACTTATCGTTTAATTGTCTGATATATCAATACGTTATAGTAACGCCATTATCAAACCGTATTCTATGATTTGTCATTAGGAGGCACTCATGAAGCTAACCGCCATCATTTTCAGTATGGTCGCCGCCTTATCACTAACCAGTTGTGCAACGCGGCAGGCAGCCAGTACCGACTGGACCCCATATCTCAAATCCATGCAAAAAGGCTGTGATTATCCTAACCCGACAACCAGCAGCTTGCCCATAGCGTATCAGCAGTCCATTATTGATACCGATACACGTATCAAACCTTACAATTCGTCTGATGAGGAGCAACTGGAGCATTTGGACGAAACCATCACCACTTACACGCTAAATAACGCGACCGCCTTTGGTAAACAGCTCTCAAAAATTGAATATCTCAGCGGTTTTGAATGGTCGCATTTAAAGCTGTATTTTGCCAATAACCCACAGTCGCTACGCAGTGGATTTACGCTGCCTGTTGATAAACATGATATTAACACCGTAACCAAAAACGACAGTAGCGGCTATCAAGTGACAGGCGAGGGCTTTACGCATTTAACGTTTGATAAAAAAGATAACAGCATTGCTTGTGGGTTTGGGGTGTAGCGTAAAGTAAGATTTTTGGTGATGTATATTTTTCAGAAGTAAAACTAATAAACCTTAAGATAGTAGCGCTGCTGTCTTAAGGTTTTTTTCTATCTATAAAATATATCTAATAGAAAATGACGTATTTATGATTAAAAAAAGTCACAACTACTAATAATGAATAAAATTCAACTTATAATAAGTTTATATCGTTTTTATTCATGTTAAAGATTTGTTTAAATATACCCATACAGACATTTAGTATTATCTCAATTTGTAGGGTAGGAATCACCATGACTAAGCCTTTTGCATGCTCAATCAAGCACATTCGTTTTGATGAAAACTATCAGCCTGCCAGCAGCACGCGCATGACGACCAACTTTGCCAATCTGGCGCGCGGCGAGCAGCGTGAAGACAATCTGCGTAAAGCGTTGACCATGATTAACAACCGCTTTAACGCGCTGGCACATTGGGACAACCCCAATGCCGATCGTTATTCGGTCGAAGTGGACATCGTGTCTGCCAACATGGATATCGAAGGCAATGGCGATGCGTTCCCTGTGATTGAGATGCTACAAACCACCATCGTGGACCATAAAGAAAACAAGCGCATCGATGGCATGATTGGCAACAGTTTCTCATCTTACGTGCGCGATTATGATTTTAGCGTGGTGCTACTGGAGCATTTTAATAAGCATCCAAATACCAAAGCGCCTGACGACTTTGGCGACTTACACGGCAAATTGTTTCAATATTTATTGAACTCAGAGGCCTACAAAGCCCACTTTAACAAACAGCCTGTGATTTGCTTGAGTGTCTCAACCAGCAAGACCTATTATCGTACTGCCAATCAGCATCCAGTATTGGGCGTAGAATACAAGCAAGATGAGTACTCATTGACCGATGATTATTTTCATAAGATGGGCCTAGTCGTACGTTACTTTAAGCCTGAGGGCAGCGCTGCACCATTAGCGTTTTATTTTGCGGGTGATTTGACCAGCGACTATACCGATCTTGAGCTGATCAGCGCAATCAGCACGATGGAGACGTTCCAAAAGATTTATCGTCCTGAGATTTATAACGCCAATTCAACGGCAGGTCAGGTCTATCAGCCAAGCCTAAAATACCAAGACTATTCGCTCACGCAGATTGTCTATGACCGTGAAGAGCGTAGCCAAATGGCGGTCAAACAAGGCAAATTTACCGAAACGCATTTTATCAAGCCTTACCAAGATATTCTTGAAGCATGGGCAGCCAATTACGCTGTAAACAAGAACGTCGCTTAAAAAATCCAAATATAAAAGCGCACGCTATAACACCTAAAATAGAGAAGACAATACGACATGACTTTATTATTACCAACATCGACCGCTGGCAGCTTGCCAAAACCCTCTTGGTTGGCAGAACCTGAAAAAATTTGGTCGCCGTGGCAACTTGACGGTGAAGAATTGCTTCAGGCAAAACAGGATGCGCTGCTAGTATCGCTACAAGAGCAAGTGCAAGCAGGCGTCGATATCGTCAGTGATGGCGAGCAAACCCGCCAGCATTTTGTGACTACATTTATCGAACACTTAGACGGCGTCGATTTTACCAATCGTAAAACCGTTAAAATTCGTGATCGCTATGAAGCAAGCGTGCCGTCGGTAGTGGGCAGTGTTAGCCGCTCAAAGCCTGTGTTTGTAGATGATGCAAAATTTTTACGCAGTCAAACCGACCAGCCGATCAAATGGGCGCTGCCCGGCCCGATGACCATGATCGATACGCTGTATGATGGTCACTACAAGAGCCGTGAAAAACTGGCATGGGAGTTTGCTAAAATTCTCAATCAAGAGGCCCGCGAGTTAGAAGCAGCAGGCGTGGATATTATCCAATTCGATGAGCCGGCGTTTAACGTCTTTTTCGATGACGTCAATGATTGGGGCATTGCGACACTAGAGCGTGCTATAGAGGGACTTCAATGTGAGACAGCAGTACATATCTGCTACGGTTACGGCATCAAAGCCAATAACGACTGGAAAAAAACGCTGGGCTCAGAGTGGCGTCAGTATGAGCAAGCGTTTCCTAAATTGCAGCAGTCCAATATCGATATCGTCTCATTAGAATGTCAAAACTCACATGTGCCCATGGATTTGATAGAGCTCATCCGCGGTAAAAAAGTGATGGTTGGTGCAATCGATGTCGCCACTAATGATATTGAAACTCCTGAGGAGGTAGCCGATACGCTACGCAAGGCCTTACAATTTGTCGATGCGGACAAGCTGTACCCCTCGACCAACTGCGGTATGGCGCCGTTGTCTCGTGAGGTGGCACGCGGCAAGCTACATGCGCTGAGCGCTGGTGCGGCAATCGTGCGGCAAGAGCTGAGCGTTTAGCAAAACTTAACAAGTTTTGGCTTGTTTAAGCTTATGAGTGGCCTCAGTAAACAAGGTACTTATAGATTTAACGTTTCTCAGGATTGTAGTAATGATAAAAGATATGATTGAAGCCACTGACTTTAGAGATGCCATGGCGCTATTGCCCACGGCGGTCAATGTGATCACCACCAATGGTCCGTCAGGCACTCATGGGTTTACTGCCTCGGCGGTATGTAGCGTCACTGATACACCGCCGACACTGCTAGTATGTATGAATCAAGCGGCGCGCTCGCATGGGCATTTTGTGGATAATAAAGTCTTGAGCGTCAATGTGCTTGGTGCCCAGCATGAACACTTATCTAATGCTTTTGCTTCTAAACTAAGCTCAGATGAGCGCTTCGAGCAAGGAGTTTGGACTGAGCTTGTGACAGGCGCGCCTATCCTGAAAGATGCGCTAGTGAGCTTTGATTGTGAGATTGAGCACATTCAAGAAGTGGGTACGCATAGTGTGCTGATGTGCCGAGTGGTCGCTATCAAACCTCCAGAATCCCCAAGCGGGCAAGATGAGAGTTTAGTGTATTTTAACCGTGCTTATCATTACGTCGGTCAAGTTGAGCTTGTATAAGTCATAACTGGCATTAATATAGAGCACTTGCTCAGAAAATAAATCTATATAAGAAGACACTATCCCGTGGAACTACTCATTTTTTTAATCATAGGTGCACTAGCAGGGTTTGCGGCCGGGCTTTTCGGCGTGGGCGGTGGCACCATTATCGTACCGCTGTTATTTATCGTCTTTACCCAAATGGGCTATGATGCCGATACCATTATGCATCTGGCTTTGGGGACGTCGCTTGCGACCATCATCGTCACTTCGATCAGCTCGCTGATGGCGCATAATAAAAAGGGCGGCGTCATGTGGCCGGTCTTTAAAAATCTAGCACCTGGTTTGGCGCTAGGGTGTTTTTTGGGAGCAGGGATAGCAGGGCAAATATCAGGGTTATATCTGCAGCTTATCGTCGGGGTGTTTTTACTGTGGGTCGCTTATAGAATGTTTACCGCTGGTAAAAGACGTACACATATGAGTGATGCGAGTCATACGCCTGTGGTATTACCGTCTAAACCCAAGCAACTTGCGGCAGGTGGTATTATTGGTGTGGCTTCGGCCATTTTTGGTATTGGCGGTGGCAGCTTAACGGTGCCGTATCTCACCCGTTATAATGTGGTCATGCAAAAGGCGGTAGGCACGTCGGCGGCGTGTGGTTTGCCTATTGCCATTGCTGGTGCGCTCGGCTTTATGTTCTTTGGTATGCAGCAGCAAGTTGATGTACCCAATACCATTGGCTTTGTGCATATTTATGCCTTTTTGGGCATTGCGAGTATGAGCTTTTTTACCGCTAAAGTTGGGGCAAAAGTCGCTCATATGCTCTCACCGCCACTGTTAAAGAAGTGCTTTTCGGTATTGTTATTCGTAGTGGGACTTTATTTTCTGTATAAAGGGTTATTTTGAAGATTTGGATTGGTGTGTTTGAAATATGAAGACTAAGAACGATATGATATTGCTTAATATTGAAAATCACGCCTAGTTTAGTAATCTATTATAAAATGCTACTTTTCTTGCTTGCTGTGACTGCGTCTCCAGAGGCTGCGAAAAATAGCGTTTAATCTTGCTATACCATTTTTATAATGGTTTCACTATAACATCCATTATATTCTTAGCGGTTTTCTTTGGTTTAGAAGCTATTAGACTTGAGACTGTCAGGTAAGCTTCATTAACTATAGTTAGCTGAATGTAAAACTGTTATGGATTTAAACGCGCTACTGGTATAAATTTTACTTGCGTGCTGCGTTCCCAGAGGCTGCGCAAAATTCATCCCAGTAGCGCTATGACATTTTTAGAGTGTATTGACTATATCGAAAATTCTATCTAAACATCAAGAATGATGCAGGTTGTGGTGGCATGAGCATACAACTTGCCATCAGGCCCTACAATTTTTCCTTCAGCAGTTGCTGTTCTTCGACCAGCATGAATGACTTTACCTTCAGCCCGTACTAAAGGTGTTGCCACTGTCAAAGCTCGCACCATATTTACTTTTATCTCTAAAGTTGTATAGGTTTTTCCTGCTGGTAAAAGGGTATGTACAGCGCAGCCAACAGCAGAATCTAAAAGCGTACAAAACCAGCCACCATGGACTGTACCCAATGGGTTGTAATGATGACGCTTTGGACGCCCTTGAAAAACGGCAATACCTTTTTCCATATGAATAGGAGTGTAGTCGAGCGTTAGACCAATAGGAGGATGAGGCAGCTCTCCTGCAAACATAGCGTTAAAAATGTCCATACCGCTGCGAGTGGTTAAGTCTGATAATGGAATGACGTCAGCGTCACCTAGCTTTTCTCTAATACGTGCTTCTTCTGTTTCCCATGTTGCTATAGTTTCTTCAACATTCATTTTCAATTCCTTAAAACGATAAATAAGAGGTTAGCTCATTCTTATAAAGACCAAAGTTTTATCAATTAGTGTTCTTGATGTTTGCTTTTATTTTTAAAATACATCGTTACATAGCCGATTAACCAAAAAGCACATATTGCTTGAAACCAGATAAGACTGTGCATGGTGATCGTCATAATATTATCAGTCTCAACGTTGTAGTGTAGTAGTGACAATAAACCCATCAAGGCATACAAATAAAGCCACCAATGCCCCTTGCTCATCTGGCTTTTGACAGCCACGATCAAGCCGTAGATACCGATTGGTGTCATGACGAACCAAAAAGCATCTACCAGATGAGGGGATAACCAATCAGGCTCAGGATAGTGGTCAAAATAAACCACATTATGAACATAGTGCAAAATGCTCGAGAACACATTAAGTAATACAATGAAAATTAAGGTCTTATAATGTTTGTAACGATTTATCATGGTGTACCTTGTTGATCGTCTCTAAAATATCTTGCCAAATATGAGTGTTCTTGCTTCTAAAATAGCCAAAATGCCCAATTGATTGGTCTGATCCCTTGCTAATGGTATAGCGTTTAAAAGTGATGGGTTGATCGCTAGTCACATTTTTCCAAAAATTATGCAGGTTGCGTTCAGTGCAGATTTCATCATCATCGGCAGTGAAGACGAAAGTTGGCACATTAAAATTCTTGTAAGTCCCAAGGGGAATGGTTTTCCCATAGAATTTATCTGAGAAAAACAGCTCTTTTTCTCGGCACCAAGCCCCCCATTCATCTGTAAAACCAGCTGGCAAATCTTCCATGAGTTTGAAGCTTTTAGCCGGCACATAATTAAAGACTTTATTACTAAGCGGGGCTAAAAAACGGAAAAAGAAGTTAGCCTTAAGACGATAGCGAAGCGGCATATAGCTAAAGTATCCTGCTGAGACAGCCACTGCAATTAGAGCATCTAATTGATCGGCGTTATGAGCCAGACCTACCTGTTGACCACCAGTACTATGACCCACACAATACAAGGGTAAATCCTTAAATAGGCGCTTAGCTGTATCGATGGCAGCTGGAATGTCATAGCGCCCAATATCAGAATACTGGTAATGACACTCCTTTAGATGACTTATTTTAGAATCGCAAAACCCTCTATAGTTCCAAAGAATGACATGAAAACCATGCTCTCTTAAGTATTTAGCAAACGGCAAATAATAAGAAGTATTGGTAGCGGTTCCTGGATTTATTAGAACAACGGCCTTAGGGTTATTCGCTTTATAGAGGGTTGCACGCAGCTCGACGTTGTCGTCCGTCAGAATATTTATATCCATAAAAGAACCTACTTGTTGTTAATTAACGCCTACTATAAACTATGGACATTACTCCACAGTCAAGCGTTAATTGAGGGTGCTCGCTAATGAATATAAAAGAATTAACTGAAACAGTCGGACTAAGCAGAGATACCATTCGTTTTTACGAAAGGGAAGGATTAATTTCGTCACCATCTAGAAAATCTAATGGTTATAGAGATTACGATAACAGGATTGTAGAACAGCTCAATATGATTATTATGGCGAAGGAGTTAGGTTTCACCTTAAAAGAGATTAGAGAGCTAACAGAGCTATTGTATTCAAACAACCTGACGCAATCACAAATGGGTGAAAAGCTTCTAGAAAAAAACAAGCAAATTGAAGTTAAGATTCTAGAGTTATCTAAAATGAAAGCGTTAATAGATGATGCATTAAAAGGCATGTGTTCTTATAAGGATAAGCTAGCGCTTTAATCTAAGTTATGAAAGGTCCCGATACAGTACCTCCAGGTCTCAAATCATCTAAACCAATATCATGGGATAAAATTGACCTACTGCTATTTACTGCCTCAATCTTGTACTTTGCTTGAGGGAACTCAGACTTCATGAACTCAGCTATCTCTTCCTTGGTTGCTGACATAGGGCTGTAGTGGTGTGTTCGTTTAGTCTTGTGACCAAAGACACGGTGAGATCTTCCAAGTGAGAATATATCAGCTATTTTGACAAATGGCTGATAATCTTTCAAAGACTCAGTTGTTGTGGGTCCTTTTCTATTTTTGTTATTCACAAAAAAATCCTTTGCCACCTCGTTGATACAAGATAGCAAAGGATGAATCCTCACACAATAGTGTGACAGGTAATTTATTAATAAAAATTATAATAAAATCAATAACTTATATTACTCAACTGTCACTGATTTGGCAAGATTGCGTGGCTGATCGACATCAGTACCGCGCATCACGGCCACATGGTAAGACAGTAGCTGTATGGGTACGCTGTAGACGATAGGGGCAAGCGTCTCGCAAACTGCTTTAACATGTACTACATGTAGGCGGTCTTCAGCATTGATGTGACTATCTTCACTGGCAAAGACGAACAGCTCGCCGTGACGGGCATGTACTTCTTGCATGTTGGCTTTGAGCTTATCGAGCATACTGTCTTTGGGTGCCAGCACGACGATTGGCATGTCTTTGTCAACAAGCGCTAGCGGACCGTGTTTGAGCTCACCTGCGGCGTAGCCTTCAGCGTGGATATAAGAGATTTCTTTGAGCTTCAATGCGCCTTCTAGAGCGATAGGGAACTGTAGACCGCGCCCTAAAAATAAGCAGCTTTTCTTATCTTCAAAGTGCTCCGCCATCGCTTTGATCGGAGCATCAAGGTGCAAGCTGGCATAGAGTTGACCGGGCAGCTTTTGTAGCTCGCCAAGTAAGGTGCTTAGGTTTGCGCTGTCGATACGCTGCTGTACTGCGCCTGTTTTTAAGACCAATAGCATGAGTGCGACCAGCTGGGTGGTAAAAGCTTTGGTCGATGCTACACCGATCTCAGGACCTGCAAGGGTCGGCAAGAATATGTCTGTCTCGCGAACCAAGGATGAGGTAGGCACGTTACATAGTGCTAGACTAACCAGTCCTGCTGGGTTTTGTTTTTTGATCTCACGCAGGGCTGATAAGGTATCGGCTGTTTCACCAGACTGAGAGATACAAATCACCAGCGAGTTGTCGAGTACTACAGGATTGCGATAGCGGAATTCACTAGCAACCTCAACAGAGCAGGATAGGCGCATCAAGCTCTCAAACCAATATTTAGCAACCATCCCCGCATGATAGCTAGTGCCGCAAGCGATGATTTGTACATGCTGTACGCCTGATAATTGCGCTTCATTGCGTGCTAAAAAGTCATCACGCAGGGCTGATGCTTGGCGGTTATCAATCGCCATCTCAAGCGTACGCGCGACTGCATCTGGCTGCTCATAGATTTCTTTGAGCATATAGTGCTTGAACTCGCCTTTGTCAGCATTATGCTGCTTGGCATCGATTTCATGCACTTCGCGGCTGACTTCCTCGCCATTGACATAGACTTTAATACTGTCACGGGTCAATTTGGCAATATCGCCTTCTTCTAGGTACATAAAGCGGTTGGTGACTGGCAGTAGTGCCAGCTGATCTGAGGCGATAAAATTTTCACCAATACCAACACCGATGACCAAAGGCGAACCTAAACGTACCGCGACCAGCTCATCTGGTGTGTCCACGTGAATGATGCCTAAAGCAAATGCACCATGCAGCTTAGGAATCACTGCGCGTACCGCTTCTAGCAAATCATTGGTTTGCTCATAAATGTCATGAATCAGATGCGCCACCACTTCGGTGTCGGTTTGTGAGGTAAACGCGTAGCCTTTAGCGATGAGCTCTTTTTTGAGTTCAGCGTAGTTTTCGACGATACCATTGTGAACGACGGCAATCTTACCAGATATGTGCGGATGGGCATTGCGCTGTGCAGGTTCGCCATGCGTGGCCCAGCGAGTATGAGCGATACCAATATGCCCATCAAAAAAATCGGTACTGGCTTCAACCGCATCGACCAAGGCTTGAACCTTGCCCACTTGACGCTCGCGATGTAATTCACCATCACGAATGACGGTTAAACCAGCCGAATCGTAGCCTCGATATTCTAGACGCTTAAGACCTTCAAGCAAGATATTCGCAATATTGCGTTCAGCAACTGCGCCAACGATTCCACACATGGCTTTTCCTTAAATTTGTTTTTTAATAATTCAATATATGATGGTACAAGACTAGTAAGTGTCGTTAGCTACCAATGCTCAGTTATTAGCTCAAAAGTATGATGAAGCAGTACTACCACGATTGCCGTACTGCTTAGGTTTACTCAAGAATGACGACGATTGATCAAACTTTCGATAAATCAGTTATTTTTTAGTCGGTCGTTGAAAGTCATTTTTTTGTACCTGACGAGCTCGGCCAAATGCTAAAGCACTACTATCAACGTCTTTGGTAATGACAGAACCTGCAGCGATGGTAGCCGTATCTCCGATGGTTACTGGCGCGACTAGGCTTGCATTGGAACCAATAAAGGCATTATCTCCAATGATAGTCTGCGACTTGTTGACACCGTCGTAATTACAAGTAATGACACCTGCACCGACATTGACGCCTGTGCCGACAGTTGCATCACCGATGTAGCTTAGGTGATTTACTTTACTGCCTTGACCGATTGTTGATTTTTTGATTTCAACAAAGTTACCGACTTTGCTGTTGTCAGACAATACCGTATCAGGACGCAGGTGTGCAAAAGGTCCTATGTCGACACCAGCTCCGATGTCAGCGCGATCAATCACACAGTAAGGCTTAATATAACAAGCATTGCCTATCTGAGCGTTTTTGATGACGCAGCCTGCTTCAATATAGACATTGTCGCCTAAAGTGCAGTCGCCTTCAAATACCACATTGACGTCAATAAACACATCTTGTCCGGCACTCAACGACCCGCGAATATCCACGCGCGTGGGATCGGCAAATTGAACGCCCGCTTCTTGTAGGTCGGCGACTATCTTGCGTTGCCACGTGCGCTCTAGGCTTGCGAGTTGTTGGCGGTTATTAACCCCTTCAATCTCAAACGTATGCTCAGGCTCAATCGCCGCAATCGTAATACCATCAGCGACGGCCATTTTGACGATGTCAGTGAGGTAATATTCTTGTTGCGCGTTATTGTTAGAGAGCTCTGGCAAATACTTATGCAGTAGGGCGTTGTCTACGCAGTAGATACCACTGTTGATCTCCTTAATATTTTGCTCGTCAGCACTGGCATCTTTTTGCTCAACGATGGCTTCAATGTTGCCGTTTTGGTCACGTTTGATACGACCCAACCCGAACGGATTATCGACAGTCAACGTCAGCATAGACATACCATCAGTATTGGCAGCTTTTAAAGCAGCTAATGTCTGGCAGCTGACCAATGGCACATCACCATATAGAATGAGACTTTTCCCTGATTTCGGTAAATCAGACAGTGTCACTTTGACCGCATGACCTGTTCCTAACTGCTCAGTTTGAGCAACCCAAGTAAACGACGACTGTGTATATTGGTTGGTAATCTCTGACTTTACTTGATCACCGCCAAAACCATGGACAATGATGGTTTCATCAACAGTGAGCTGATTGCAAGTATCTAATACGTGGGCCAATAATGACTTACCAGCTAGGGTCTGCAAAACCTTTGGCTTTGCCGACTGCATGCGAGTGCCTTTACCGGCCGCTAAAATAATCACAGAAAGAGGAGATGTCATAATAAGCCTACAAATGTAACAAAATATAATGTTGAATTATAGCGTAAAAACTTGCACAAAAAAAATTATGACGTGCAAGCTTTGTAACTTGAATACCCAAAACTTAAGCAAGCAAAATCAAATACGTAAGATGGCTAAACCGAAGTAATGATTTCCGCGGAATAATATTAAAAAGACATAAACATCATCACAATGATGTAAATAATCAACCAAATCACTGCTGCCATAACCCCTGCAATAATGTCATCCAACATTACCCCAAGGCCACCCGCAACCTTTTTGTCTGCCCAACCAATCGGTGGTGGCTTTAAAATATCAAATACGCGAAATAGGATAAAAGCAGTCGGTAGCCAGCCCCAAAACATCGGCAGCATCATTATCGACAAGGTATTTTTAGACGTAGGAAATACATATGATAATATATAAGATAACGGCAATAGGGTAATCCACATGCCAGCCCATTCATCCCACACAATATGCGGATCATCGTGTACCTGCATCAACTCAGACGTACGCCCGCAAATCCAAACACCAACCAAACACGACAAAATCGTCAAGATTAAAAAAGGAACGAAACCCAAGCTCATCAGTGGCACACCCACAATCAGACCACCAACCGTGCCCCACGTACCGGGGGCGCGTCGAGGTAGGCCGCTGCCCAAACCTAGTCCGAGCCAATAAACCATGCGGTCAAGCATACTGGCACCGATTGGTAGAGGCGGGCAATCATTTGCTTGTCGAATATCAGGCTTAGATAAGTGTTGATCAGTCATGAATTAGCCTGTGAAATGTTGATAACCGGTGAGATTAGGCCACGTAGAGAAGGGGGTAGATTGAGTCGGTGTGACTGGCTGATTTTGATAAAACAGTTCAAGACGTGAGTAATTAGGCGATTTGGCATCTGTCGCAATAGAATCTGCGAGCGCAACGATTTCTCCAATACAAGTGACAGGCGTATTAGAAGTAGGTGGTTCAATATGTGCAGGCAAGGTAAATGCCAATTCGTAGTCATCGCCACCCGCTAATTGACATAACAAACGCTCAGATAACTCTACCGTGGCTAGTGACTCGCTACTCGGTAATTGATCTAAATGAATACGCATACTGACTGAGCTTTGCTGACAGATATGTCCAAGATCTTGATAAAGACCGTCAGAGATATCGATCATCGAGGTTGCGCCAGCTTGTGCCAAGGCGGCACCTAAGGCAATGCGCGGCGTAGGCATATGCAGTCGGTGCGCCAGCTGCTGACCAATAGGGCTATCGGGGTGCTTGAGAGCATAGGCAGCATCACCGACAGTACCTGATACATAGACTTTATCGCCCACCTTAGCACCTGAGCGATAGACCGCGGGCGTCCTCCCTGTGGCAAGCAATCCCTGCGCACTGACACTCAGCACCAATTGCGCACTGCGCGTGGTATCTCCGCCAATCAACGTCACGCCAAACAGCTGGCAGGCATGAAACAATCCTTTGGCAAATGTCGTAAGCCATTCATGATTCGCTAGACGCTCAGGCAATGCCAACGCTAGCAAAATACTATGCGGCGTCGCGCCCATCGCTGCAATGTCAGAAACATTAACCGCGACCGCTTTATAAGCAATTTCAAACGCAAGCTTATCTACTTGTGCAAAGTCAGCATGAAAGTGACGCCCTTGAACCAATGTATCAATACAGCTCACCAAGCGTGATCTTGCTGGCAATGCCATCACAGCCGCGTCATCACCGATACCTTTTTCGATACCCGTTAATGGCGCATGCGTGGCCTGCATCTGTGAGAATATACGCTCAATCAGCTCAAACTCGTTCATGGCTAGTCTTAGTCTTTGGTATCGTTAGCGTTTTTCTTGCTCGCCTTGAAGTCACTGATATTGGCACTGGCTTTACTGGCACTACTGCGTTTAACGTTAGCTTTGTTAGCGCTGATACGTGGCTTATTTGATGCAGTCGGCGCATTATCGATCGCGCTTTCTGTTTCAGCAGCCGCTTCGATATTGTCAGCTACCGTTACTTCAGCCGAACTCGCTTCAGATTGTTTAGCCGCCGCTTTTTGTGACGTGCGTAGGTTGGCATTGGTATCTGCTTGTACCTCTAAAGCACGTAGCTCACCAGCCATTTTATCCAATACTGCATTGATCAGTTTGTGAGCGTCAGTCGCGCCAAAGTGATTATTCAGCTTCATCGCTTCATCGAGTACAACCTTGTAAGGAATCTCCATACGGTTTTGTAGCTCGTACGCACCAATTAGCAAAATAGCGTGCTCAACGGTATCTAATTTATCAATCTCACGATCAAGGTGTTGGCTGATAAGCGCGTCTAGCGCATCGATCTGCTCTGGGATGTCACGCATCATTTCGTGATAGTAGCCAATATGGACGGTGTGCATAGCGTTGGTTGCGCGCGTGCGTGCCGCGATATCATGCGGTGCATTGTCTTTCCAGCCAAGCTTGCCATCTATATCAAAGCGGCGGTCGGTGACGAGCCACTCGTATAGACCTTGCATGGCAAAGCGGCGCGCCTTACGGATAGCGGTGTGACTGGTCTTGTAAGAAGACTCACTCATATCGAAGGTTTGATCACCTGCACTACTGCTCGCTATACGGGTAGCTTCAGCTTGATTGGCTTGTGCGGTTTTCGCAGCGCTGATAGCGCGCTTGAGTTGGTCAGTCATAGGGGGTCTGTACCTAAATTTTTGAGATGATACCCAGTCAAAATATAAATAACAAAGTAGCTTTTTAGCTTTGTTTATTCAAAATTTTAAAGGGTATAGAAATACGGCGAAAATTCAAAAAATAGCCAATTATCTTGATAGCTGGCGTCATGTTACAAGGTGCTGCTATTGCTCAATAGCAGCACCAGTTAGACTAATAAATTTGAGCTTTAAGGCTTAAGCTTCATCGATATCATCAATATCAAGCTGTGATAGAACAGCAATCATCTCTAATACGACCATCGCAGCTTCAGAGCCTTTATTACCTGCTTTGGTACCGGAGCGCTCGATAGCTTGCTCGATGCTGTCAGTAGTGATGATACCGTTGGCGACAGGGATATTATAATCCATTGCCACAGCGCTCAAACCTTTGGCCGACTCGCTGGCTACAATATCAAAATGTGGGGTGCTGCCACGGATGATTGCACCCAATGCCACAATGGCGTCAAAACGATCTGATTCCGCAGCGCGCTGGGCCACAAGTGGTAGCTCGAATGCACCAGGAACGCGGATAACAGTAATGTTGCTACCCAATACACCATGACGGAGTAGGGCATCAATCGCACCATCAACCAATGACTCAACGACAAAACCGTTAAAACGACCGACGACAATACCAATGCGCGCGTCAGCGTTTTGATGCAAGTTACCATCGATATGAGTCACGTCGTTGCGCTGCTGTTGTAAATTCGACATAAAAAATCCTTTGCTTAATAAGCGTTCAATTGAAATATAGGCATCAATAAATAGCTAAACAGTCTGATGCGTTCAATCGACTTGGCCGCCTATTATTTTGGCGTTGCTCTAGTTAATTGAACGAAAATAAATGGTTAGCACTATGATAGCATTTTTTTGGGTGTTATTTGTATTTTACGAGCGTGCTACAGACGCATCTGTATCCCTTGTGCTGCCATATAGGCTTTGGCCTCCGACACGGTATACTCACCAAAGTGAAAAATACTGGCGGCAAGTACCGCATCGACGCCGCCTTCTAACACGCCTTCTGCCAAATGTTGCAGGTTGCCGACGCCGCCTGAGGCAATGACGGGCACATTGACGCGGCTCGTAATTTGTTGCATGAGTGCCAAATCGTAGCCTTTTTTGGTGCCATCACCGTCCATTGAGGTGACCAGCAATTCACCAGCGCCCAGCTCAGCCATTTTGCTCGCCCAAGCGACGGCATCGATACCGGTTGGCTTACGGCCACCATGGGTGAAAATCTCCCAACGCGGCACAGTAATCCCATCGACGTTGATGTCAGCGACGCGTTTGGCATCGATGGCCACAACGATACATTGGTTGCCAAACTTCTGCGCGGCTTCACCGACGAACTCAGGCGTAAATACCGCAGCTGAGTTAATTGCGACTTTATCTGCGCCCGCATTGAGCAAATTGCGGATATCAGCGATTTTTCGCACGCCGCCGCCTACGGTGAGTGGGACAAATACCGTTTCAGCCATACGCTCGACCGTATGATAAGTGGTATCGCGCTCGTCATTGGTCGCAGTAATATCCAAAAAAGTAATCTCATCAGCGCCTTGTTCATTGTAGCGGCGAGCGACTTCGACAGGGTCGCCTGCGTCTTTGATATCGACAAACTGTACGCCTTTGACCACGCGGCCATTGTCAACGTCCAAGCAAGGAATGATACGCTTTGCTAACATAGGGTCTTTCACCTTATAATCAATTCATAGGCGCTAGTCTAGCAAAATCACTGCTATTTCAGGCAGGTTTTCGCAAGATTATTACGCTTTTCACCATCGTTTTATGATGTGCGGTACAATTGCGGTCATTACCGCATCAATTTATTCTATCTAACCTCTTTACCCAATTGCTATAAGTGAGATGTCATGTCCGTCTATACCCAGTTAACCGATGATCAGTTTGCCGCCTTTTGCCAAAGTTTTGGCGTATCGTTTGCCCGCGCGATTCCGATCACTCAAGGTATTAAAAACTCAAACTGGTTTATTCAAACGACTGACGATGTAGACGGCACCTACTCTTACGTGTTTACATTATTTGAAGAGCGTCCTCCTGCTGATATCGAAAAAATGGCCGTTATCCTCAATCAGTTAAATGGCAAATTACCAGTCGCCGCACCGTTAGCCGTTATTGAGTCAAATGGTTCGCGAACAGATGGTGATGATAAACGCTATGTCATCCATTATGAAGACAAAGCCATCACTTTAGTGCCGTGTCTAGCAGGCTCACATCCCGAGCAAACTACGCAAGCGATGTGTCACGATATTGGCGCAGCATTGGCGACGCTACATGAGACGCTGCAAGCATTGCAGCCAAGTGAGCAGTACGGCGTGCCTTTGTATCCATGGAGCGACGTGCGTGACCGTGAAATGCAGTTCATGCCAGGTGACGAAGCCAAGCTGATGAGCGATATTTGGCGCGCTTATTCAGAGCTGCCATTAGATACCTTGCCAAAAGGTCTATGCCATTTAGATATGTTTGCCGACAATACCTTATGGAATCTACAAAAAGGCGAGGCGCGTCTGACAGGTCTACTAGACTTCACCGAAGTCAGCGTCGAGCATTACGTGATGGATATTGCGATCACTATCAATGATTTTTGTACCACGTGGGGCGGCGCAGAACAAGGTGAATCTGTGAACTTTGACCGCAGTAAAATGGCAGCGTTCTTACAAGGTTATGAATCGATACGTCCACTCAATGGTGAGGAAAAACGTGCACTACCTGTGATGCTAGCAAAAGCGGCCGTGATTTTTTGGTTATTGCGCCTCAATGTGATTCATTACAACCGTACCGAAGGTCGTACGGGTGATAACATCATGGTCAAAAACCCTGACCTAATGAAGCGTCTGGCCGCTTACCATTGGGCGCATGTTGAAAAGTCGCAAAACACCGTATTTGTACTATTAAGCAAACCAGACAATCAAATAGTCGGTGTGTTTAGCAGTATTACCCAAGCTGAGCAAGCACATGATCACTTAACCAACACCAATGATTTTACGATTGAAACATATACGTTAGACCAATTGGCATAAGTATGTTTTACTCAGGTATGTACCTACCAACACTTTGAAGGCGATCCCATGACCGATCACGTTGACAACTGGCACAAACTGGCGCGCTTTGATACCAATATACAAGGCGAGCTGCATGCCAATCTATTACGTAATAACGGCATAACCGTGTCCTTGCAGCCGCTCAGCGCAATCCCTGGTATGAACTCGGGTATCGTTCTCTGGGTAGAAGACACCGTCTTGGCAGAAGCTCAGCGCATTTTGGATACCATCCCAACTGATGGTGCCGCTTTGCTTGATGAGATGAGTGATGCTGACTTTGATGCGCTATCTGCCAATCAAAGCAATGCTACTCAAGGCAATGCTACTCAAGGCAATGCTACTCAAGGCAATGCTACTCAAGGCAATGCTACTCAAGGTAACTCAATAATAGATGACAATAACGGCGGTACTTTATAAATGTGTCAACTCTTAGGAATGAACTGTAATACCCCAACAGATATTGGTTTTAGCTTTGCAGGGTTTCGCAAGCGCGGCGGTATGACGGACAGTCATGAAGATGGCTTTGGTATTGCGTTTTTTGAGCGCAGCGAATGCAGCAATAATGACAAAACCAATGATGAGACGGCAAATGACTCAACGGGTCTGCGTTTGTTTCATGATAATCGTCCAAGCCATCTATCGCCAGTCGCTGATTTGGTTAACAACTATCCAATCAAAGCCATGAACGTTATTGCGCATATTCGTAAAGCGACGCAAGGGCAGAACTGCTTGGCAAACACCCATCCATTCGTCCGTGAAGTCTGGGGCGAACAGTGGGTATTTGCGCACAATGGACAGATGAATAGCGAATTTATCAAACGCTGTCAGCGCTTGCAAGACAACGGCAATGCCGCGCATTGTCAACCAGTAGGCAGTACTGATTCTGAGATGGCATTCTGCTATTTGGTCAATCGTTTAAAGAGCAGCTTTAAAACCCGTCCTGATGACAAGACACTGTTTAATTTTTTGACCACGCAATGTCGCTATCTATCGGCCAATGGGTTATTTAATTGCTTAATATCCAATGGCAGGTGGCAACTGGCGTATGCAGGTAGCTTACTGTTTTATCTCACGCGCAAAGCGCCATTTGGTGAAGCCAAACTGGCGGACGATGATATGGCGATTAATTTTAGCGATGTCACCACCGATACCGATAAGGTGACGATTTTGGTGACCGTGCCATTGACTGAAAATGAGAAGTGGCAGCAGCTCGCCGTCAATGAATGCTTAATCTTTCAAGATGGTGACGTCATTTATAAAGACAGCCCAAGTCAGCGCAAGTTTTTGACCGTTGAGGAAGGGATTGCGATTGCAAGGGAAGTTGGGGCGAGTGTTTAGCGGTCAATGGATATCTAACGTTGTTTAAATATAAACCCCACAACACCGCTTAAACTTCTCCCCTGAGCCACAAATACACGGCTGTTTTTGGCTCACGTTCATGCGCACGGTCGGGTCGATAAAGTACCAGCGTGCATCTTGATTAGTTTTGTTTGTAACCTTTACGAAAGCAGACAACTCGTGGTGCGCTTGTATTTTTCCTGCTAAATCATTTGTATTATCTTTGGTATTAAAATAAGCCTTAAACTCAACCTGTGCATGTCTTTTACCAAGCTTTGGCTTGTGTTCTACAATCTCTAATCCTGCCCAATCGGTCTTGGTGGCCCATTCCTCAATTGCTGTCACATCAAGTAAGCTTTGCTGCGCGGGTAGTGTGGTTTTGACGATGTATTCTGGCTTGATAAGCACAAAAGCGCTATAACGCGTGCACATCAGCCGCTCCGCCGTTTCTGCCTGTACGCCGTCAGTTTTATCCGCTTCTTTATTTAACAGGCTGTCATGATAAGGCTGACAGCAGTCTTTATAAAGTAGGGGCGCGGTGGTGGTTTCTGACGCGGGGTTGATTTGGCAAGGGCAGGTTTGGAGGGCGGCAGAAGTCGACATAGTGTACTCTCATTATTTATCATTTTTTGCTGGTAGAGGCGGCCTTAACTTCGCCAGCCTTTTATCAATTCTGGCCATAGACCGAGCTTAAGCTTTGCCCAAGCTGCAGGATCACTGACCTGTTGCCAAAAGGTGTCAAACGGCGGCGCGATATATAACAATAACGCCAAAATAACGTATAGCAGCAAATACCACCATTTGTCTTTATGCTGATAAAACTTCATCGCCGTACCCGACGAGCGCTTCATTTTCATATTGGACAAATTGACGCTATACAATTCGTCCAATGATAAATGCACCATCGCGCCACCAAATAAAAACAGACCATAAAACCAACTGGTTGTCAGCGGTAGATGCAGACCATAATAGCTTAGACAGGTTAACCCCAGTCCAAGTATCGCCATATAAGGCACAGAGTGGATAACGCCGCGATGTACGGTCATGGTGGTAAAAATATGAAAGATCACATAACGCATAAAACCATAACCCGCCAGCCATAATGCGATCAATGCGAGCAAGCTCAAATCACTACGCCAATGCATGACCAAGCCAAAGGCAAAGACAAACGAGGTAATATTAAAACCCAGCTTAATCGGTGTTGAATTATCTGAATCCAAATCTGGTAGCAATCCACCGATGGTACCAAGCGCCACGCATACTAAAAACCCTGAATCATCAATCAATCCAGCTTTATAAACCGTCAAACTCAGGGTGCCGCTGACCATAAAAGCGACATTTAAGTGGGTATTAAAATTTGCCATAAAAACTCATCAATAAAGAGCGCGCGAACACAACGTTTCGAGCTGCCCGTCTAGCCGTAAAAAAGCGCACCATGATACCATAGAGTAGCCAGACATCTAACAGAGATAGCCTTTAAGAGATAGCGCCTATGCCTGCCAGTGATTTACCTACCAAACCTGATTCTAACGCCTGTATTGAGCCGCCTTCTAAAATAGAGGGCACACTTGATAACAGCTTTGCTGAGATTGATTGGCAAGCGCCGTGGCTGTTGCACATTACTCAACGACATTACTTGAGCACCACTATTGAGCACCTTAGTAGACCAAGTCAGCAGATGAATAACTTAAGTGAATCGAGTAGTTTGGATAATGCAGAAAGTCTAGATACGCATGGTATCAATGCTTGTAACATCAGCACGCCTGACACGATTGCCAACGTCTTAAAAACGGCGATGCAGCAGCAGGCCAATCATTTAGAGCAGCCATTACCGCAGACCAAACCTACCCATAACCAAACGCCTCAAACGCTACAGTTTGTCTCTCAAAATGCATTGCCCGATGGCGAGGCTTACGAAAGTTTTATCGGCAGTACGGGCAATATCCCGACGCGTGATAACTTACACGACTTATTTAACGGCAGTATTTGGCTGACTTTTCCTAAGACCAAAGCCCTGCTAAACCACTATCATATGCTTGAGATTGAGCAGCAAGGGGTCGGTGCCAGTCGAGGGCGGGTGCGCGATACCATCACTGTGTTTGATGAAAACGGCGCGGTATTGGTTACCGCCAATCCTAGTATTGGCGAGGCGTTGATTGGCTTTGACTGGCAGGGCAGTTTGGTGCAGCCGCGCACGCAGTGGGATGACCCTACAAGTCCTAGTCCAAACGCGCAAGCGGTGGTTTATATTTTTGGTCATGCTCTCCTTGAGCAATTGATAACGCCGCGTAAGCCCTTGTGCGCGCATAGTGTGGTCATCAGCGTCGGCCAAGATTTCTTTGCCTTGTCAACGCAGCAGCGCATCGCCTTTTTGGATAATAAATTGGCTGATTATATGAATGAATTATTATCAAAGGACACAGTCACACCGTGTCATTTATCGCCATTGCCCATTTTAGGTGTGCCGCATTTTTGGGCCGAGAATGAAGATTCTCATTTTTATGATGATGCATTTGTGTTTCGTAGTGGTCGCCGTAAAAAATAATAAAAATGGATTTGGCTAGCCTCTCATTAATAAAGCGCTAACACATTGTTACAGTTACGATTGTGCCACGATTTGACTACGTCCAGACGTTAACAAAGTACTATATATTTGTTATGGTAAAAACAAGCTGATGTCAGGTCTTACAAGCACTTTTACAGCTTGGGTTGATGAAACATATATCTTAGGATTTTGTCTTACATGGTTTTGTAATAATGAATGTTTTTAGTGCCTACTTTGACACAGTGTTTCTTTAATAAACCACCATTTATTGAGCCACCAATATCCACATAAATGCTAAATTGTAACTGGCCATTTATGTTTAGGATTTATAACAACGATAAGGAAGCTACCATGAGTGATATTTTTAATGTAAAAGACACCATTTCGGTCGATGGCAAGGAGCATGCCTATTATAGCTTGCCCAAACTTGCCGAGACTTACGACAATATCAATACGCTACCATACTGTATGAAAGTTGTACTAGAGAACCTATTGCGTAACGAAGATGATGGTCAGTCTGTCGGCAAAAACCACATCGAAGCAGTGGCCAACTGGGACGCTGGCGCTGAGGCGTCCAAAGAGATTGCCTTCATGCCAGCACGGGTAGTGCTGCAAGATTTCACCGGCGTGCCATCAGTCGTCGATCTGGCAGCGATGCGTGATGCGGTAGTGGAGCTTGGCGGTCGTGCTGAGCAAATCAACCCATTTATTCCTAGTGAGCTGGTCGTTGACCACTCGGTACAAGTGGATGCTTATGGCCGTGAGGATGCGCTGGATCTCAACGAAAAGATTGAGTTTAAGCGTAATAATGAGCGTTATGAGTTCTTACATTGGGGCCGTAATGCCTTTGAGAACTTTGTCGTTGTCCCGCCCGCGACGGGTATCGTGCACCAAGTCAACCTTGAGTATCTTGCGCGCGTAGTCATGGCAGCGGATGTCGATGGCGAGCTGACCGCCTATCCTGACACGGTATTTGGTACCGACAGTCACACGACGATGATTAATGGTATCGGTGTGCTTGGTTGGGGCGTTGGCGGTATCGAAGCTGAAGCGGCGATGCTCGGTCAGCCGTCTTCGATGCTCATCCCGCAAGTGGTTGGCTTTGAGCTGACAGGCAAACTCAGTGAAGGCGTCACCGCAACGGATCTCGTCTTGCGTGTGGTCGAGATGCTACGAGCACATGGCGTGGTCGGTAAGTTTGTCGAATTCTACGGTGAAGGCTTGCATCAAATGCCATTAGCGGATCGGGCGACGATTGCCAATATGTCGCCAGAATATGGCGCGACTTGTGGTATCTTCCCGATTGACCAAATGGCGATTGACTATCTGCGTCTATCAGGCCGTGACGAAGCGCAAATTGAGCTGGTCGAAAAATATGCCAAGGCGCAAGGCTTATGGCATGATGCCGATACGCCAGCGGCGACTTACTCGAGCAAGCTAGAGCTCGATCTATCGTCAGTACAACCAGCATTAGCAGGGCCGAACTTGCCGCAGCAGCGTATCAACCTGTCTGATATGCATGAGAAGTTTGGCGAAACGCTAGAAAAAATGACCAAAGACCGCAAGTCAGAAGTCGAAGGCAAAGTACGCTTTGACCAAGAAGGCGGCGAGCAAGAGCAAGCGGAACACTTGGCAGCTGAACCAAAGATCGACGTTGACACCGAAACTGACGATAGCAAAGGCTACCAGCCAGCCAATAACGTGTTCTCAAGCGTTAATATTGACGAAAAAGAGCACAAATTGCGCGATGGTTCAGTCGTGATTGCCGCTATTACCTCTTGTACCAACACCTCGAACCCAGCCGTCATGATTGGTGCTGGATTGGTCGCCAAAAAGGCCGCTGCCAAAGGCCTCAAAGCCAAGCCTTGGGTTAAGACCTCATTGGCACCTGGGTCAAAAGTAGTCACCGATTATCTTGAAAAAACCAAACTGATGGATGAGCTCGAAAAAACAGGTTTTTATTTGGTCGGTTACGGTTGTACCACGTGTATTGGTAATTCAGGTCCGCTTCCTGATGTGATCGAAAAAGGCATCGAAGAGAACGATTTAGTCGCTGCCGCGGTCTTGTCAGGTAACCGTAACTTTGAAGGTCGTATTCACTCACACGTCAAGGCCAGCTACCTAGCATCGCCGCCATTGGTTGTCGCTTATGCCTTAGCAGGTACAGTCGATATTGACTTGACTACCCACCCACTCGGTCAAGACCAAGACGGCAATGATGTCTATCTAAAAGACATTTGGCCAACGTCAGATGAGATCAACGAGCTGATTGCCAATAATATCGATGCTGATATGTTCCGTAAAAACTATGGTGAAGTGTTCGACGGTAGTAAAGAGTGGAACGCGATTAGCTCAGCCGATAGCCAGCTATATCCATGGGATGAAGGCTCAACGTACATCAAAAATCCACCGTTCTTCGATGGTATGACCATGGAGCCAGAGGGTATCCCTGATATCGAAGGTGCGCGTATCTTAGGTCTGTTTGGTGACTCAATCACCACCGACCATATCTCACCTGCGGGCAATATTGATCCAAATTCACCAGCAGGTAAGTACCTGCAAGAGCGCGGCGTCATGGAAGCGGACTTCAACAGTTATGGCTCACGCCGTGGTAATGATGCAGTCATGACTCGTGGTACCTTTGCCAATATCCGTATCAAAAACCAAATGATGGGCGGCAAAGAAGGCGGTTATACCTATTACTTCAAAGATGATAAGTCGACGCTACAAGATGGCGAAGAAATGGCTATCTATGATGCAGCGATGAAGTATAAAGAAGACAAGCGTCCGCTCGTCGTCCTCGGCGGGGCGGAGTATGGCTCAGGCTCTAGTCGTGACTGGGCAGCGAAGGGTACCATTCTGCTTGGTGTCAAAGCGGTACTCACCACTTCATTTGAGCGTATTCACCGTTCAAACCTAGTTGGTATGGGTGTGCTGCCATTGACTTTCAAAGATGGCGAAGACGCTCAAACCTACAAGCTCGATGGCTCTGAAGTACTGAGCATCACTGGCCTAAACAATGGCGAGAGCAAAACCGCTCAAGTCACTGCCACCCGCGCCGATGGCTCGACCGAAACCTTTGAGGTCAATGTCGGCCTACAGACACCAAAAGAGCGCGAATACGTGCGTCATGGTGGCGTGTTGCACTATGTACTGCGTCAATTGGCAAGCGAGAGCAAAGAAGCAGGCTAATCGCTAGTTATACTCAATATGGAATGTAAGTATCATAAAAAATGCTCAGCCGATTGGTTGAGCATTTTTTTGTCCGCTACGATTTTCATATCAGCATCATATATCGCTGAATAGGTTCAATCTGTACTTGCATACAACCGATCTCTGACCATGACTAAAGCTGACAATGCTGCTTGCTCATTGGGTACATCAGGCAACTGACTGCGCTCAAAAGCGGTGGCAATCTGGATGCTTAGATGATCAGCCTGTTCCAATAGTTCGTTGTACTCACTTTGACCTGCTTTGATGCTCAGCAACGCATCACGATTAGGACGCTCGACGATGACTTTGCCAGTCGTGGCAATATCGTATGCCATCTCAAGTAGACGAATGGTATGCATCATATTTTTAGCATCATATTCTTTGGCGTGAGCAATGGTAGATTGATAGCGCGTTTCATTGCGGTTAGCAACCCACTGCCAGTATTCTTTATAGTCTCGGCAGTATTTACTATAGCCTTGCTCATTAAACGACAGATAAGCGATAGGCGTCATACCTTTTGGAATGGCACTTAGGCGCAGCTGAGTGGCATCTGCATGCTGATACAAGCCCGAAAATCTAAGTGTCTCAGTTTTATCAATATACATGGCATACATGTGCGTCGCTTTTGCCATCGCTGCCAGTCCAATACTTCGCTGATCGATTGCGGTTTTCTGTAACCACTCGTTCAGCGGCATACTACGCCCATCTATAAATACGCTGCAAAATTCTAAAATGGATTTTTTTTCACGGTCCATCGGATTGACGATCTTTTTGTTTAATCCGCGTGCTTTTTTGATTTGACTACTCGCAAAGCCTGCGAAGGTTTTTTGACACAATTTGCTAATGAACCAATCAGCAGAAAAATGTGCCATGAGCGGATGTTGATATAGGATGTGCTCGGCTGGTGTGGCAAGCAATTCCATCATATTGGGATTGTTTTGCAGCAACAGCTCAATATAGCGTCCAAGCTCATAGTAGACGATATCATTGCTACGATTACTGACTTGCGCGATATAGTCGCCGTGGCGAGCAAAGTAATAAGACTTTGGCAGATAAAACACGCCTTTGATGTCAGTGTCTGAATCGGCGGTCGCGAGGCCATAAGCGCGACTACCTGAGACGCACTCTAAGAGAATCAGCCCTTCAGCTTTGAGGCGCTCTATGGTTAAAGGGGCTGCTGGCATAACGGGCTTCTCTTTTTTTGATATTGAATGTGTCATCTATATTGGTTGCCATTTAACCTAAATATTAGCCATATACTGTTATATCGAGCGTACAACGCTACGATAAAACGCATTTAAGGGGGCAATATCGGAAGCCGTGGTGGGTGCAAAAGTGGGGTTGTCGATGCTGGCGCGTAGTGATGCAATCGCGTTGATCATTATTGGTGAAAGCTGGTGTATGTAACTTTCATCTTGCGTGCGCTTGATATCAATCAAGGTTAGTATCTCAGTTTGCACTTTTTGCTCAAACAGCTCAAGCATCTGCTTCATGATGACTGGCGGCGGCGTATGCATTGTTAATATCCACTTTGCCGCAAGCAGTGCGCGCAGTAAGTAAAACACTTTTTTGAGGCGCACAGGTGCATTAAGGTCGAGATCACGACTGGCATTTTTTGCCATACCGAGGTAATGGTGAAACACGGTGATAGGTTGAAAATAGTCTATGCTCAATGCTTGCAAGTGTGCCATTAGGTCGGTCTGCTGCTCATAAACAATAGGTGAGTGTAGCCATTCAAATACCACTGCATTGGATTTATAGAGTAGCTGTAGAGCTTTTTTGATGTCCCAGCCACCAATGTCAAATGGTACTGAGAGCAGATCGTTTTGGATAAACTCAAACGTGTCTTTACCCTCAAACAAACTCAAGTACCAGTCAGACGGTTGGCAATACAGCAGACGGACATCATAGTCGCTATCAGGTGAGGCGAAGCCCCATGCACGGCTGCCACTTTCAATAGCGTGCAGACAAGTAATCTGCCGCATCTGACAAACCTGCTGTATGGCTTGAATAATTTGATCGGTATCGTTGTTTTGCATAGAAGATATCATCGGCGGTTGTTTGTTAATGAGTATACAACAGCATAAAGGAGATGTGCGGTAATGATGAAATAGCAATCTTGATATATTAGGATGAGATAGTAAATTATTATTGCTATGGACTAATTTCCAACATACCCCAACTCAAAAATTACTCAACCCTTCTCAGTCAATAACTTAATCCCCAGCCCAATAAACACCATACCGCTGACTCTATTTAACATTGTTTCAATAGAGGGGTTTTCCCGCAAGCGTGTACTAAATCGCGCCGCCAATAGCGCCAAACATAAGCACCATATAAAGCCAGTGGTAGCAAAAGTCAGTCCCAACATCAAAAATGACAGCATGCCATAAGCATAACTAGGGTCGATAAACTGCGGAAAGAACGCAATAAAAAACAAGGCAACCTTTGGATTAAACACATTGGTCAACATGCCTTGCTGATAGATTTTCCACCCGTCTAAGGCCTTTTGGTTAGTCACATTCTGAGCTTTAGACAAACTGTTTGCGATTGAGTTCGAGTTTTTGCTCGTTAGCATTTTAAAGCCTAGATAACACAAGTAAGCCGCACCGATATATTTAACAAGCATAAAGGTGGTAGGGGAGTTGGCGAGTAGGACTGACAATCCTAGTGCTGCCAATAGTGTATGTACCAAAGTGCCCGAGGTAATGCCCAATACAGAATATATTCCTGCGGCTTGCCCTTGCGAGACACTACGAGTGATGATATACATGCTATCAGTGCCGGGCGTGAGGTTCAATAAAATAGCCGCTAGGACAAACCCTAGGTAGTTTTCAATACCAAACATAGCCAATACCTTCCTTTAATAGCACCAAAAATTCATACGTCGTAGGACATTTTTATATTGTACAGAATACTTATGGAGTAGATAGTAGCGAGCATTGAATAGCTTGGCAATAGCGCGGATAGCTATGAAAAGAACTGCGTTAAGATATATTAGAGAAATGACAGACGTAAAAAAGCCCAGACACCGGATGATGAATGGGCTTTTTTATTGTTCGCTTATTAGTCTGATCTGATGCTAAGCAAAAGGGCTAATAAGTGACGCCGAATAGTGGCGTCCCCAGGGGGATTCGAACCCCCGTTACCGCCGTGAAAGGGCGGTGTCCTAGGCCTCTAGACGATGGGGACGCATAGAGTGTTATAACCAGTGGTTACAACGGTACTTCACAATATCAGATAGCTTATCTATTAATAATAGAGCAAGCCTTGCCTAGGTGCTGATATCGTCCTACTAGCGAGTATTTACGATTACGTTTCAGTAATACTGAGCGTTGCTATAAATAAAGTATGGTGGAGCTAAACGGAGTCGAACCGTTGACCCCTTGCATGCCATGCAAGTGCTCTACCAACTGAGCTATAGCCCCTCGCTAAGAGTGTGCGTATTTTATGTAAGAGCGGCAGTCTTGTCAACCACTATTTTAAAAATAATTCATAAATATGCAAAAAAAAGCGTTTTAGCCTATTTTAAAGGCTAAACAAACCCAAATTAGCGTGGATTTTGCTTAAGCGCGATCTCTTTGATGGCTTTATCGGTATAAAACTCTGCTTCGCTACAATCAGAAAAAATAATCGCACAGCATTCCGTTGGCACATATTGACCGCCTTTTTCTCGGATTGTTCTGATACTTTTGACCCCAATGATGTCATATTTGCCTAATTTATCTAGATTATGCTTGGTATAACCGCAGTAAGTGCGGTATATCCATTTTAAATCTTCAAAATCCTGACCTGTGGTTAGGGTAAGGTTTGCCTCAAAAAGCTCTTTTACGATGGTATCGTAGTATTTTTGCGCTTCTTTTAGGGTGTTAAACACATAATCTTTGCTTTCTATTATGACGGTTTTGGCGGCCATGTTCATTTCCAATCGATAATTTTAAGTAAATATCAGTGCTAAGACAAGACTGGGCAGTCATCACCTTACTATGCTAATAATGTCTTACAAATTATTTGCTCTACATCTTTTAGAAATCAGCTTTTCCTTCAAAAAAATAGCAAAATGACCAATGTAGTGTTTTACCGCTTCTAGAACGTTCCTGAGTAACCTTAACAATATTTTTTGTTTCGATGTTTTGATAAGTTAAATTAGAGCCTCTATCAATGTCACATTGATTGTCATTTCTCTCATCAATATTTCTTTTTTCTTTGATAAGCTCCCATTTTTCAGAATTTTTAAACCTGTTATTTAACTGTGTACCACTAGTTTTCACTGGGATAAGACCATAGTTTTTACCTTTAAAAGTATCAATGTACTTATCAACTCTATAATATCCTTCTTCCATATAATATTATCCTATGTTTTTATCTAAGCTTTATAGAGCAGATTGAATTTGAAAATGACGTGAAATTAGCTTTTGCAAACCCACGTCATAATTTGATCCATTTTAAGTTTTTAACTACTCAACAGCCAAAAAGTCTGGCAATTCTGCCGCTTGTTTCTCAAGTTTTTTCAATTTCTTTTTACCGAGGCCGCCTAATACATCAACTGCATGACGCAAGCGAGTCAGAGTCATGTCAGCACCGATAATCGCCATAGAGTTCATGACTGGCGTCGATGAAGTGCTACCAGCAATCGCGATAAAGAACGGCGCCATAAAGTCACGCATCTTGATATCAAGGTGAGCAGCAAGGCCTTTTAGTGTGGCATAGATGTTTTCTTCTGACCACGTTGGTAGGGTCTCAAGCTGCCAAAGTGCTAATTGCAGCATTTCGATAATCTGCTCAGGCGAGAGTGACTTATGGGTAAAGCTCTCAGCGTTGATGTCAGGTAGGTTTTGGAAGTAGAAACCACCCCAATTAACCGCATCAGACAATAGCTCGATACGTGGCTGAATCGCCGCGGCGATAGCAGTCAGCTTGTCACTGTTGCTGGCCCATTCAAGGATTTTATTTTTTAGCTCTTCAGGGGTGAGCGCGCGTAGCCACTCGCTATTGACCCAGTTGAGCTTTTCGATATCAAAAATCGGACCACCAAGCGACACACGCTGAATATCAAAGCTTGCAATCATCTCATCTAAGGTAAATTTCTCAGCATCATTGGGCATGGAGTAACCCATACGACCGAGATAGTTGAGTAACGCTTCAGGCAGCACGCCTGCATCACGATAGTAAGTGATAGAGGTTGGGTTTTTGCGCTTAGACAGTTTTGATTTGTCAGGGTTGCGCAGTAGCGGCATGTGGCAGAGGGTCGGCATTTCCCAGCCAAAGTAGTCATATAGCAGCTGATGCTTGGGCGCAGAGTTCAGCCACTCTTCACCGCGCATGACGTGAGTGATTTCCATCAAGTGGTCATCGACGACGTTGGCGAGATGATAGGTTGGCATACCGTCTGTTTTTAGCAGTACTTGCATGTCGACTTGGGTCCAAGGGAACTCAACCGTACCGCGTAGCATGTCTTGTACCTGACAGGTGCCTTCGGTCGGCACGCGCATACGAATCACGTGTGGTTTGCCCTCGCTTACTAGTTGCTCGGTTTTTTCTGGAGCAAGATGTGCGCAGCGACCGTCATAACGCGGCGTCTCGCCATTGGCCATTTGCTCAGCGCGCATGGCATCGAGCTCTTCAGGGGTACAAAAACAGCGGAACGCATGGTCTTTTTCTATGAGTATCTCGGCGTGTTTTTTGTAGATATCACTACGCTCGCTCTGACGATAAGGGGCGTGCGGGCCGCCAATATCTGGACCCTCGCTCCAGTCTAGGCCAACCCAGTGCAAGGCATCCAAAATCATTTGCTCTGATTGCTCAGTCGAGCG
Source organism: Psychrobacter sp. PSP (assembly GCF_024085615.1). Lineage (NCBI taxonomy): Bacteria > Pseudomonadati > Pseudomonadota > Gammaproteobacteria > Moraxellales > Moraxellaceae > Psychrobacter > Psychrobacter sp. PSP. The sequence continues at coordinate 74,456 of NZ_JABLTF010000019.1, forward strand.
CGTCTGATCAGTGTCTTCGATACGTAAGATAAATTCGCCGCCATGTGCTTTGGCAAAAGCCAAGTTAAATAGTGCAATATAGGCCGTGCCTACGTGTGGAAAGCCAGTTGGTGATGGGGCGATACGCGTGCGTACAGGGCGCTTGCTGTCAGTAGAGGTTTGCATGATAAAAGTCTCAAAGTTTACTATCAATATAGGCTATTAGTATAAATAGCGATGAAAGATATGAAGAGGGTGTTAAGAAATAGCGTAAAATATAGCGCTAGTATAACAGAGACATGTGATATTTTTAATGAAAAGCCCTTCTAGTGCTTGACTACCCGTGTATCCTTGCGATAATAATGCTAGGCAAGTCATAACTTGTTTATTTTCATCCAATTACTGGCCAGTATGGTCGTCATCTATTGAGTTGTTTGTGTCCCTATCTAAATCTAAGTCAAATGCTAACGCTAACCATTCTTCAGTCGCGGCTGCTCCTAAGCCTGCGATCAGCCCCTCTTCGATAGAAAATGATGCAGCTCAAAACCTGCAATCGTCAATGGAAGATTCTGCCCCGTCTAATAAGCTGGATTTTGTCCACGATGCGGTGCTGCTAGAGGAGACCGTCGCTGCCGTGCTAGGGGTAAAATCCCTACCCAAGCAAAAAGACGGCGACCAAAATGGCTTAAATATAAGCGGTATATACGTTGATGCGACCTTTGGTCGTGGCGGTCATAGCAGGTTACTATTAAGTCAGCTTGCCGATGACGCCACACTGATTGTCTTTGACAAAGATCCGACAGCCATTAGTGTGGCGCAGGAATTGGCAAGTAAAGACAGCCGTGTGCATGTGGTTCATGACAGCTTTGCAACGTTGACAGATAGTCTGGCTGCTATGGGCATTAGTGAAGTGGATGGCTTGATGGCGGATTTGGGTATTTCATCACCGCAAATTGATGATGGTAGCCGCGGTTTTAGCTTTATGCGCGATGGGGCAGTGGACATGCGTATGGATACCAGTCGCGGCCAGTCAGTTGCCGAGTGGCTTGAGCAGGTTGACGATGAGACATTGGCCAATGTGCTTTATGAATTTGGTGAAGAGCGTCATAGTCGCCGTATTGCTCGCGCTATCAAGCAAATGGACAGCTACGAGTCTACGCTTGAGCTGGCAGAGGTAATCAAAGAGGCGCATCCCAATTGGCAACGCGGCAAGCACCCAGCCACGCAAAGCTTTCAGGCCATGCGTATTTTTATTAATAATGAGCTGGGCGATGTTGACGACTTTTTAGCGCAAAGTATTGCTATCTTAAAGTCAGGCGGGCAGCTTGCGGTCATTAGTTTTCATTCATTAGAAGATCGCCGTATTAAGCAGTTTTTGCAGCGACATAGCAAAGGGCAATATCCAGAAGATGAAAATCTACCGATGCCGCCCAATCGTCCGCGCTATTTTAGCAAGCCAAAACGCGTTGGCCCCAGCAAAGCTGAAACGAGCCAAAACCCGCGCGCGCGCAGTGCATGGTTGCGTATGGCAACTCGCACCGACACAGAGTATCAGCAGACGGCCGCGCCATAAATCATGGATGAAAACACGGAGTAAATCGCATATGATTGCTATTGTTTGTCTGAATGATGCATAAATGTCTTAATCGCTACGCCACTGTTAAAAAGCTGTAAATATTGTCTGTTAGGCTCAGCAAATAATTTTCCGTCATTTATTAGTTGAGAGTGTCTGAGATATCAAGCGACTCAGTCATTCTTTACTCTAAAATAACGTGATTATTTATTCGACCTATTCGACTTTGCAAGATAGCAGGTTTAGTAAGACAGCAGGTTTTGATATGACATATCGCTATAGCGGCAGGCTGTTGCCGCTATAAGACGGTCATCTTTGGTTTTATTTTTATCAATGGTATGGCTGAGCAATGATGCGTTCATTGCTTGCAGACCATTATCTACTTTATCGTTTACGTTCACTTTTTGAGATCGTCATGGCAATATCTGACAAACCTGCAAACCGCCGCACCGCCGCGCCCTATAACACCGATATCGGCGAGCTATTCGTGCGTCGGTTCAATGTGGTGAGCATTTATGTGGTCGTATTACTGCTCTTGGCAGCTGCAATCGTATGGAGCGGCATCAAGACTGCCGAAGCCGTTCAGCAATATCATCAGGATTATAAAACCTTGCAAGACATGAAAAAACAAGAGCGTAAGCTACAAATAGAACATCAGCGTCTATTGATTGAGCAGCAAACCTTTAGCGCCACGCCGCAAATCGCCAGTCGTGCAGTGGCGGAATTGGGTATGTACTCACCGACACTAAAGGATAAGCTGATTATTCAGCCTGGTGTCGCCACCGCCTTGGCACCAGTAGTCTCTGATGACGACGATGAGTTAGATTTAGATGTGGTCGGACCACGAGCTTCTACCGATATCTCCCCTGAAGAACCGGTAGCGGAGGCAGGACAATGAGCGACAAAAAACCTAAATCCACATCAGCAAAAAATACCAGCAAAAAACCAGCCAGTGGCAAGGTGACCAAACCATTACGCCGTGCGAGCGCTGCCAAATCTGGACAAACGAGTGATAAAGCGGCAGGCAGTCGTAAAGCCAAATTATTTGATCGTATCAAAAAGAGTGACACGAAAGGGACGCATGCTAGTGCCAGAAACCCAAAGAGCAAAAGAGGGTTTTTGGGTAAAGCCTCTGGCGCCTCGTCTCGTGGCGGCTTTGAGCAGGATAAAAACCGTTTTCGTACCGTTTGGGGTTTGGCGCTGGTTATATTGGTGCTATTGATTGGCCGTGCCTACTATATTCAGGTGGCCAACGCGCAGTTTTATCAAGACAAAGGTAATGAGCTCATTACCAGTGAGCGTACGCAAAAATCCTATCGCGGTATGATTACTGACCGTAATGATTTACCACTTGCAGTGAGCGCACCGCTGGCGACCGTGTCATTTAGCCCGCATGATTACGCGAGCGAATACTACGAGCTCAAACGTATTATCTTGACCAATCCTAACAGTCCACAATTGCAGGCGCGTATGCAAAAGCGTTTGGACAATATGGATCTGACGACGCTGGCTGCGGCTGCCAACATCTCTGTCGATGAGCTAAAAAAAGCCACGGCAATCGATGACAGTATTGATGTGACCGATGAAGCAGCAGTCAAAGCGGCGCTGCCCTCTGGTGCAGGCTCGCATTATTTACCCCTTCTCAATAAAGTCACACCTGAGATTGCACAAAGTGTTAGCTCGCTTGATTTCCCTGGTGTCCATGAGAAAAACTTCTTTCAGCGTTATTATCCGCAGCCGCAGTCTAATGCGCAGCTGTTAGGATTTATGGGGCAAAACGCCAACGACCCTGAGGGTGGTTACGAAGGACGTGCTGGTATTGAGCGCCAGTATGAAAAAGATTTAGCAGGCGACGATGGCAAAGTGCTTGTTTTAAAAGATGCCAAACAAAACAGCTTAAAAGAGATCAAGCAACTTGAACCTGAGATACCAGGCAAAGATGTGGCACTGACGATTGATTCGCGGTTGCAATACTTGCTCTACAAAGAGCTAGAAAAAGCAGGGCGTCTGCAAAAAGCGCGCTGGTCGACGGGTATGATCGTCGATGTACAGACTGGTGAAGTACTGGCGCTCTCCACATGGCCATCATTCAACTCAAACAATCTCAATGAGATGACCGGTGAAAACCAGCGTAACCGTGCGCTATTGGATGTGTTTGAACCCGGTTCAGTGATGAAGCCCTTTACCGTTGCGGCAGCCTTAGATTCAGGCAAATATACGCCGACCACTTTAATTGACACCAATCCTGGCTCAATTCGCGTGCGTGGCTATACCATCCGCGATCATAATAACTTGGGCATGATCAACATGGCGACGCTATTACAGAAGTCTAGTAACGTGGCTTCAACTAAGATTGCGTTGTCGCTACCGCCTGATGCCATTACTAATATGCAACGACAGTTTGGCTTTGGTTCAAAAACGCCTTTACAGTTCCCAGGTGAGGGCAGTGGTCTGATTGTGACGCCAAAAGAGAAAGAGACGTCACGCCGTGCGACAGTCAGCTATGGTTATGGTTTACAAGTGACACTAGCGCAGGTAGCGCAGGCTTATTCAGCCCTCGCAGCAGGCGGAGTGATGCACCCGTTGACTTTGATCAAAGATGACAAACCGCAACCAAGCAAACGCATTATGGCGCGCGAGCAGGCGATGTCTATTGTACAGATGCTTGAGAGCGTGACCGAGGCAGGTGGAACAGCTAGAGCCGCCGCCATTGACGGATACCGTGTGGCAGGCAAGACGGGTACCTCGCGCCGTATCAACCCAGAGGGTGGCTATTATTCTGACCAGTATCGCAATGTCTTTGCTGGTATGGCACCAGCGTCTAATCCAAAGCTTGTGGGCGTCATGCTTATTGAAGATCCGCGCGGTCAGATTTATGCGGGTCTAACGGTCGCACCTGTGTTCCACAACGTGATGAAAGAAGCGTTACGATTGTATAATGTGCCTTTAGATAAGCCGCTCAAAACAGAACCACAGTAGGCGTTCAATGATTTTAAGTAGTCAGCTCTTTAAGGGCTGATTTGTATTAACTGTTTAGGATTTGCTCATGACCATGCCTACCTTATCGCCAAATAGCGCCACTGTTACGACGGCCACTCTACAGCAGCTTATCGATACTAGCGATAATAGGCTGGCGCAACAGCTAACCGCGATGATCGCAGCATCGGTTCAACAGGCGTCGAGTCAGTCAGGGGCGGATCAGATTCAATCAATTGCTCATATTCCTTTTCAGCAGTTCCAACTAGACAGCCGTCAACTATCCAATAATGACGTATTCATCCTTTTAAAAAGCCACAATCCAAATCACCAAAAGAGCCGAAATTATTTGCTACAAGCCGCTGAGAAGGCTGCTTTTGTCCTCTCAGAGATGGATCCTGCTGCCTTGATTAGCGAAGCAAATACCCCTCTGAAGATGGATGGTGAGTCTAACGCACAGCAGCAATTAGCAGCGCTGCCGTGCCCAATCTTATACGTCCCTAATATTCGTGATTTCTTAGGCAGCTTAATCCAAGCATATTTGCAATATCAGCAGCCAGTGACCCTGCCAAAGGTAGTCGCTGTCACGGGCACCAATGGTAAAACCACCATCAGTCAATTGGTGGCACAGCTGACCCAATTAACAGGCATGAGCAGTGCAGTGATGGGTACGGCAGGTAATGGTCGCCTTGGCGCTTTGGTGCAAGCCAGCCATACCACTGGAGACGCCTTGGCTGTACAGCAGTTTTTGTATCAAATGGGTACCGAGAATGCTGAAATATTGGCATTAGAGGCCAGCTCTCATGGTCTGGATCAGCAGCGTTTACAAGGCGTGCCAGTTAGCATTGCGATTTATACCAATCTGAGTCGTGACCACTTAGACTATCATGCTGATATGGAAGAATACGCGTCTGCCAAAGCCAAACTATTTGATAAAGCTCACTTCCCAGATTTGACCCATGCCATCATCAACGTCGATGATGAACATGCTCATATTATGTTGGATACAGCCACTGCTAGTGACTTGACGGTATGGACGTATAGTCTAGAGTCTGCAACATCTGCTACTTTTGTCGCTGCTGATATCGAGCCAAGTCTACAGGGCGTCAAGATAAGTCTGCGTACTGACTTTAATGATAAAACAGTTGGTGATGAGAAAACGGATATTATCGAGATTGTCAGTCCACTATTAGGGCGCTTTAATGTTGCTAATTTGCTTGCCGCTATCGCAGCAGCAGTAGCGACTGGTACTGTTGCTGGTACTAAGTCTGCTACTAAGTCTGCTACTGATTCAAATGTGGATATTGGACGCATTGCGACTGCGGTCACGCAGCTACAAGGTGCAGTTGGGCGTATGCAGCGCGTGCCATCGAATGATGGCTGTTTTATCGTTGATTATGCGCATACGCCAGATGCCTTAAGTCAAGTGCTGGCGAGCCTGAAAACTCACTGTAAAGGCCAGCTATGGGCAGTGTTTGGTTGTGGCGGTGACCGTGATGCAGGTAAGCGCCCACTGATGGCGCAAGCGGGCCTCACAGGTGCTGATCAAGTTGTCTTGACCGCTGACAATCCACGTACCGAAGACCCTAATGCCATCTTACAGGATATGCAGGCTGGGATGAGTGCTGAGCAATATCAACGTACGCATATAGAACCTGCTCGCCAAAAGGCCATTGAATATGCCGTCAGTCAGGCAGGTCCAGACGATATTGTCGTCATCGCCGGTAAAGGCCATGAGACCTATCAAGAGATTAATAACGTCCGTTATGATTTTGATGACAGTGTGATTTTGCAGCAGGCGTTAGCGCAAGCGGGCCGTATATAGTCGAGTGATTATCGATACCCCTATTATCAAAAAATTAAACATTAAATATAAAAATTGAGTAGTCATTATATAAGGTAACCATTATGACAGCCGACAACGATAACACCATCCAGTCGCAAGGGCTTTATGTCTGGCAAATGGATAATATGCTCGAGGCGACAGCGTCGCTCGATGGTCACTGGCAATTGCCACAAGACTATACAGATGCAGGCCAGCCAGCCCTAGCCAGTCAGCGTATTGCGACCGATACCCGTACGATAAAGCCTGGTGATATCTTTTTGGCGTTACGTGGTGAGAACTTCGATGGTCATGACTATATCGATATGGCAGCATCAAAAGGGGCCATTGCTGTCATTGTGTCTCGTCCTATCTTATCTGAGTCAAATGCGATTCCGCAGCTGGTTGTCAGTGATACCCGTTTGGCGTTAGGGCAGCTGGCAAGCTATCGTCGCCAGCAGCACCAAAATCTGACCGTGATTGCCATTACAGGCTCTAGCGGCAAGACCACTTGTAAAGAGATGCTGGGTAGTATTTTTGGTCGCCTTGCACCGACATTGATTACCCGTGGCAATCTCAATAATGATTTGGGTGTGCCCATGATGCTGCTTGAGTTATCAGACCATCACCGCTATGCCATTTTAGAATTGGGTGCCAACCACATTGGTGAGATCGCCTATACGACTGAGATTGTGCGCCCTGATGTGGCCTGTATCCTAAATATTGGTACGGCTCATCTGGGTGAGTTCGGTAGCCGTGAAGGTATTTGCCAAACCAAGGCGGAGATTTATCACACCTTAACGGATGCGCAGTTTGCGATTGTTCCTGATAAAGACGATTTTACCAATCAGTTACGCCGCATTGCTGAAAAGCACACGTCACATGTGATTGGGTTTGGTAATACCGATGTCAGCGCAAGCCATTTAGATGTAGAACCAGAGCGTAGTGAGTTTAAGCTACATATCGGTAATCAGATTCATGATATCAATTTGCCATTAGCAGGCGAACACAATGTCAATAATGCTTTGGCTGCTGCAGCCTGTGCGCATGCATTAAATATCAACGTCAGTGATATTGTTATCGGCCTTGAAAACGCGCGTCCAGCCAAAGGTCGTCTGAACAGTCAGATACTGGGTAAGCACCGTCTGATTGATGATACGTATAACGCCAATCCACACTCGGTACGCGCCGCTGCCAAAGTATTGGCTGCACAAACGGGTACGCAAGTGATGGTGTTGGGTGATATCGGCGAGCTAGGAGAGGCGGCAGTTAGTGAGCATCAAAGCCTCGGCCGTACTATCGCGACCACAGGTATCGATGTGCTGCTCTGTGTTGGCGAATATGCCAAGGCCACCGTTGCTGGTGCGAAAGAGGTTGCTGATATCAATGCTCAGGCATTCGCAGACAAAGACAGTTTATTACAGTATTTACAGCCGTATTTGCAAGCGCAACAAGCCAAGCCTTGTACTGTGTTGTTCAAAGGCTCGCGTTCCATGACAATGGAAACACTTATTCATGCGCTAGTAGAGGAGTAGGCGGTGTTAGTTTGGTTGTTTGGCTGGCTTGGCCAGTATTATACACCGTTTTCTGCGGTTTCTTCATTGACGTTGCGAGCGCTGCTTGCGGTTATCACAGCGCTTGTGTTTAGTATGTTTTTTGGTGGGCGGGTCATTCAGCATCTGCGTGCGCTCAAATACGGTCAGGCCATTCGCAATGATGGGCCGCAATCGCATTTGGTCAAGACTGGTACGCCAACCATGGGCGGGGTATTGATTCTCAGTGCTATTGGGGTATCGACTCTGCTATGGGCACGTTTGAACAATCCTTATGTGTGGATTTTGCTCGTTGTTATGGTGATCTTCGGTGCTGTAGGGTGGGCGGATGATTGGCTCAAAATCAAGTATAAAGACCCTAAAGGTCTGATTGCGCGAAAGAAATATTTTTGGTTGTCGATGGGCGCATTATTCGTCGGCGTCTCTTTATACTACATCGCCACACTACAGCCGGATATCAACACCACTCGCGAGATGCAGGACTTGTTGATACCGATCTTTAAAGATTGGATGATTCCATTTTCGGCAGTACCTTTTGGTATTGGTTTTATTATCTTTACCTACTTTGTGATCAATGGTGCGTCCAATGCGGTTAACTTAACCGATGGCCTGGATGGCTTGGCAATCCTACCAGTAGTGCTTATCGCAGCAGGCTTGGGTGCGATGGCTTATGTGTCAGGCGATGTGCGCTTTGCGGATTATTTGCATGTTCCGTACATTCCCTATAACTCTGAAGTCATTATCGTTTGTGGTGCTATGGTCGGGGCGGGTCTTGGCTTTTTATGGTTCAATGCGCATCCTGCACAAGTATTTATGGGTGATGTGGGCGCGTTGGCACTGGGTGCGATGCTCGGTACAATTGCCGTGATGACGCGACAAGAGATTGCCTTTGCCATTATGGGTGGTCTATTTGTCGCTGAAGCGCTATCAGTAATGCTGCAAGTTGGCTCTTATAAATTGCGCAAAAAACGCGTTTTTCGTATGGCTCCCCTACATCATCATTTTGAAGAAATTGGCTGGAAAGAAACGCAAGTGGTGGCACGCTTTTGGATTATCGCCATCATTCTCGTCATCCTTGGGCTAATGACTTTGAAGCTGCGTTAGAAAAACAAGCCTCAAACATACCTAACTTTCCTGCTTAGAAGCCATCTCGATGATTATTGAGGTGGCTTTTTATCGTCTAAGCAACACGAAATTTGTTAAAATGTGGGTCATATTGCTATGACGTTGAGATACCTGTGTCCTTATTTATTTGCCCACTTTGCCAGTCGCCACTACAGCCTGCCGCAGATACTTGGCGCTGTGACGGTAGTTTGCACCCCAAAAACACCTCACACCCTTTTGATGTGGCTCGCCAAGGTTACGTCAACCTGTTGCCTGTACAGCAGAAGAAATCAAAAGCACCTGGCGACAGTCAAGACTCTATCAATGCCCGTAAGCGATTTTTGAGTCATGGTCACTATGGGCCGTTACAGAATCTGATTAGCCAAAAGATGGCAGCGCTACTGTCAAAAAGTGAGGCCATAGAGGAGCAGGATACTCAGTCTGTGAATTGGCTTGATATTGGCTGCGGCGAGGGCTACTACACGCAGGCAATGGCACAACTGGGCTCAGGTATTATTGATAACTTACTCGCAGCGGATATCAGCAAACCTGCATTGGTGGAATTGGCTAAAGTGAGTAAAGCGGCAGGTCGTCTTTGGTATCAGCGCAATAATACTAACGCTGCCAAAACAACGGTGATTTATCCGTTAGTGACCAGCGCCGCGCATCTACCGTTACGCTCTCATAGTGTGACGGGTATTAGCAGTATTTTTAGTCCTATTTTACCTGAAGCGTTCGCTGAGGTATTGGCCGATGATGGTTATTTAATCATTGCCAAACCAGATGCCGGACACTTGGCGACGATGCGAGATGCCTTATTCGATGATGTGCGTGAGCATGATTCTGATAAGTTTTTACACGAGTTGGCGCCATACTTTACGTTGATGGGGACTGACCATGTTAGTACAGAGATGACATTATCAGCGGATGATTTGGCTGATTTAATGACCATGACCCCGTATGCCTACCGCGCACGTAGTGAAAAAAGACAAGCGTTACTGGAGCTTAGTAAGCACGCGCCATTTAATACAGAGGCCAAGTTTGTGGTTTATATTTTGCAAAAAAAGGCGTCCAGTTGAGAGCCTTTTAATATTTTTGTTACGGCATCCACTAATCAGTATTCTTGTAGTAGCCAACCGCTACCAAAGGCAAAATACTCTCGAAACCATGCATTGTAGCGAATAGACAGTGGGGTTGGGCTGGCAAGCGTGATTGGTTGCGTATAACCTTGATGGAGGGCAATGGCGGCTGCGCGGATGGTATGAAAGTCGCTGGTGACAATCGCAATCGGTACCTCTTTATCAATACCATGCTGTTCAAGTATGATTTGGCTGTACGCCAAATTCTCCTCAGTACTGGTACTTTTCCCTTCTTGATAGATACGATCTAGTGGAATGTCATGTGCTTGCGCCAAGTAAGTCGCCATGATGTCCGCCTCACTGCGCGTGTGCTCATAGCCCACACCGCCACTGGTAATAATCAATGCCTGTGGTTGCTGCTCGATCAGTGTTGCTGCCGTATCTAAGCGACTAGCTAAGGTAGGGGTCGGCTTGCCATCGACCGTCCCAGAACCGAGTACAATAATAGCTGCTACAGGTGGCAAATCTTGTTTGCCCTGGGCAATCTGCTGCTGCAATGAATAAACAAAGAGCAAAAAGCTTATGAACCATAACCCAAACGCTAGCCACAATCCGTACCAAATACGTCGCAGTAAAGGATTCTTAGCAAGTATTTTTATAATTAAAGGAGCACCTAGTCCATGCCCTACAAAAACCACGCCTATCAAAAAAGGCAGCACTGTACCAAAATTAACCTTATCTACGGCCATCAGAGCAGTACAGTCAATGATGAGTATGGATCCAAGCGCTATCAATACGATACGTAATAATCCAAACATAAATTTTTTATCCTGTCAGCACTGATAGATCAATCACGCTTTTTATATAAGTGTCAAACATTCAGCATCAAATATTAAACGCTACAGCCACATCAACAGCGACCAAAAGCGTTATACATACTTCTAGGTCTGCCCGTCTATTTACACCAGTGGCACAACTATTCAACTGTCTGCAGTTTAGTGGACGAATATGCCAAATAACGGTAACAATCGCAACCTTTCTTCAAGTTTCATAAAGCTACTTAATACGAGAACCAGTTATCATTTTCTTTGTCGATAGAGCGATGCTTTATCGTAATACTTCATAAGGTATCTTTAATCATCATTTATTGATATGAATTACATTAGGAAAAAACAATGAAAAAGATAATAGTAAGTTCGATTTTAGCCGCTACCGCTTGTTTATCTATGGTTGGTCAAGCCAACGCTGCACCTGACTACTCAAAGTCTCATGCCGCTCAAGTACAGCATCAAAAGCATGATGCTAAAGCCAAAGTAGGTAGTAAACATAAAGTTGTCAAAAACAAGGCAAAGGTATCACAGCAAAAAGCAAAAATAGTGGCTGCCAAGCATAAAGCACAAGAAAAGCATCAAGACAAATATCAGGGCAAATATAAAAACGATAAACAAAGCAAAAACGACTACAGACACCGCTCTTAAAAGTGATATCTGATTATTTAAAAATGACGCCCTAAGTAGGCGTCATTTTTATGTGCAATGGTTTGGCTAGTAGTTGTGATATATCTGGTCTTGTATCTCTATTTGAAGAGATATTACGGTTTAGCAGATATGCAAAACGCTCACACCTTAACGTTTCTTAAACTTTCATCAAGCTACTTAACATAGGAACTGGCTATGATAAGAGGCAGTATTAACATCGTCTGCGCGCGCTAGTTATCTCAAGTAGTGCTTTTCAATCAAACCAGTGATGTTAAATATTCATTGACTGTCCTAAATAATCATCTTAAAAATCGACTGAGAGCGCCCATGAGACAAACCTTGTTCGTACTATTTATCACCTTATTCAGTGTAATAGGCTACTTAGCCAACGCGATGGTACCAAGCATTGCTTTTGCAGAAGCAGTAAACGCGACTCCAAAACCAGTCAAGTCTGCTGAAACGAAAAAAATCAGACGAGACTGCCGCATAAATTTGGGGTTGAACAAGTTACATATGAATCTAAGTGACAGTGAAAAAGAAGCAATAAAGAGATGTATAGGCAGTAAACAGCTGTAGGTTTAGATATTAGCAGCAATAGAGCAGTGATATGAGCCAGCAATATTCTTTATTGGTGGTTTTTTTTGATAGATAGGATAAAAATCACCATTTAGGCAGCATTAGACGATCAGACTGACAGTCTTACTGTTAAGGTGTCTGGATTTTATTTAGGATAGAGTATGACAGTACAGAAAAACTAGTGCGTTTCTCAGAATAGATAAGATTGGCGGTGAAGGAGGGATTCGAACCCTCGATACGCGATTAACGTATACACACTTTCCAGGCGTGCGGTTTCAGCCACTCACCCACTTCACCGTTTTTTGAACGCCTAAGTATAGCGGATACCATTTAAAATGTCACGACTTGCGCGCTATCTTTCTTTATTGCTAACTGCCTGCTAGGATAGCAGATACGCAATGATGAGTATAAATGGTTGAAGATTGAATGATAAGTTTCCGTGAGCGCACATATGGACTTAAACACAGCATACTAATGACTGTCATGACAGTTGCAATAGGTATCACTCAGGCGCATGCTGATGATTTCACGCAGTGTAGCCAGTCCTTTTATGGTGGTATCTATCCTGAATTTACCAACACCAAGCTAAGTAATCAAACACAAACACTATGCATGGATGGCTTTGCCGTTATGTACTCTGGTGTATCACGGACACCGCTCTGGTCAGCAGAACATCTAGATCGCACACGTCTGCAGCAAGCCAAACAGATCGACCGCGAAGACAGTTTTCACGAAGAAAGCAAGCTCCCAGAATCAGCACGCGCGTCATTAACTGACTATTCAGGTTCTGGTTATGATCGCGGACACCTAGCACCAAATGCCAATATGGCAACGCGCAGCCAACAGTATGATAGCTTCAGTCTGGCCAATATCGCGCCGCAGTCGCCGCGCAATAATCGTTATATTTGGCGCAATATCGAATCGGCAACTCGCTATTTGACCCAGCAATACGGTGAGGTTTATACCATTACTGGCGTCGCATTTACCAATACTAAGACCAAGCAGCTTGCCAATCGTGTGCTTGTACCCAGCCATTTTTTCAAAGCAGTGTATATACCCGCGACCAATCAGGCAGGGGTATATTACGCACCAAATGACGAATCTGAACGCATTGATGTTATTAGTATCGATGAGCTGACCGCTGAAACCGGTATCGATGTCTTGCCGATGTTGGACATTCAAACTAAGCGAGAAGCATTGGATTTGCCATTGAAGGCAGGGGAGAGTTCAGACACAACTGATGCGCCAGCTCAGGAGCCGGATTGGATGCTATTCGTCTGGGCTATTTTGGAGTGGTTACTTTCGCAGTTAAAGGCATAGAGCAAAACGTAGAATACTTTTTGAGTTTTAAATACACCATAAGGATGCACACATGATTGACCCATTCGCCAATGATCACCAAAGCATGCAGGTTGGTGATCTTGTTATTGAAAACCAAAAGGACAAAATCATCATCTATGGTGATCTAGACCTGACTTTGGATGCATCCGGATATGAACACGCTCAGCAATTGCATGAGCTAATGAGTCGGGTCATAAACACATTTGAAAGTAAAAACCTTTATAATAATAATGATGATAAGTCAAAGGAAAATGATGACCAATTCGGCAAAGATATCGACAATCCCTTCTTGTAAGTCTTTGATATGGTTTTATTTTATAGAAATAATAAAGTATAAAAAAATTACTAGGCAAAGTCGGAAAATTGATTATAATGAGTCAAGACATCGCTTATGTCGCTCAAAATCTTTGACAAAGAGTTATGAGCAATATCGATAACCTACGCTTTATAAGTAGAGAGTCGCAAAGCTTGTAATAAAAGATTCTAGCAAAGGATAAGCATAGGACATCAGAAACATAATGTTTCGAGCAATCATTGTATGAAGGGAGTCAATCTATGAAATTATTTACAAAAACCACGTTAGCCGTTGCTGGTATTGGTATTGCTAGTATGGCATTTGCTGCTGACCCATTAGCCAATACGACTTGGCAGACATATGATGAAGGCAAGCCAAAAGGTACGGTAAAAATTACTGAGTCAAATGGGGTACTGACAGGTACGCTCATTGCTACTAACTCAGCCAAAGGCAAAAAGCATATAGGCAAGACCATTATTAGAGGTCTAAAATCTGATGGCGGCGGTAAATACAGCGGTGGTACGATTACTGATCCTGAAAAAGGCAAAGATTATCGTATGACGGCAAATCTAAGTGGTAATACTTTGAAGCTAAGAGGCTATATTGGTCCATTCTCTCGTAGCCAAGAGTGGAAAAAGAAATAAGTCGATCAAGTAGTTTTTTATCAGATCTGTACTTAATAGATAAAATCCCGCACTACCGAAAGGTACTGCGGGATTTTTTATGTTTTATATTTTATTGTATCAGTAAGGGGAGGTTACTCAATAAAATAATAAACGCTGACACTACGGTAAGTAGTATCAGCGTATCGAACGATAGGGTTTAGACTATTAAGAGATCTTATCTGATAAATTCTGGATAAGCTTCCATACCACACTCTGCAATATCAGCACCTTCGTACTCATCTTCTTCAGAGATACGGATACCGATGACAGCTTTGATGATGACCCAAACGATGAAGCTTGCAACAAATACCCAAGCAAAGATGGTCGCAGCGCCTGTAATCTGACCGATAAAGGTAGATGCTGGGTTGGTAATTGGTACGATTAGTAGACCAAACAGACCAACCACGCCATGAACTGAGATTGCACCCACTGGATCATCAATTTTGATTTTATCTAACGCTAAGATTGATAATACGACGATGACACCAGCGGCAACACCGAAAAGAGTGGCTTGTAGCGCAGAAGGGGTTGATGGCTCTGCAGTAATGGCGACTAGGCCGGCTAATGCACCGTTTAGGAGCATGGTTAGATCCGCTTTACCAAAGATGATACGAGCGATTAACAGAGCGCCTACAGCACCGCCAGCAGCAGCAGCATTGGTATTCAAAAAGACCATGGCAACAGAGTTGGCACTGGCGATATCGCCAAGTTTTAGTACTGAACCACCGTTGAAACCGAACCAACCCATCCATAGGATCAGCGTACCAAGCGCGGCTAGTGGAAGATTGGCGCCAGGAATCGCACGTATCTCACCGTTAGGACCGTATTTACCTTTACGGGGTCCTAGGAGTAATACACCTGCTAGAGCAGCAGCAGCGCCCGCCATATGGACGATACCAGAGCCTGCAAAGTCAGAGAAACCCATGTCACCTAGGTTAAATAATCCAAAGACATCGTTGCCGCCCCAAGTCCAACTGCCTTCTAATGGATAGATAACACCAGTCATGACAACAGCAAATAATAAGAAAGCCCATAGCTTCATACGCTCAGCAACAGCACCTGAAACGATTGACATACAGGTTGCTACAAAGACAACTTGAAAGAAAAAGTCCGAGGCTGCAGAGTAGACGGAGTCACCACTAAAGCCATTTTCGGCAGAGGCTGCTAACGCGTCTTCTACCAAGGTGTCGCCGCCTGCAATTCCGCTCAAGAACAGATCGCCACCATACATAATAGCGTAGCCGCATATCATGTACATGATACTGGCGGTTGCAAATAGCGCGACATTCTTAGTTAAGATTTCGACCGTGTTTTTTGATCGGACCAATCCGGCCTCTAACATAGTGAAGCCAGCTGCCATCCACATGACCAACGCCCCACAGATCAAAAAGTAAAACGTATCGAGCGCATACTGGAGCTCAAAGATTTGACTTTCCATTTAAATTCCCCTTGAATTTACAATATAGATATCGGTATGACCGATAGATAAAAATGCAGTAAGAGCCTTTCTCTATAAATCGATGTTTATAGATATGGCCTCAAATCTAGATAGCATCAGGTCCGGTTTCGCCCGTACGGATACGAATGACTTGCTCAAGCGCAGTGACGAAGATTTTGCCGTCACCAATCTTGCCAGTGCTAGCGATACGAGTGATTGCTTCAATAGCAGGTTCGACCATCTCGTCGATCACAGCGACTTCGACTTTTACCTTAGGTAAAAAGTCCACCACGTATTCTGCGCCGCGATAGAGCTCTGTGTGACCTTTTTGACGACCGAAACCTTTGACTTCAGTGACGGTAACACCTTTAACACCGATGTCAGAAAGCGCTTCACGCACATCGTCGAGCTTAAACGGTTTTAAGATCGCAGTGATTAGCTTCATAAAAAATTCCTTATTTGTGTGATGCCGCAGATTGATAGAGGCATTATAGTGCATCGTCGTATCTCTGCTTTGCTTACGATAAGTTATTCAAGAACTGTGCCAACCTACTCAAGGGGGAGGTAGAATTGGGTTTATTTATTCAAAAATAACCGCGGTTGCAACAGAGTATATGGGTGACGATGTAATGATGAGAGCCATCATTATAAACATAGTAAAAGCGAATCAACCTTTAGCGTTTGGTTAATGAAAACTTTATTATAACCAACTTTTTAGGTGCTTGGGGAGGCTATCCCTCTATTTCATGTGACGATTTGCTAACTTGAGTTTAGTAATAAAATGAACGTTTGATGACAGCTGATTAAAGCTAAATAGAGGAGAGGTCGCGGTAAGCGGCAGAGACCAAAAGAGTCATTGGTGCTCTGCGCTTATATAGATAGGCTATGTGTGTAGATAAAACGATGCTTAAGCCTTAGGAAAAAGGAGGTACGGTGTTTTGGTGCTGCCTAATAACTTCTTAGTATCGCTGCCTTGTAGCAACTCACGTAAACGCGATTGGCCAAACGCGCCTGTTATGAGTAGGCCGATATCGTTTTGGTTTTGGTAGTAATTTAAAGCCGCCGCAACATCACGGCAGTCTAATAATGTTTTTTTAGATTTGATACCTGCTTGCTTGAGCTTCGCGTATGCTTCACGTAGGGCGTCACAGTTATCAGAGGTTTCTTTACCGATCATGACAATATGAATGGTCAAGGCACGCACGAGCGGAGTTTTACACAACCAATTAAGTAACTTATGGCATGTTGGACTGTTGTCAAAAGCAAACAAAGCGGTAGTAGGGGGCAAAAATGGTGCATGTGTCACCAAAATGGGGCAGTGGCTGACTCTAATCAGTTGTCCTAATGTCGATTTGCACGTGACATGATGACCGATGACGATCAATTGTGCCTTGTCATCGACGTAATCGATACTCTGGTTCAGGTTTTCATGACGATGCAAGGTATAAGTTTTAAGCTTATGAGGCTTTTGCTCGCAATACGTGGTAGCTTGAGACAATAATAGTCTGCCCTGTGCTTTTAGCTCACAGTTGCCCAAATGCTCTTTGGTTGTGAACTGCTCAAGCAAGGCATTTTCATCATCGATATTGAGACAACCAGAATAATTGACCGCAGCTTTTTGCTGTAAGCTTGGGACTGAATGTAGCAGTCCTACAGGCGCGCGCAAGCGAATAGAAGCCCACATGCTGGCCTCTAATACAGCTTGAACATGATCAGGACAGTCCAAGCAAGCAATGACACTATCTGGTTTTAAGTTACTCATAAAACGGCCACATCATTCTAATCATCAAAATCAGCCACTCAGCGTAGGGCTAAGGCATCACGTACATACCCAACTCTTTTGACCAACGCAGCTGTCTATTTATCCATCTTATCCATCGATTCACAAAACCTTGCCATACAACCTTGCCATACATCAATGACAAGTTAGACGTAGATTTGCTTAATCTAATAAGCCAATATCTCGGCGATCGTGAATAGAGAAGCGGTCAATCAGTGTTCGACTCGCATTGTTGAGTCCTACCACTTTGACATTAATACCTTCACGTTGCAAGCGCATGACCAGCTTGTCCAAGGTATCAACAGCACTGATGTCCCAAAAATGTGCATGGCTGACGTCAATTTGAATGCTGTCTACCGCTTCTTTGGTATCAAAGCTATTCAAAAACTGCGTCGTAGAGGCAAAGAATACCTGTCCTTGAACATAATAATAACGGGTATTGCTACTATCATCGTACTCACTGAATATGGTTAAGAACTGACCAATCTTATTGGCAAATGCTAAGGCAGATAGCAACACGCCAACACCAACGCCATAAGCTAAGTTGTGCGTAAAGACAGTGGTCAATACCGTCGCTAGCATCACTATATTGAATGACATAGGGTGCGTTTTGAATTCGCGAATAGATTGCCAGTTAAACGTGCCAATCGATACCATAATCATGACAGCAACGAGGGCTGCCATCGGAATTTGGCTGACCCATTCACTCAAAAACACCACCATGATAAGCAGTACTACACCTGCGATCAAGGTAGAAAGGCGCGTGCGTCCACCGGATTTTACATTAATCATTGACTGACCAATCATCGCACAGCCTGCCATACCACCGAAGAAACCTGACACCACGTTAGCTATGCCTTGACCACGGCACTCTTTGTTCTTATCACTTGGCGTATCGGTCAGCTCATCGACAATCGTCGCAGTCATCATAGACTCTAATAAACCCACAATGGCAAGCGCAATAGAATAAGGAGCAATAATCAACAATGTATTTAGGTTTAATGGAATATCAGGCAATAAAAACACAGGCAACGAATCTGGCAAATCACCCATGTTACCGACGTTACGAATATCAAGATTCATATACATGGCGACCGCTGTCAAACCAACGATACAAATCAATGGAGAGGGAATCACACGGCCTATTTTAGGGATAAGTGGAAACAGATAAATAATTGCCAAACCCACAGCCGTCATGATATATACCGTCATACCGACACGTTCAGTCATGGGATTTAATTCTGGTAACTGGGCGGCGAATATCAATATTGCCAGTGCGTTGACAAAGCCAATGACGACTGAGCGCGAGACAAAGCGCATCAAATTACCGAGCTTTAGGATGCCCATGACGACCTGAATGACGCCGCACAATAAGGTCGCAGCCAGTAAATACCGCAAACCATGATCGGCAACCAAATCAACCATGACTAAGGCCATAGCACCCGTTGCTGCCGAAATCATACCTGGACGACCACCGACAAAACTAATCACGACCGCGATACAGAATGAGGCATATAGGCCGACTTTTGGATCAACACCTGCGATAATAGAAAAGGCAATGGCTTCTGGAATAAGCGCCAAGGCGACAACCAAGCCCGATAAAACGTCACCGCGAACGTTGGAGAACCACTCGTCACGCAAGTTATCAACAAAAGATATCATAAGTAAACTACATAGGGTTAGAGGCAAAAAAAGTAATCATTACTCATTTATAAAATGATCGTGTCACTAAAAATAGCTATTCATTTTTCTTTTACGTCAACATGCACAGGTCATGTTGCCGTGTTGGAATGTGAAAGGTCAATCATAAGTATGTCTACTGATTTTTTTGGTATCACAAATACGCTCATCAATATTCAAAAAGATGATAAGAGCAATAAAACTACCTAAAATATGGTTTGAACCAGATTGCTTAAAATAGGCTATAAAAAAGGCCTATCGTAAGACATAGAATCAGCAATCACTTGCTGCAGTAGAGGGTAATCAATAATCTGCCAGAAAAGAATGCGGGTCTGACATCCCATTGTGACACTTGAATCATTGCTAAAGAGACGTGACAATAGCGCGATTAATGTGACAACATGATAAACTAAAATGCTTGGGTGAACTGCTTTATCATATAGCAATGTCACGCATCAATTAAGTTAGCTATTATAGCATTAGCCACTGAATATAAAAATAGGCGAATAATAGCACAAACACATAAAAAATCAGTACCGAAATCTGAACGATACCGTTATGATGCTTGTCATCTCGACGGTGTCATTTGGAGTCGCTATCCGCATCAGTGTGCTTGATGACATCTCGCTCGTTCAATAGAAGGAATAGATATGACCGCTCATAACGCAACAGAAACCTTGATCCACAAGGGTAATGGTCTACAGGTCGTGGTTGGTTTGGGACAGTCTGGGTTATCGGTCGCGCATTATCTTGCCAAACAAGGCTATCAAGTGGCGGTAACAGATGCACAGGTCGCGCCTACACTGGCAGCACAACTGCCAGATGAGATTGAGGTTCGTCAGTTTGGTAACATTGATGCAGAATTATTGCAGCAAGCTGCCCGCATTATTATCAGTCCTGGTATCTCGCTTGACACACCTGCCATTGCAGCAGCTCGTCACGCAAATATTCCCGTCGTCAGCGACATTCAGCTTTTTTGTGAGGCTTGTACGGTGCCGATCGTGGCGATCACAGGCTCCAATGCCAAAAGCACCGTGACCACCTTAGTGGGGCAAATGGCAGCAGACGCTGGTATCAATGTGGGTGTGGGCGGCAACATAGGGATACCGGCACTCACTTTGCTGGATAATACGAACATGGAGCTGGCGGTGCTAGAACTATCTAGCTTTCAACTAGAAACCGTCACAAACTTGGGGGCAAAGGTTGCTACTGTCCTCAATATGTCGCCAGATCATCTCGATCGCCATGGTGATATGCTGGGCTACCATCAGGCCAAACATCGTATTTTCCAAGGCGCTAAGTCCGTCGTCATCAACCGTGAGGATGCACTCACCCGTCCATTGGTTGCAGACAATCTGCCAAGGATCAGTACTGGCATCCATGCGCCTGACAAAGGACAGTACGGCCTGATAACAGATGGGGAAGGTCAAACATTTATTGCGCGTGGTACAGAAAGGTTACTGTCCGCAGACAAACTGTTGATGAAAGGACGTCATAATCTGCTAAACGCGCAAGCAGCTTTAGCGCTCGGTGAGCTTGCAGGTTTGCCCCTTGAGAGTATGCTCGAAACGTTACAGCAATTCACAGGTCTTGAGCATCGCTGCCAGTATGTAGGGAGCTTTGCTAATATCGACTATTTTGATGATTCTAAAGGCACCAATATTGGCTCGACCATGGCTGCTATCGAAGGGCTAGGCGCGGTCTATGCACCAAAAGATGGTAAGCTATTATTGATTTTAGGCGGGCAAGGTAAAGGCCAGCAGTTTGGCGAGTTGACGCCCTTTATCAATCAGTATGTCAGCCAAGTGCTGTTTATTGGTGAGGATGGCAAGCAGATTGAGCAGCATTTACGCGCCGCCAAGATCAGCGACGATGTCGCATTGCATCAATGCCAAACATTAGAAAACGCCTTTGTCACTATTCAGCAAGTCACTGCCAGCAGCCTATCGCAAGTGCAAGCGGTATTGTTGTCACCTGCCTGTGCCAGTTTTGATCAATACAGTGGTTATGCGGCTCGCGGTGAGCATTTCAGTCGATTGGTTGCTCAGTTAGACACGGCACAATCAGACAGCACGATTATCAGTTAAAAGTTTTAAATGGCTATGGGCTCGAACAGATTAGCTTAGATAGTGTAGTAGCATGTGAGTTACTTATTAACCAAAGCAGCATTTCTCGTATAAATGATTGTTTTGCTTATAAATTGCTGCTACTGTCGATCGTAATGACTCTGGTTGCTAGATAAATGATTGCTCAAGCATTTTTTGATGATTGAGGGTTTTTATCATCGTCTATCTAGTAAGATTTACTTTATGATTTTTTAAACGGTGGCGTTTCATAGACGTCGTGTTTTTTCGTTTGTTAGTGTATATAAAATTATGGCGCTCTCTTCTTTTTTTCGTTCTTCGCCCAAAACCAAGCAAGCCTCTGGCTCAGATGGTGTGCTTTCTATGCCATCAGCGCGCGCAATTTTACTATCGAGCGTAGGTTGCATGATGGTACTTAGTCTGCTGATGGTGGCTTCTGCTTCTATTCCTTTTGCGCTCAGTCGCGGTATGACGGAGCTGTATTTTTTCAATAATCAGCTACTTTACATGACGATTGGGTTAATCGTCGCCATTATCCCTTATTATGGTGTGTCGTTACGGACGCTATATAAGACTGAAACGCAGTTTCTTTTGTTGGGTATTACTGGTATTTTGCTGGTGGCAACGCTGTTTAGTACACCCATTAACGGCTCTAAGCGCTGGCTCACGCTGGGAGACTTTAACTTTCAGGTAGCCGAGTTGGCTAAGCTTGTCATGATTGTGTTTGTCTCTGATTTTGTGGTGCGCCGCTCTTTTGAGGTTCGTAATGGCCTAGACGGCTTTTTACGCATTATGCTAGTGGTGGTACTGATAACGATACTGCTATTGTCGCAGCCAGATTTTGGTTCTTTTGTCGTTATTTTGGGGACGCTATTTGCGATTTTTTATATCGCTGGAGCACCTTATAAGCATTTCTTAGCATTGGGTGCGGCAGCCGTTGGTGGCGCAGTGTTGATGGTGACCACGGCAGAGTATCGATTGGTACGTGTGATGTCGTTCATGGATCCGTTTGATGATGTGCAGGATACCGATTATCAGCTGGCACGTAGTCTGATTGCTTTTGGCCGTGGACAGTTTACCGGGGTTGGTTATGGCGAAAGCGTGCAAAAACTGTCGCATTTGCCTGAGGCGCATACTGACTTTTTATTGGCGATTACGGGTGAAGAATTGGGTTTTGTTGGTGTCAGTATGGTATTGATACTTGAAGCATTGATTATCGGTAGTGCGATGCGTATCAGTTACAACGCGCTAAAACGTCGCCAAATGCGCATGAGCTATACCGCGTTCGGTATCGGTGTGGTGTTTATTGCGCAGACGATTATTAATGCGGCGATGAACATGGGTGCCATTCCTACCAAAGGTCTCACCATGCCATTCTTTAGTTATGGCGGTTCTTCAATGTTGATTAGCTTGATGATGGTGGCTTTATTATTAAAAATATATAAAGAAAGTCCTGAGATTGAAAAGAGCCAATGCCGCTACTACTAAAAAGTTTAAATTAGTCTATACATTCTATGATCAAGCACTAAAAAAGCGCCGCAAACAGTGGCGCTTTTTGCTATCTATTTTTTTTGTGAGTTGCTTTTTAGTTATCTTCAATAAGGCGAATTCAACTGCTGCTTCCCTCGTAGCGGCGTATTGTCCCATTGAGCAATTGCTTGCTTGAGCATATTGGCTGGTGTGTCGATATCGACCTTTGGTTGCTGGAGTAGCTCTAATCCATGAGTAATGAGACGGCTTGGGTCTGAGGTATCAATTGGCTGCGCAAGATTTTGCTTAGAGAGCTTTTGACCGTCAGCATTATTGATTAATGGTAAATGATACCAATGGTCGATGGTTGGCAGTTGTGCCGCCTGCATGATACTGATCTGTGCTGTGGTCATGGGTAAAATGTCCAAACCACGCATGATATGAGTTACCTGTTGTAGGCCGTCATCAATGCTGGCTGCCAGTATATAATTGATCATACCGTCTTGACGACGAGCCACCATATCTCCTAGTGTCTGCTGCGGATTGTCCCATTGCAGTCCTTGGATACCATCGTGAAAGCCAATTTTATAGTCTGGCAGCTGTATACGTAATTTATGCTGTTGCCTATCAAGGCCAGATGCAACACAGCGTCGTGGGTAACGCTGTCTGTTTGGCTGCGTTTGATTGCATGGTTGTGTTAAGTTAGCATTATTGTGATGTCTATTAATTTCCTCTTGCGCCCAATATTGCTCTAGGTATTTGCGTGAGCACTGGCAGCCGTAGGTCAATGGGCGTAACGATGAAGACAAGTATTCGTTATAAATATCAATACGTTCAGACTGATAAATGACATCACCGTCCCAGTGCAACCCAAGCACCTCTAAGTCCATCAAAATCTGTTCAGTAAACTGTCTATCACAGCGCTCGGTGTCGGTATCTTCGATACGCAGCAGCCACTGTCCACCGAGCGATTTGATATGGCAAAAGCTTGCAAGTGCCGTGGTCAAAGAACCAAGGTGCAACTCACCCGTTGGTGAAGGGGCAAAGCGGCCAATAGGCTGGGATGATTTGGTGTGAGATGGCGTATCAGTAGGAATAGTTTTCACAATAAATGGCTATCGATAAAAATAATACAGATAGAATAATAAAAATCAGGTCCAAAAGATATTTATTAAATGAGATTGTTTCGTGAGCAAAGGCAACATTTCACCAACGCTCCCTCTACTTAACACAGAGTAGGGGGAGCGTTTGCGTGAAGAGGCAGTCATCTAAACGGTCGTCTAAAATGCAAAAAGCGACCACTCATAGGGTCGCTTTGTTTTACAGTCATCTTAGTTCTATCTGATTTAAGCGCCTTGGTTTTGGCGTTCTTTAATCTCAGACAAGGTCTTGCAGTCGATACATTGGGTTGCGGTTGGACGTGCTTCTAGACGGCGCAAACCGATTTCTACGCCACAAGTTTCACAAAATCCATAGTCATCATTTTCGATTTCCAATATGGATTTGTCGATTTTGCGGATAAGTTTGCGTTCACGGTCACGTGTGCGTAAAGCAAGGGCAAACTCTTCTTCTTGAGTGGCACGATCATTGATATCAGGCATGGCGCTTGATTCGTCTTGGATGTAGCTTTTGGTACGATCCGCTTCGCCAATCAGTTGGTTTTTCCATTCCAACAAAATCGCCTTAAAATGCTCTAACTGTGCATCAGACATATACTCTTCGTCTGGGGCTGGCACATAAGGAGTAAACTTGACTTCACTTGGATTTGTGGTCACGGTGCTCATATAGGTATCCTACTTTTTCAAATTAATTCAATAAAACGACGTATCAAAAGACAAGACGTTATCAGTTTTACAAACGCTATAATTTGTCCTTTTATCAAACGTTTTACCACTTGGTAACACAAGTAACACAGCTGATCAAATAATATCGTTATGCTGGTCTATCGGTATCGACACACCATTGCTTAGGTATACTGCGATGCAAAATTTTCGTTCAATAGCATGGCTGCAATCATGTGGTAAATGACTGACTGTGAAAAACGATTTTAGCTACTATATTGCTGACTAATGTGAGATATCAGGTCATTTCGCTTCATTTTACAAGTTGTATCATTGTTTTTAATAATAATGAAGTTATTTTTTATCCTGATCTCATTTTTGCTTAATCTACTCTCTAGTGCCACTTCAGTTAATAGGTGCTAAATCCTTGACGTGTAAGCGCTATAGCTATTTTATGCACCAATAAATATGGGCATTAAGTATCCAGTCTTTCAATCCAGCTTGCAACCTTTCCATTGTTGGCTAATTGCAACCAGCGGTAACCAGGCAAGCAAGCTTCATCGTAAGCAAAATCATGCGAATAAGGTTTAAATTGATAGCAGGTAGATGGTGTGCTATAAACAGTCACACCTTGACGATGACGAATCTGCTCTTGGTGAGTATGACCGCTAATGATTACCTGTAAATGCTCAAAAGGCGCCATATACTCCCAAAAAGTTTCAGCGTTTTGCGCCATATGGGTGTCAATCCAGTCAGAATCTACTGGGATGAGGTGATGGTGTAGGGCGATAAGCGCAGGCTTATCACATGCCTCAAGCCGTTTGCATAACCAATCAATATCTGTAGTGGTTATCTCACCTGCCACTTTCCCTGTGATAGACGAGTCTAATAACAGTAGCTGCCAGTGATCACTCTCAATGATGTGCCGACTGAGTAAGCGTGAGTCAGCAGGCTGGGCAATGAGTGTCCGCTGAAAAAACGGCAAGTCTTCACCATTCTCATCAGTCACATCGTGATTGCCAGCGATACATACAAAAGGAATTTGAGTTGCCTGTAGTACGGCAAAAATATGGTCATAGGTGGCGGGCTTTACTTTACTGACCAGATCGCCAGTCACGATAATCAAATCACAGCGAATATCTTCACTCAGTGCTTGCTGCAGTACAGCTTCAAAATTACGCTGACAATCACCCACTTCATTGACATGACTACTGTCAGTATCAGCAGCGACAGGCGTAGATAGATGCAAATCAGTGATTTGTAAAATATTTATCTGTTCATCGGACGTGCTGATTTTATTGACGGGATAGTTCGGCATTGGGTCGGTCCCTTATCGAATCAAAACAATGGTCATTGTGAGAACGAATATGGATAAATGATCTACTATTTTCAAAATTATATTAGGGCGTGTTGAACATTCGACCATGGCACTGACAGCGACTATTTTTTAGGCGATTCGATGTTAAAAATAATAAGTTTAGTCATTCTAAGCGCTTATTTTTAACGATGAAGCGGCAAAAAAGAGTCCTGTCCCCTGCTTTTATCGTTGGGACTGATGCTAAAATTGCCCCATACTGCGTTACAAATCTCGCTAAGGCATCTGCATTATCGTCGCTTTGTGCCTTGTCTGGAACAATTTTAGCGATCAGCAGTGCCTATTTGTGAATGTTCAACACGCCCTAATCTATTATTAACACTAATTAATGACGAGTCATATAGTGAATCGGTACAAATAATGGCAAAGCAAGTTTATAACATAAAGCCAATGAAAGCTCTAGTGATATCAATGAAATAAAGTTGACTAAAGCAGATGTATAATGCTGCTATAGCCTATATATCAGCACGCTAGCGCGCTGACCGAAATTTTATTTTGGCTAGCTTCGAAATCATTAGCGCGATAAAAAACAATATCGCTAATATCAATACGATAGAGAGTCCAGTCTGGATATCTAGCCAGATACTTCCCCACACGCCAAGCGTCACGCCGAGCTGCGCAATGATAAACGCTGTGATCACCATTTGTTTTGGTGATGAAGACCATAAGCGTGCCGTTAGTGCAGGTAATACCAATAAACCACTGATCAATAAGCTTCCAACAGCTTGTAGCGCAATCGCACAGAACCCTGCAAGAACACCCATAAAAAATAGTCGCTGGCGGGTCGGGTTAATGCCTTGAATGCGAGCTAATGCTTCATGAGTTGCAAGTTTTATTTGAGCGGGCCAAATATACAATAGTAGCCCCAACCCAGCCAGTACACTACCAGCGAGTAGTGGCAAATCCGCCCAGTCCAGTTCAAGTAAATTGCCAAATAAAAACCCCAAGACATTGGCTTGTTGATTGGTCAGCTGCGTTAAAGTCAATAGCCCCAAACACAACAGCGTGACGGCTACCACCGCAAGCACGGCATCAGCTGGCAGACGGTCATCATCCATCAGTACCAGACACAGCACCACCGCTGCACTAACCAATGCCACACCTATACCCATGGGCAACTGCCACCAAGCAGCAAGTGCGACTCCAAGCAAGGTACCATGTGCTAAAGCATCGGCAAAGAATGCCATGCGTCGCCACAAGACTAAGCATCCTAAAGGCGCTGATAGTAGGGCTAAAATACTGCCAGCGATCCAAGCAGGTGCAATAATGGCTAACCAAGCGGTCATAAGAAGTGTCCGTAAAATTTTTATAAGAAAAGTTAGTGCTGTCTATCGGTCTGGTAACGCTGGCTTTAACGAATTTGATGTTAGCTATTTTCGATTTAGTTCATCATTGTTTTTGGTCATTATCGTTATAGCTCGCTTGGTGCATGATGCTCGCAAGCATGTGGCTGATGCACATATGGCTGCTCATAATGATGACCAAATAGCTTTTGAAACTCAGAGCTCATAGCAAGCTCGCTTGGTTGTCCTTCACAGCAAATGTGCTTGTTGAGACAAATGACACGGCGACTGCCTTTCATTACCCAGTGCAGATCATGTGATACTACCAGCATCGCACAGCGCAAAAACTCCGGCAACTCATCGATAAATTGATATAACCAAACCTCGGTATCAGGATCGAGACCCTGCATCGGTTCATCTAGAATAAGTAAATTGGGCTTATCTAATAGCGCCCTTGCCAGTAGCACTCGCTGCGTCTCACCACCTGATAATTGCAGCATTTGTCGTGACAATAAATGCGTTAGTGATAAATTATCAAAGATAAACTGTCGCTGCTCAGCGGTAAGGCGTCTCTTATCTGCTTGTCCCAACAAATCGCAGACGCGCAGCGGCAATATGGGTGGCACAGCGAATCGCTGCGGTACATAGCCAAACTGTAGCTGTTGATGAGCTGTGATACTGCCTTTTGTGGATTCGATCAGACCCAAAATAAGCTTGACCAACGTTGACTTACCCGCACCATTAGGTCCGATAATACTGACGGTCTCATTGATTGCAATATCGATATCAATATGTGAGAGCAAACGTTGGTGGCCGATATGGTAGCTGACGTCGTTCAAGCTCAGCAGTTTGCCAGCTTCATTCGTGGTACTACTATTCACAATAGCAGTAGTCGACTGGTTAGAGGGTGAGGTAGACAGGCTCATAGGATAACAACGAATAGGTAAATGGATAATACAAATAAACAATCAAGGACAGCGACGTACTTTTCAGGCAACCAAAGAGCCTCAATAAATCTTACTGGCAAACTTGGCAACGACCACTCAGCTCAATAACACTACGCTCAACCGTAAAACCGACATCTTGTTCAGCGAAACTCATCATTTCTTGTACTGGTAAGCTGCTACATTCTTGAACTCGCTGGCACTGATCGCAGATTAAAAAGGCAGCTGTGTGCTGTGCTCTGGGATGGCAGCAAGGAACATAAGCATTGATAGACGTTAATTGATGAATCAACCCTTCACTTAGTAAAAACTCTAAGCTGCGGTAAACCGTCGGCGGCGCAACATTTTTTGGCGCTCGCTTTTTGGTTGATGGTTTTTCTACAGATTGCTTTGATAAGCCAGATGCTTTTAGCGTATCACTATCATCCATCTCAAAGAGGCGCATTTGCTGCAATTGCGTGATTAAGTCATAAGCACCAACAGGTTGATCAGACTCTAAAACCAGCTGATATATTTGCTGGCGCAAAGGGGTAAAACGTGCCCCACTTAGACGACAGTGCTCTTTTGCTGCTGCTAAGCGTTCAATAACGTCATGCGGAGTCAAATCTTGCACATCATGTAAATGTTCGCAATTCGATGAGGTAGTAGACATAGTACAGGCTCCCAAAATAGCATGGTAATCGCATGACGTTTTTTATGATAGCGTTTTCTATTGTTATAGTATAACATAATAAACGTGAAATCGAATCAGTTGTCTCACATCGCTTATATATATTGATCATTTTTTATCCAATGATGCGGCACGACACTGTGACTCATAACTTTGTTACTCATTGATTAAAGAGCTTACCATGAACTCTGCTTTTACTTATTTACGACGCTCAATCATTACGTTACAGCGCTTACTGATTACAGGATTGGTAGTCTTAGGCTCTTTTACATTAAGCGCGCACGCAGCAACGGTCAGTGTCAGCAATCATCCCATGTTTTTACTCAGTCAAGCCGTAACGGAAGGCACACCTTCTGCTAACCAAATTTTACAAGCTGGCGATGTGGGGCATCATGGCAGTATTAGTCCAAGTGATAAGAAAGCCATTCAAGACAGTAAATTTGTGGTTTGGTTTGGTCCCTCATTAGAAAACAGCCTGACTGGCAGTTTAGAGATGGCACCTAATGCCATTGACTTATTTGCTTTTGATGCTTTTACTCGGCATCCTCTTCGTGATATTCAAGGAAAGCCTATTGCGGGCACGTTTGATCCACATATCTGGCTCGATCCTGAAAATGCAAAGGCCATTACTCGTGCCTTAGCTGTTATTCATAGCCATGCCAATCCAGAGTATAAAAGTACCTACCAAGCCAACGCCAAAAAATTTGCACAGCGTATGGACAATGCTGTAGCGAAAATACAGCAATCCACACAAAAACAGCGTCCTTATTGGGCCTATCACGATGCCTATCAATATATTGAAAATGCCACAAAAATAAAGCTGGCAGGTAGCTTAAGCCCAGACCATCACCTTGCTCCAAAAGCAAGTCAATTGCGCTGGCTTAATGATAATCGTCCAACCAAACAAATGTGCTTAGTCAATCAGAGCACCGCTAGCAAAGGATTGCTTGTCAAATTGCAGCCTATCAATACCACTGTCCAAATCGAAGACATGAGCGATAGCGAAGACTTTGTAGAAGGATGGACAGAAATGGCTCAGCAAATCCACCAATGTATATCCTAGAATAGGAATCTATTCGTTAGGGTTGTTCTATAAGCTAAAGTTTTAAAAAGAGTGAGACAGCTGTTTTTCAAGTATCTGGTACGGCTACGTAACATAGCAATACTAGTGGGTTGCGTTAGGTGACTGATAAAAGTCATATTTTACTTGCTTAATAGTGGCTGTCTCCTTATAATAAGTGGCGTTTTATTTTGGTTTAAAGATAATGCCTGTAGAGTAAGTCATTTACGGATAAAAGTGATGTAAGTATGCTATATTATCCCAATGCTGAAAGGCTATAGGAATATCGATGACCAAGCCTGCCAAACGCACGCAAAAAGATAAAATAGGCATCTATATCAAACGGCAAGCATGGATATTGTTTATCCTTATCATTATTGCTTGGATTATAGATACGATTTGGTTACGTAGTGAGCTTACTGTAGCAAAAAGCGCCGCCATTGGTGCGCTGCTCAGTTTTACGACTCAAGTTGTTTTTGCTTTTTTTATCTTTTGGTACACTGGATATCGCGCGCGCCAACATATCGTTAGCCAGCTATATCGAGGTCAGATGGCTAAATGGCTATTGACTGTGTTTGGTTTCGCACTAATTTTTATTACCGTACAACCCCTATCGGCACCTGCGCTATTTATCGGTTTTATGGTAATGCAAATTAGTCACAGTTGGATGTTGTGGCATATACGCTAGCGCTAATAAATGATCACTACATAGATAATTTATTCATAGTAATGGCAAGTCACCCTGCCGTCCAACTTCTCTATGACTAGTTCAAAAAGTCAAAGTACAAAACTGTCCCATGACAGCACCATTGATTATAAAAATCGAAGTATGAGCCTTTATATGAGGCGTAGTATGCAACGACACAATGATAGGGTAGAGTCAATTTAGCTACTAATATCATTGATGATTAAATTTTTACAGTTTAGTTATGGACGACTAACTATATTAGTAGCCGTTATTGTCAGCTAACTTATTCATACATTGGATAATAAAATCATAATTGACTTTACACGAATACTACGCTGCATTAATATAGACAGCTAAATATTTTGTTTATAAGCGCTGCACTAAGCGCCGGTCGTAAAAAACGGCCAGTAGACAAGCACATATATAATAATTTTGCGTATACATGCAAGGGCTATTACTGAGTTATCATAAGCCCTTTTTTGATAGCTAAAATTTATGTCAAGTTATCAAATATAGCATTAGTAATAGAACTATGGGTTGGATGTTGTTGGTTACATGGGTGCTTTTAGTATGATTTATTTGTTTGCTTAATTGCAGGGCAAATAGAAATAACAAACCCCATCAGATGACAACCATATTTTTGGTAGTTGATTAAATCGTTGATTAATAAGAAGCTTACATTATGGCATCCGAGCAAACATCATCAGAATATATCTCTCACCACTTAACGAATTGGACGTACGGTTATCTGCCGGGCGAAGGTTGGAAAGTCGCTCATACTGCTGAAGAAGCAGCGCAAATGGGCTTTAACGCTATCCATCTTGATTCTATGCTCTGGTCAGTGGGTCTGGGTATTTTATTTTGTACCATCTTTTGGATGGTTGCCAAAAAGGTTACTTCAGGCGTACCAAGTAAAACTCAAGCAGCGGTTGAGATGATCGTTGAGTTTGTTGATAACAACGTTCGTGATTCTTATAGTGGTACATCAAAATTGATCGCGCCATTGGCGTTGACTATTTTTGTTTGGATCTTCTTGATGAACTTGATGGATTTGATCCCTGTTGATTTTATTCCAGGTTTAGCTGGCCAAGTTGGCGCTGCTATGGGTCATGATCCCCATCATGTTTTCTTTAAGATTGTTCCAACGACTGATCCTAACATCACGCTTGGCATGTCGTTCTCTGTCTTTGCACTGATTATCTTTTATAGCATTAAAGAAAAAGGGTTGGGCGGCTTTATCGGTGAGTTAACACTGCATCCATTTAGTGCCAAAAACCCAATCGTACAAGCGATTTTGATCCCGATCAACTTCATCCTAGAAGCAGTTACCTTAATAGCAAAACCTGTATCACTCGGTTTGCGTCTGTTTGGTAACATGTATGCTGGGGAATTGATTTTCATACTGATTGCTCTAATGCCGTTTTGGATTCAATGGGCGTTATCGGTACCGTGGGCTATCTTCCACATCTTAGTTATTACACTTCAAGCGTTCGTATTCATGATGCTGACGATAGTTTATATGTCGCTTGCATCATCAACTGAACATTAATTAGACATTCAATAGGTAAATGAGGATACATCAATGGATCCAGTATTAGGTGGTTACACAGTTATCGCAGTAGCACTACTTATCGGTCTTGGCGCACTTGGCACAGGTATTGGTTTTGCTATTCTAGGTGGTA
Source organism: Psychrobacter sp. PSP (assembly GCF_024085615.1). Lineage (NCBI taxonomy): Bacteria > Pseudomonadati > Pseudomonadota > Gammaproteobacteria > Moraxellales > Moraxellaceae > Psychrobacter > Psychrobacter sp. PSP. Next base: position 106,832 of record NZ_JABLTF010000019.1, read on the forward strand.
AATTCTTAGAAGGCGTTGCTCGTCAACCAGAGCTTGGCTCACAGTTGCAAACTCGTATGTTCATCGTAGCAGGTCTTTTGGATGCTATTCCGATGATCGGTGTTGGTATTGCTATGCTATTGTTGTTCGCTAACCCTCTAGCAGGTTAATCCGAAAGCTCAGTTGTACATGTTTGGTGCTCAAGGGTTTTCCATTAAATATAGTCAAGATTTGACTACCAAACATGATCAATGAAACTGATTTTTCATTAACAAAGAGGTGATCACGTGAATATCAATTTTACCCTCGTCGGTCAAGCCATTGCTTTTGCAATATTTGTGGTTTTTTGCATGAAATTCGTGTGGCCACCACTTATCGGTGCCATCAATGAGCGTCAGCGCAAAATCTCTGAAGGTTTGAATGCCGCAGAAAAAGCAAAAGCAGATTTGGCAACCGCGGAGCAAAATGTCCAGCAGGAACTTGATCTTGCAAAGACCAAGGCTGCCGCTCTAATCGAGCAAGCAAACAAGAGTGCCAATCAGCTCATCGAAGATGCAAAATCGCAAGCCCAAGCGGAAAGCGAGCGCATTCGTCAACAAGCGCAAGCGTCTATCGACCAAGAAATCAATCAAGCGCGTGAATCATTACGTGCCCAAGTTGCTGAACTGGCTGTACTTGGTGCAGAGAAGATTTTGCAAGACAAAGTCGATGTGCAAAAACATGCCAGTATGTTAGACCAACTGGCGGCGAAGCTGTAATTGTGAGGATATAATGGCTGACTTATCAACCTTAGCACGACCGTACGCTAAAGCCGCGTTTGACTATGCCAATGAAAACGGCGCTGTACACGAGTGGGAAGATTTCTTACTTGTCGCTAGCACTGTTGTCAATGACAAGTCGTTCAGTACTTGGCTAGACAATCCAGCTGTTTCTGCTGAGCATAAGTCAGCTGCTTTGGTCGATCTTTATGACTCACAAGTAGCCGGTGATAGCGACTCTGCTTTTAAACAGCTACTAGGCGAGAGCAAAGGTTCTCGCTACGGTAACAGTATTAGCTACCCTAAAGTATCACCCCAGCTCAATAATTTTGTTAAGCAGTTGGCGCAACAAGAGCGTCTGGCGCTGCTTCCTGAAGTTTATGAGCATTATCGCCGTCACAAGGCAATAAGCTTAAAGCAGCTTGACGCATATGTGACTTCTGCCTACCCATTGACTGATGAACAGCGTCAAATGCTACAAACGCGTCTTGCTACATCACTAAATGCAAGCATAGTCATTCATGAATCAGTGGATCCAAGTTTATTGGCAGGCGCTACAATCAAAGTCGGTGATAAAGTCATTGATGATTCGATGCGCGGCAAGTTACAACAGTTAAAAACACAGCTAACTGCCTAATGCCATTTATCGACGCAGTCATATAATGTCTGCGTGACAGTAAGAGCATTTGAGTCAGTGGGCGGGTTATCATAAATTAAAGGAAACAAGGCAATGCAACAATTGAATCCAGCGGAAATCAGTAACCTGATTAAGCAGCGTATTCAAGACCTTGATGCGGGTGCAACTGCAAAGAATGAAGGCACGATTGTCAAAGTATCTGACGGTATCGTGCAGATTCATGGTCTTGAAGATGCCATGTACGGCGAAATGATTGAGTTTGAAGGTGAAGTCTACGGAATGGCGCTTAACTTAGAGCGTGATTCTGTTGGTGCAGTAGTACTAGGTGACTTCCTAAAATTACAAGAAGGTCAAAAAGCCTATTGTACTGGTCGCATTCTTGAAGTACCCGTAGGTCCTGAGCTGCTAGGCCGTGTTGTTGACGCTTTGGGTAATCCTATTGATGGCAAAGGTCCTATCGATGCCAAGATGACTGACAAAGTTGAAAAGATCGCCCCTGGTGTTATCGATCGTCAGTCAGTAGATCAGCCAGTGATGACTGGTTATAAAGCCGTTGATACTATGATCCCAATCGGTCGTGGTCAGCGTGAGCTTATCATTGGTGACCGTCAGACTGGTAAAACAGCAATGGCTATCGATGCGATCATCGCACAGAAAGCTTCAGGCATTAAGTGTATATACGTGGCTATCGGTCAGAAACGTTCGACCATCGCTAACGTGGTACGTAAGCTTGAGCAAACTGGCGCACTAGAATACACCACTGTTGTGGTAGCTTCAGCGTCGGAGCCTGCAGCACTACAGTATATCGCGCCTTACTCAGGTTGTACGATGGGCGAATACTTCCGTGATCGCGGTGAAGATGCACTGATTGTATTTGATGATTTATCAAAGCAAGCCGTTGCTTATCGCCAGATTTCACTATTGCTACGTCGTCCGCCAGGTCGTGAAGCCTATCCTGGTGATGTATTCTATTTACACTCACGTTTACTTGAGCGTGCATCACGCGTAAACGCGGATTACGTAGAAAAGTTCACTAACGGTGAAGTGAAAGGTAAAACTGGTTCTTTAACCGCACTACCAATCATCGAAACACAAGCTGGTGACGTATCTGCATTCGTACCAACCAACGTCATTTCGATCACTGATGGTCAGATCTTCCTAGAGTCTAGCTTATTCGCCTCAGGTATCCGTCCAGCAGTCAACGCTGGTATCTCGGTATCGCGTGTTGGTGGTTCTGCTCAGACTAAGATCATCAAAAAGCTCTCTGGTGGTATTCGTACCGCACTGGCTCAGTATCGTGAACTAGCAGCATTTGCTCAGTTTGCCTCAGATCTTGATGACGCCACTCGCGAACAGCTTGATCATGGTGAGCGTGTTACTGAATTGATGAAGCAAAAGCAGTATCAGCCAATGTCAATCTCTGAGCAAGCAGCGGTTATCTATGCATCAAACGAAGGCTTTTTAGCTGACGTACCAGTCGAGAAGATTGGTTCTTTTGAGGAAGCCTACTTGCGTTATATGCATGATGAACAAAGTGAATTGATGCGTGAGATTGATGACACTGCGAACTACAATGATGATATCGCAGGTCGTTTAAAGTCAGCGTTAGAGACCTTTAAACAAAATCACAGTTATTAATTTAATGGGTTAAGCCGAAGTGGTTATGACTGTCGTTTGAAAAGTGGCGCGTTGTCTGACTAGATATTGGCGCCACTGTCTTAACCATGACCGGTATTAGATCGCGTAATGCCACAAGATATAAAATGTTATTCTATAAAAGTGATGTTGTATATCAAATGATTGTTGCATGCGCCAATGCTTTTTAACCCTCTTATATTGGAATCATTATGGCAAGCTTAAAAGAGATACGTGCCAAAGTCACCAGTATTAAAAGCACCCAGAAAATCACTCGTGCGATGCAAATGGTAGCAGCGAGTAAGATGCGCCGTGCTCAAGAGCGCATGGAAGTGGGTCGCCCGTATGCTGATAGTATGCGCCGGGTTATTTCACATTTGGTGCATGCCTCATCAGACTACAAACATCCGTATATGGTATCGCGTCCAGTCAATAAGGTTGGCTATATTGTCATCACCTCTGACCGTGGCCTAGCGGGTGGTTTGAATATTAACTTATTCAAAGCTTTAACTAAAAGTATCCAAGATTATCAAGATCAGTCAGTACAAGCTGAGTTTGCAGTCATCGGTGCCAAAGGTGTCAGCTTCTTCAAAAACTTTGGTGGTAATGTTACATCGGCTGTGACCGATTATGGTGACAAACCAACGTTTGAGCAATTAAATGCACCGGTTCAAGCCATGCTTGAGGACTACAGTAACGGTAAACTTGACCGTATCTATGTGGTCTACAACCGATTCGTCAATGCGATGACTCAGAAGCCAACGGTTAATCAGTTGGTACCTCTACCAGAGCAGTCATTTGATGATGAAGACAGTGGTCTACAGACAGAACTTAGCTGGGATTATATCTACGAGCCTGACATCAAGACGTTGATTGATGAATTGCTTGGTCGCTATATCGAGTCGATTGTTTATCAAGCGGTAATGGAAAACATTGCCTCTGAGCAGTCTTCACGTATGGTCGCGATGAAAGCGGCAACAGATAATGCTGGTGACCTTATTAACGATTTACAGTTGGTTTATAACAAGCTGCGTCAAGCGGCGATTACCCGAGAAATCTCGGAAATCGTTGGCGGTGCTGCTGCTGTTTCATAATTGACTACACCTATATATAGAAGTTCAAGGAGAACGCAATGAGTAGCGGTCGTATTGTACAGATTATTGGCGCGGTTCTTGACGTTGAGTTCAACCGTAATGAAGTTCCTCAAATTTTTGATGCCTTGCAAGTAGATGGTACCAAAACCACCCTAGAAGTACAGCAACAGCTAGGTGATGGTATCGTACGTACTATTGCAATGGGTTCAACCGAAGGTTTAAAGCGTAACCTACCTGTTACTAATACTGGTGCACCGATTTCTGTGCCTGTAGGTACTGGTACGCTAGGTCGCATCATGGATGTTCTTGGTCGTCCTATCGATGAAGAAGGTCCTGTTACTGCTGACGATAAATGGTCTATCCACCGTGAAGCACCAAGTTATGCTGAGCAATCAAACAGCACTGAGCTACTAGAGACGGGTATTAAAGTTATTGATCTACTTTGCCCGTTTGCTAAAGGTGGTAAAGTTGGTCTGTTCGGTGGTGCTGGTGTTGGTAAGACCGTTAACATGATGGAGCTGATCAACAACATCGCTCTAAAACATGAAGGTTTATCAGTATTTGCTGGTGTTGGTGAGCGTACTCGTGAGGGTAACGATTTCTATCACGAAATGCAGGAAGCTGGCGTTGTAAACACTGAAGACTTTAGTAAGTCTAAAGTAGCAATGGTATATGGCCAGATGAATGAGCCACCAGGTAACCGTTTACGCGTTGCACTGTCTGGTTTGACCATGGCTGAGTACTTCCGTGATACCAAAGATCCTGTTACTGGCAAAGGTCGTGACGTACTGTTGTTTGTTGATAACATCTACCGCTATACACTAGCGGGTACAGAAGTATCGGCACTACTTGGCCGTATGCCATCAGCGGTTGGTTATCAGCCAACACTCGCTGAAGAGATGGGCTTACTGCAAGAACGTATTACGTCAACGCAGTCAGGTTCGATTACTTCAGTTCAGGCGGTATACGTACCTGCGGATGATTTGACCGATCCATCACCTGCTACAACGTTTGCTCACTTGGATGCAACAGTCGTACTAAGCCGTGATATCGCATCACAGGGTATCTATCCTGCGGTTGATCCACTAGATTCGACGTCGCGTCAGCTAGATCCACAAGTTATCGGTGAAGAGCATTACAACGTTGCTCGTGGTGTTCAGGAAGTATTGCAGCGTTATAAAGAGCTTAAAGACATCATTGCTATCTTGGGTATGGATGAGCTATCAGAAGAAGATAAATTGGTTGTTTATCGCGCTCGTAAGATTCAGCGCTTCTTGTCTCAGCCATTCCACGTCGCTGAAGTCTTTACGGGTGCACCTGGTAAATACGTACCACTACGCGATACCATTGCTAGCTTTAAAGCAATCATCGCAGGTGAGTATGATGACCTGCCAGAACAAGCATTCTATATGGCTGGTAGCATCGATGAAGTTGTTGCTAAAGCTGAAAAAATGAAGTCTTCTGCAGCGTAAGTTGTATGAGCATGAGTTAATGAGTAGGTATAATATAAATTTTATATCTACTCTTTAGTAACGCATCGCAGTGTTTACTGTTTTTTGATTGCGCTTTGATGGTAAGGAGTTAAGTATGGCAACGTTACAATGTCGCGTCGTAAGTGCTCGTGAAGAGTTGTATTCAGGCGAAATTAGCATGTTAATAGCTACTGGTACCGAAGGCGAGATTGGTGTATTGCCAGGTCACACACCGCTGATTACTTTGCTAAAACCGGGTGCAATGCGAGTGCAAAAAGCAAACGGCGAAGAAGAAATCATTTATGTTTCAGGTGGTGTACTAGAAGTACAACCAAAAATGGTAACTGTATTGGCTGATACCGCTATGCGTGCGCACAATCTTGACGAAAGCAAAATCGTTGAAGCACGCAAAAAAGCAGAGCAAATGCTGGTCAATCAGTCTGATACACTACAAACCAATGCAGCTTTAGCGTCGCTTGCAGAGTCGGTTGGACAATTACAAACTATTCGCAAGTACAAAAACCGCGCGTAAAGCAGAGTCTTGGTTAGATATTTTTAGCTTGGATCCTCAAGCAACAATAAGACAGTCCTTTATGGACTGTTTTTTTGTGCCTATGGGTTTTTTATTGTCAGTTTTTTCAAGCTAAATTCACTAAATTCAAATAGATGAATCCATCATTCATGTCTTCTTTAAAATATAGCCACTCATCCATTGTCACATAAAATAATATGAGAATTTGTCCAAAAGTGACTGGCGACAATCGTAATATGTCGTTATATTAGACAATGAAACATTGTAAATAGGGAGTGATGATTGAGCGCATGTAAGCGTAATGTATCACTCATTTTGACAATTTATATGTATTTAGGCAGTGATTGGCAAATCAGAATAAAACGATTAGCCAGTAGAGGATAAATCACTTTATTCTTGGACGTAAACTAAAGTTTTATTCGGTATAGTTTATAGGTTTTGTTAACGACTATCAGCTATAGTATAGCAAGCGATAGGTTTAATAGTATACTGTGCTGCTAAGTTTGTAACAGCTATACGAACATCGATTGTGCCACTTTATGGTGCTATTAATTTTTACCGCTCTTACTTTTACTGCTTTTAATTTAGATGTATTAGAGGATATAACAATGACAACGACTGAAGAAGACAACACCCCCCGAATCTTGATTGTTGAAGATGATGAGCGTCTGGCCATGTTGACTCAAGATTACTTGGTCAAAAATGGTTTAGAAGTAGCAATTGAAACTGATGGTAACCGCGCTATTCGCCGTATCGTCAATGAGCAACCAGACATGGTCGTACTTGATGTTATGCTTCCTGGTAGCGATGGTCTGACCGTATGCCGTGAAGTGCGTCCGCATTATCAAAATCCAATTCTGATGTTGACTGCCCGTACTGAAGACATGGATCAAGTACTCGGCCTTGAGATGGGTGCTGATGATTATGTTGCCAAACCCGCCCAGCCGCGCGTACTATTAGCTCGTATTCGTGCGTTATTGCGCCGCTCAGAAAATGCACCATCAGAAGATGTGCCACAGCGTCTAGAGTTTGGTGAGTTGGTCATCGATAACGGTGGTCGTTCAGTCACGCTTAGTGATGAGCTGGTAGATTTTACTAGCGCCGAATATGATTTATTATGGTTACTTGCATCGAATGCTGGTCGCATTTTATCGCGTGAAGATATCTTTGAGCGCCTGCGCGGTATTGAATATGATGGTCAAGATCGCTCTATTGACGTACGTATCTCGCGTATCCGTCCAAAAATCGGTGATGATCCAGAGAACCCAAAACGTATCAAAACAGTACGTAGTAAAGGCTACCTGTTCGTGAAAGAAGGTAACTAGGTCGAACTGATTCATATAGTCATGAAATATTGAGAATCACTTCACAAAAAAACCAGCCATTATGCTGGTTTTTTTGTGGCTAAATTTTAATTTTTAAACTTAAATGCGGTGTTATGTGGTTTAATTAAGCAATTATTATAGACGCTGATTAAATACATAAACTATTTGCACGTTTTTTATGGAACATAATGGTATATGAACTTGAGTATATTATTTGGCGTTTAATCATTCTATTCTACAGAGCTTGATATTAGTAATATAGCAGTGCTCATAGGCTATAAGATATCAGCAGTTTTTATTTATTAAGTTGGTCACGGCACGTATGTCATTAGTCTCTTCTTTAAAACACAGTATTTTTGTTCGTATCTATGCTGGACTACTCATAGTCTGTTTGTGCGTAGCATTGTTTGCGCAGTTATTGATGGGTACTATCAATAAGGAGCGTGTACAGTCCTACCGTGAAAACATGGCAATGGGGGCTTTTCATTTGGTGAGCGAAGGTATTTCTCACCAAAACACTGCAGAAGAGCGTGAATACTGGTTGTCTGATGCAAGTAGTTTGTTCGGGGCAAATTTTAAAATCATACCTATTGATGACATAGATTTTACCGCAAGCGAGCTGAGACGTTTTGAAAATGACAATACCGTTGTGCGTTATGTCGAACAGCCTGTGTATGCAGATGTTTATTATCGCTTGCCGGATAATGAGAATGTCCTAACAGCACGGATATCGGAGGTTACGGAGCAACAAGTCAGAGCAATTGCGGTCTTTTTATTGGACGATTTGTCTTATGAAGTCACCTTGTCTGATAAACGTGCACGCTTGGCCGAACTTGAGGAGAAATTTTCTTTTCCTCTGGCATTTGTGCCTGTTAACACGCTCGATTTAGATTCAGATCAAATGTCACGCCTACGCCGCGATGAAGTGGTCATCTCATTACAAGACCCTAATAGTAGTACCAGTAGCTCGGCCATCAAGATAGTGGTTCCGTCTGAAATCAATGATATGGCAGTCTTGATAGGCCCTGTACCCTTATTTAACTGGTTTCCACTTAATTTGATTATTAGTATGATCCTGATTAGTATGTTTTTAATCAGTTTGGGTGTTTATGCGCTCATTTTCCCACTTGAGCGCAAGCTACAGCTGATTCAAGTTGGTGTTAATGAGGTGAGTAAAGGCAACCTTGATATTCAAGTACAAGTCATTGGTCAAGATGAGATCGCACGTCTATCAGCCACCTTTAACGCAATGACGTCACATATAAAGCGTTTGATTGAGTCGCAACGAGAGCTCACGCGAGCCGTATCACATGAGCTTCGTACGCCAGTTGCTCGTATTCGATTTGCGGTAGATATGCTGGCTGATACTGATGACGAAGATTCACGCTTTATGCAGCGTGACTATATCGATGAAGATATCGAATCACTGAATGGCTTGATTGATGAGATTTTGACTTATGCCAAGCTCGAAGAGGGCTCGCCAAAATTAGATTTAGAACCAGTAAATCTCAGAGAGCTGCTACAGCAGATTGAGCGTGAGACCAATGCACTAGGTAAGCCGATTAAAATAGTGACCAACTTGCCAAATGCGAAAGTAACCGCGATTGCTGATCGACGCTATCTGCACCGTGTGATTCAGAATCTTGCAGGTAATGCTTTACGTTATGCTGAAACTACTATTATCGTGAGTGCTGGTGTTAAGAAGGGCAATGCTTTCGTTAGCGTCGAAGACGACGGTCATGGTATTCCTGAGGCTGATCGTGAAAAAGTATTTATACCGTTTTCGCGCTTGGATGATAGCCGTACACGAGCATCAGGCGGCTACGGCCTAGGTCTGTCTATTGTATCGCGCATTGCCTTTTGGTTTAATGGTAGTATGAAAGTAGATGAGAGCCGAGAACTTGGCGGCGCAAGATTCGTAATGACATGGCCTATCAAACCATTGACACAAGTTTTGGCTGCTGATGAATTGACGCAAGAAAAAAGCGAACGCGATTTTGATACTAAATAACAATGCTGAACAATGATGACAAGTAAAAAGTTGTCATCATTAAACGAACCTGATTACCAATATTTTGATAATCAGGTGTCATGCTTGCAGCAGCTTATTCTAGGATAGTTTGACAATACAGGAGGCAAAGGATGCCATATTTATTTGGTGGCTTGGTGCTATTGAATGCGATTACGCTGGGTTACTACTTGTTTCTAAAGCAGCCATCAACAACCCAAACGCTAAAGACAGCCAAAGAAGAAATTACTCAGCCATTAGCATTTACTAATAGTGCTGAATATATTCCGCCTATCATTGGTAGCAAAGATTAATTTATCCACGCAGGGTTTGTCTGAGCTATAGTGTTAAGAGTTGTCTGCATTCGATGTAATACTATCGACTGTAGATGTGTCATCGACTGCATCAGCAGCCAAAGTATTGTCTCCAGCAACTTTAGAGAGTAGAGGTATACGCACACATACTTGCAACCCACCATCGGGATGATTGATGGCCTCAACTGTGCCATGATGTAATCGTGCAATGCGGTCTACAATGGCTAGTCCTAGACCGCTACCTTGGGTAGTACGTGCGGTCTCCCCACGCTCAAATGGCTGCATGATACGCTCCAATTGATCCTCTGCCACACCGTCACCGCAGTCACGCACACAAATCATCAGTTGCTCTTGTGCTTCTTTATTGACAACGTTCTCACTGACGACATCGCTATCTTCTTCTTCAACCGTTTCTATAAATGTTGGTATCACCGTGGCTGATAGATAAATCGGCGGTTTGCCATAACGATTGGCGTTATTGATCAGGTTGATGATGAGACGCTTGATGGATAAGGGGCGTACAGGAATGACCTTGTGACACTCTGATTGATAAACGAACTTCATGGGTGCGAACTGCACCATGATCTCATTAAATATCGTGTCCAAATTGGTCAAGCTAACTGGCTCATCGGAGCCGTCTTTCATAAATGAGATGAACTGCTCCAAAATCGCATCCATATCCTCAATGTCGTAAATTAGCCCTTCACGAAAAAAATCATCTGGTAGCATCTCAGCAGTCAAACGCATACGAGTTAATGGTGTCCTCAGGTCATGTGAGATACCTGCGAGCATGATGGTTCGCTCTTTTTGGGCTTGATTTAATGTTGTAAATAGACGGTTAAATGCCATGTTTACTTGACGTATCTCGGTAGGGCCTTTTTGCGTTGGCAGTGTGGTCGCATGACCCAGACGAATATAGTTAGTCGCTGCACGTTGTAGATAACGTAAAGGGCGGTTCAATTGCCTAGCTAACAAAATAATCGTTAGCAGCGATAAGATAGGCAAACCAATCAAAAACAATATGAGCAATGTTGGGCTGTACTGCGAGTAATAAACCACTGGCTCACGAATCCAGAAACTGTCATCGCGGCTGTCTTGTACCCAAAGCTGCGGTGTTGGTTTGAACTTGAAATAAACTTCGACAGGTCGACCCAGCTGTGCACCAATCTCATACTGAAGTACATCAGTAAAGAAGCTCACAAATGCTTTATCAGCCACCTCTGGAAAGTCACTGGGGTTGTTCACCACCACGACATGAGAATGTTGATACACCCATTGGCGGATATCAGGACGATATTGCCAGTCTTTATTTACACTATTGATTAATCGCAGCTCACTTGTCAAATAACGCGCATGGTTTTTGAGTTCTGGCAGATAAAGACTGCGCCAAAAGAATAAAATCGACAAACTCACACTTATGAGAACAATAAAAGCGACCATCAAGGTTGTCAGCCAAGTATTGGAATAAGAACGTGGCAGCCAACCTTTGCGACGGGGCTTTGAGTTTGGAGTAATCATATAAATCCAGCAGATTAAGAAAATGTCTGATTAAATTTGGTTTTGAGTTAAGCCGCAATTGTATTTTGGAGAAAGAGCGGGTTATTTCTAAACATGGCGGCTGAGAGTAGGGTGTGCCAGTCTACTTCAACACACCATAGAATAGCATAATCGATGAATCTTACTGTGACGCTATTCATTTAAGCAGTTTGTTATGTGCCTCTCCAATATTTTAATAATACCAAATCTAAAGCGCGGTATATTTTAGTAACTGATTAAAATAGAGAGTCCTTAATAATTGTATAAAACGTATGGTTATGCTCGATTATGTTTTACATAGACGGGTATTTAAGCTATTGTTAATAAATAATTAAATAAGCACAGTTTATGTTTTCAATAAATCAAGACTGTGATATAATTATGCCCTTTTTGGTATACCTGCGAAAGAGAGAATTCACATGGTTGTTATTCGTTTAGCACGGGGCGGTGCCAAGAAACGCCCATTTTATCAAGTAGTTGTTGCTGATCAACGCCGCGCGCGTGACGGTCGCTACATTGAAAACATCGGCTTTTTTAACCCACTCGCTAAAGAGTCTGAAGAAGCAGTACGCCTAAACATGGAAGCGTACAATGCGTGGATCGCAAAAGGTGCACAACCTTCAGATCGCGTTGCTTCATTAGCAAAAGCTTACAACAAGTCTGCAGCACAAACTGAAGCAACTGCTTAAGTTTCCGTTGTTATTGAGTCGCTCGTAGTCTTATTACAAGCTGATTCAGTAGACTTTAGAACACATAGCGTAACTGGTCTGACCAGGGTGCGCCATTAACTGTTTATCGCTTTTGACACAATTGTTTTTGCAATTGCTGTTGTAATCATTGTTAGGTTAGCTGCTATGTCATCCACTCCAAATGCTAGTGATCTCATGAAAATTGGTCAACTCAAGAAGCCTTATGGTATCAAAGGTTGGCTTTGGGTATTTAGCGATACGGATGATCGTACAGCAATATTCGACATGAAGCCGTGGTGGATGAAAACTGCTACTGGCATGAAACCTTTGACTGTGAAAGCTTGGCGTGAGCACGGCACAGGACTTGTGGCTCAATTTGAGCAGATTCCTGATCGCAATGTTGCTGAGACCATGAACGGTGTGACCGTTTGGGTCGAACAAAATGTCTTGCCGGAAACAGCTGAAGACGAATATTATTGGTCGGATTTGGTCGGTATGCGCGTGATGAACGAGCAGAACGAGTATTTAGGCAATATCACTGAAATGTTTGAAACTGGTGCCCACGACATCATGCGCGTGGCAGCCAATTCAGACAGTTTGGATAATGAAGAGCGCCTAATTCCATGGCATAAGCAAACGGTGATAGAAGTCGATACGACTGAAAAAACCGTACTTGTGGCATGGCCAAGTGATTATTAATATTGCCTCTGGTAATATCGCTTCTGGCTTTTTAGTCAGAATTTATTATCAGAATTTATTAATAGTCACACCGATTGTTTTAGCCTCAATGTAAGTAGACATCAGATGTATTTTGCCGTCATTAGTATTTTTCCTGAGATGTTTGCCACGATTCGTGAGTTTGGAATCACGGGACGGGCAGTGACTCAGGAGCAAGTTACGATTGAATGCATTAATCCACGTGATTATACCACTGATAACTATCGCCGTATTGATGAGCGCCCTTATGGTGGCGGTCCTGGGATGGTGATGATGGCTGAGCCATTGTCAAAAGCCATTGAGGATGCACGCTTGCGTGCCAAGGAATACGGTTGCCGTGTCGATAGTGAGCATTGTCCGGTGATTTATATGTCACCGCAAGGGCAAACGCTTAGTGAGAGTAGCGTAGTCGGTATGACTGATTATGATGGCATGATTTTATTATGCGGTCGTTATGAAGGCATCGACGAGCGCCTACTGTCACAATATGTCGATATGGAAGTATCATTGGGCGATTATGTGTTGACTGGTGGTGAGCTACCAGCAATGGTGCTGATGGATAGCGTGATACGTCGTCTACCCGATATCATGGGGGATGACAAGTCAGCGGAGCAAGACTCGTTTGTCGATGGCTTGCTTGACTGTCCGCATTATACCAAGCCGCATGAGTTTGCAGGTATGAGCGTCCCTGAGGTATTACTCTCAGGTCATCATGCCAATATCGCTAAGTGGCGTTTTGCTCAGCAAGTCAGTCGTACGCAAGCGCGTCGTCCGGATTTGTGGCAAGCGTTTACTCCGACGGTAGAGCAAGCGAAGTGGCTTAAAGCACTAGCAAAAGCAGATAAAAAGTAGGTTGTTGATACCTGACTTTATCTTCATTAAGCTTGATAAACAGTTAACAAACAGAATTTTGAGCAATAATAAAACGAGTCATCGCATAGTGGCCGTTGGTTATAACCCATTTATGTTGTATCTCACTATAAAGAGATACAATTAATTATTACAAACAGGTGATATGCGTCAAGCCTCTATTATCTAATGTGAGGAGATAACTCTCATGAGCAACAAGCATCCATTGGTTCAGGTCATCGAAAACGCTCAATTGATCGAGCGCCCAAACTTTGCACCCGGCGATACCGTTGTGGTACAAGTAAAAGTACGTGAAGGTGAGCGTGAGCGTTTACAGGCTTTTGAAGGCGTTGTAATTGCTAAGCGTAACCGTGGTCTAAACTCAGCGTTTACCGTACGTAAAATCTCAAGCGGCGTTGGTGTTGAGCGTGCATTCCAGCTGCACTCACCACTGATCGATAGCATTGAAGTGAAACGCCGCGGTGCTGTTCGCCGTGCGAAACTGTACTACTTACGTGAGCGTTCTGGTAAATCAGCACGTATCCGCGAAAAACTTGCGCCACGTCCAGCTCAGAAAAAGACTGACGCTGGTGTACCTGATGCCGTTGATACTGCACCTGGTATTTAAGCACAAGTTTGCCGTTTTGAGTTGATCGTATTATTTTAGGATTGACTCAAATAAGGTAATAGTAGATACAAGCCCTTATTCATAGGTTTATTTATAAATAAGCGGGCCATACCAAAAAAGACAAAACCCCAATCTATGCGAATGCTAGATTGGGGTTTTTGTATGCGCGCGCTTATCAATTTAAACTTGCTGAGTGGTTAACTGGATATTCACAGCTGATAGATACTATGCCTTGTCATTAGTCAAAAAGCCTTACCAGTAAAGTAGCCAAAAACTATTCAGTATGGGGTGTTTCAATTCGGCTGGCCTGCTCTTTAGATTTACTGTACTTGCGTAGTCTGATATACAAGGTTTTGGTCACGGTAGCAATGAGCTTTTGCTGGTCGTCTACGATATCGACTTTATATTCACGAAATACAGCTTCACCGTCTTTTGCCAACTCTTGAATGGTAATCACCTCAGCGCTAGGTATTTTCATTCGCGCGGTGACTTTACTGTTACCGGGCGCGATAAAATCAATATGTGAGCTTTTGTCCCAGACCACATAGTTGCTACCTAATTGATGCATCAGCATGAGCATATAGAAGGGATCTACCATGGAGTATAAACTACCACCGAATTGAGTACCGACGATATTTTTGTTGAGAGTGGTCAGTTCCATGCTGACCACGCATAATCCCTGATCAAGGCTGATGTGGTCGATTTTGATGCCTGAACCGATATAGGGCGCGTAAGTATTGAGTCGCAGCTTTAAAAGATGCGGGGTCAGTAGCGGCATGATACTTTGCTTGGCTCGACGCTTCAAAGTCTCAAAATTGCTGGGTAGCACACTCATAAATCTATCCTGTTGCTTTTATTGATTTTTCAGTGATATGGGTAGCGCTGTTTCTTAGTGCTTGCTATTAGACGATAAACCACAAAGACATTTATCATAGTTAAAAATGACTGCGCTCGCTAGTTTCAAAGCGTAACTAAGCATAGTCTTTATAGTTATCGCAAAGCAATATTTAATATGACTATCTTTAGTATTTAGTTATATGATAAAAAATGTTCAGATGTCAGTTATTCTTAAGAAAATTGGCCTTTAATTTAATTTTATGTCCAAATTAGTGCTGTTTATTCCCAATAGTTTCCTATTAAGTTTGTTATTGTATTCAATGAAAACTTTAATTTATTTTTATAACGATATATGTAGTCTTTTTAATTCACCTTAAATTCGCATTTCCTTATGCCTTAACATACAATGGTTTTCCGCTTATCATGACTGATTGGTCATTTAGCTAACGCCAAACCAAAAAAATATTCAATCAAAACCTAATCGACACAAGGAAATGTGATGAGTAACATTCAGGCCTCATCTTCAGGGTCTAATACGCCGCGACCAAACCCAGCCAATCAAGACAGCGAATTGCAAGGCAGTTATATAGATTTGCATAAGCCAAGCTCAAGCTTCGACAGTCGAGATGCCTATCTTAACCACGAATTGCAAATCATGCAGCCAAAACGCTGGCGTCCCAATCTACCATTTCGTGATTATCGTTTTGAGTATGAAGATACTATCCCAGCGATGGCAGCGACCATCGGTAAAGTGGTCATGGTGGGCGCTATTGCAGCAACTTTTGCAGGACCACTCGGCTTAGGTGATGCGTTTGTTTTAGAAAACGTTCGTTATGAGCTGTTGATTGTCTCGTTCTTTATTATCTTATTTTCTGGATTTCTGCTACCGACAGCCAACCTCGCTGGTACTCATGGGCCACTTATTCCATTGATTCCCATTGTCGTTGCTGCAGGTGGGCATCCAATGGCTTTTGGCCTACTCATTGGGGCTTTTGGCCTGCTGCTTGCTATTAGTAAAGGAGGAAGCTTACTGGCCAATTTAACCAGTAAAGGTGTATGCGGTGGTCTCTTAATTTACTTAGGGTTTATCGGTACGACGTCACAGGTTAAGAACCTTTTTGCTTGGGCAGAAGGGATTGGTATGTCGCACATTGCTTTCTTTATTATTCTAGCGACTATCCTGCTATATGCATTGCTTGAGCATTGGCAAAAGCGCTGGCTTGCGGTTCCGCTCAGTTGCGTGTTAGGTGGCGGTCTTGCTTTTACACTAGGCGCACCTTTTGCGTTCAAAACGGCACCAGGTCTACCGCATATGAACCCAATGTATTGGTGGGGTGAGAATACAGGTTGGATGTTAGGGCTACCGACGATTGAAAGCTTCATTGTGGTATTGCCGTTTGCTATCTTGGCAGTTGCTATGTGGTCACCAGATTTCTTGGGTCATCAGGTATTCCAAAAAATCAGCTACCCTAAGCGTACTGAAAAAGTGCTCATGGACATCGATGACACGATGACCAGCGCTTCATTTCGTCAGGTCGCAGGCTCTGTGCTAGGCGGTGCCAACTTTGCGTCATCTTGGGGAACGTATATTGTCCCTGCAGCGATTGCTAGGCGTCCGATTCCTGCTGGTGCGCTATTGACGGCCTTGTTCTGTATTATCGCAGGTGTTTGGGGCTATCCAATGGATTTGGCCATCTGGCAACCCGTGATGTGCGTGGCATTGATCGTTGGGGTTTTCATCCCACTCTTAGAGGCTGGCATGGAGATGACGCGCGAAGGTAAAACCACGCAGTCTGCTGCTATTGTGGTGTTTGCTTCTGCCTTAGTGAACCCAGCCTTTGGTTGGTCACTCACGCTATTGCTTGATAATTTGGGCTTGATTGGCTCAAAAGAGCGCAGTGCTAATTTGACTAAAATGAGCCGATGGATCATACCAGGTATTATGTTCGTGGTACTGACTGGCGTGATGGCTATCGTCGGTATGTTGCCAGGTATTCCAGCATTAATGGCAAACTTCCGTCATTAGACCATTGATAATTAGCATATAATCGAACAAACGAAGTCAGCATAAAGCTGGCTTTTTTGTGCGTGCTATCGAGGCAATAATCAGCTTGCAAAACCACGATTCCTGCCCCATAACTAGCAGTATTACTAAGATTTTTAAGAGCAATACATTCTATGGTTACTGTCTCAGAATTGAATCCTGTCGATGACAAAAAAGCCCGTCTTAAGCATCTGATCAAGAACTTGCCTAATTTGCCAGGGGTATATAAGATGCTGGGCAAAAACGGCGATATTTTATACGTTGGTAAAGCCAAGTCGCTAAAAAGCCGTGTGAATAGTTACTTTGCCAAGACGATCGATCATCCAAAAACGCGGGCACTGGTGGCACGGATTCATAATATTGAGACCATTATCACGCGTAGTGAGACCGAGGCGTTGTTGCTCGAGCAGAACTTAATTAAAGAGTATCGCCCGCCTTATAACGTCTTGCTACGTGATGATAAGTCGTATCTATACGTGTTTATCTCAGCGGATAAGCCTTATCCACGTTTGGCGTATGGACGCGGCAAAGGCAATCACCAAAAAGGTCGTTTCTTTGGCCCATTTCCCTCTGCCCATGCAGCAAAAGAAACGCTGGTGTTGATGCAAAAAATGTTTCAAATGCGCCAATGTACCAACACCTTTTTTAAGCAGCGCCAGCGCCCTTGTCTGGAGTATCAGATTAAGCGTTGCCGCGCGCCCTGCGTTGGACTGGTATCGCCGGAAGAGTATGCAGAAGATGTGAATAACACCATTCGCTTTTTGAAGGGCGACTCTAGTGATATTCATAGTACGCTGATCGAGAAAATGGAAGACGCTGCCGAAGCGTTAGATTTTGAAAAGGCGGTATTGTACCGTGATCAATTGTCGATGCTACGCGAAGTGCAGGCAAGGCAAGCTGTCTATACGGTGCAAGGTGAGGCAGATGTGATTGCCATTGCCAGTCAAGCGGGCATGACTTGCGTCAACGTGCTGACCGTGCGCGGTGGTCGCGTGTTAGGCGGTAAAAACTATTTCCCTGATGTGGACAGTAGCGAGCCGCTAGCAGATAACCTATCAGCTTTTATTACCTCGTTTTATTTTCAGGTGACGGACGATCTGCCAGCCGAGATTATATTAAGCCATGAGATTCCTGATCAGGTAGCGGTAAGCGAAGCACTGGCAACGCATTTTGGCAGCAAAGTAGTCATCAAAACCAATGTGCGTGAGCATCGCTCAGAATGGCTGGATTTGGCAACACTCAATACCAGTAATGCCCTAAAGACTAAGCTTGGTGATTATTTAGAGCTGCACGCACGCTTTGGCGCACTAAAAGACGTACTGGCTGAGGTGACTGATCGCACCATTGATCGCATTGAGTGTTTTGATATCTCGCATACCATGGGCGAGGCGACCATTGGTAGCTGCGTCGTATTTGATCAAGGCGGTGCGCGCAGGCGTGATTACCGTCAATATGCCATTCATGATATCCAAGGCGGCGATGACTATGCAGCCATGAAGCAAGTGCTGACAAGGCGATATAAGAAGCAGCCGTTGCCTGATTTGTTGCTGATTGATGGTGGGAAAGGTCAGCTTAATATCGCCAAAGACGTCTTGACCGAGCTGGGTATTTTAAATGACACGTTGCTTGTGAGTGTGGCAAAAGGAGAAGGGCGCAAGGCGGGTTTAGAAGTATTACATTTTATCGATCATGAGCCGCTGGATCTGCCCATGGACAGCAAGGCGCTGCATTTACTGATGCATATTCGCGATGAGGCGCATCGTTTTGCGATCACCGCGCACCGCAAAAAACGCGACAAGCGCCGCTCCTCATCGGTACTTGAGGTCATTCCAGGTCTGGGTGAAAAACGCCGTCGTGATTTGCTTAATCACTTTGGCGGTATGCAGCAATTGCTTGGCGCGTCACAGCAGGAACTAGCCGGTGTGCAGGGAATTGGCCCTGTACTGGCAAAGACGGTTTATAAAGTATTACATGAATAGCTTGATCTATTGTTTCTACCAGTGATTTGATAACGTCCAAAAAAAGGGCTGCCGCAGATAATTTAATTTATCTGCGGCAGCCCTTTTTTGAGTCAATCAAATACTATTGGTCAGTCTTCTCTACCTTATAAGTCACAAATTTAAAGCTCAAATCACTTTTTTCATCGTGCATTTGCTCAGATTCTTCTGCTACTTTGAAGCGATCTGGTAGCTCAGGATAGAACGCATCGCCATCCGTAATATCAGTATCTACGTGGGTCAGCTCAATGCGGTCGGTATACATCAGTGCTTCGCTAAAGACGCGCTCACCGCCAATCACCCAGATCGTCTCCAGATGTAGCCCATGTGCCAAACTTGCGGCATGAGTGAGCGCATCATCTAAATTATGCACCACATGCGCGTATTCATGTCCGACCAGTCCTTGCTGTTCTGCATAGTCCATTTGGGTAGAGATGATAAAGCACACACGCTTTGGTAAAGGCTTGCTACCCATGGATTCAAACGTCTTACGACCCATAATGACGATGCCCTGAATATCGCTACTAGAGGCCGTATTTTGCGAGTCACGTGTGGTCATTTTTTTGAAGTGCTGCAGGTCTTGTGAGATATGCCACGGTAGCTCGTTGTTTTTACCGATACAGCGATTGCTACTTATGGCGGCGATTTGGGCAACTTCAGTGTGGGCATAGCTCATAATGGGTCCTTTCTATTATATTTTTAAACGTCTATATTTTTAAATCACAGTCTTATTTATTGTCGTGCACAAGACGTATTTTAAACGGCGACTTTGGCTTTGATGGTCGGATGAGACTCATAGTTATTGACGCTAATATCGTCGTATTCAAAGGCAAAAATATCTTTCACCTCTGGGTTCAGCGTCAATGTTGGCGGTGTATATAGCGAACGTGTCAGTTGTAGCTCAGCCTGCTCGCGGTGGTTTTGGTAAATGTGGCAATCACCACCTGTCCAAACAAACTCACTAACCTCCAGATCACACACTTGCGCGACCATATGTGTCAATAACGCATAACTGGCAATGTTAAAGGGCACACCTATGAAAATTATAACCCCTAATTTATGCACAAGACGCCTAATAATATAGCCTTAACAACTATAATAGCATTGTGCACTTTTAATTCTGCACAATACGACTTATACGTACAAGGTTATTATACCTGATTTTAAAATATCGCTGTTAATAGAAGGTCTTATTTATTTCTTTTAGTTTTACCAAAGCATATAAAACATGATTGCTCTAACACTAAAACTCACCCTAAAGCCCGATCAACCAACGCATCGGTAAGCTGAACTTGCGTCTCTTGGGACTGCTTTAGCTTCTCTTTTAGCTGATCGCAAATAGCCATTAGTTCATCGACTTTAGCAACAATGCGATGTTGTTCTGCAAGAGGTGGTGTTGGTAATAAGATTGAACGACTTTTTGTGACTGAAATATTGTCCTGACCAGCTGTTCCTATAAGCGCAATTTTATCAAGAAACATACCTGAAACTAAGTAGGTATAGATAAATTTATTTAGATTCGAAATGAATGGTCTAAACATCACAATGGCCTGATTGCAGTTCCATTCTGGATAGGTATCGGGAATAATAGCTATCTTTCCAAGAGGTGGACCCACGATATTCATTATCACATCTCCTGGGCAAAGCTGAGAGCGCTTCAAACTTGAAGAGTGATAACCTTCCTCAATAAATTGTGGTTGGTATTCAAAATCTATTTTTTGGTTTCTTATATTATAAACCTTCAAGTATGGGATACCTGTATCATCTATAAATGAACTCTTAGGTGGCGTTGATCCAGAAGTTATACCATCGCATATATCATCTAATCGACACCATTCCCAACCTAAGGGCAAATCAAATAATCTTTCTTCATCTTCAATAGGTGGTAATGCTTTACGTGGTTTAATCTTCTTCTCTTGAATCAACTGCTCTTTCTCTTCCGCAATCTTTTCTAACAATACTGAAGCAGGTTCGTCATCTGAACTCTGTGAAACTAGCTTACCCATCACTGCCAATTGCAAAACGGTTTGCTTTAGAGCGTCAATGCTTTGCTCGGTCGTAAATAGGCTATCGAAATGCTCGGCAATTCTTGCCCAATTTTGTGCTAGCTCATCAGCGTCCGCACTATCTGTCAACGTGGATAATAATACTTCTACAAGCGTCGCGTGAGCGTCGATACTGGCTTCGGTTTGCTGCTCTAGCTGATCACATAGCAGCATCAGCTCATCGACTTTAGCGACGATGCGGCGTTGTTCTGCTAATGGAGGATATGGAAATGGTTCTTTCCTTAATGTATCAACTGAAACCATATTCTTTTGGGCGGTCCCCTTTAGATCAGACAATGTATCTGTACGCATAAAAAAGGCAGGGAATAAGATTTTAAAATATTCATTTATAAGTGCATTATTATTCAAAGCTATTTTAAGTAAAGCTTGGTTAATGACTCCTCTCTCCATATTTGGTGGGGCTATTGCGACTTTACCAACAGTACCAGAGCAACTAATAATCAAGTCATAAGGCTTAACTTCAAATGCTTTCAGCTCATTAAACTTTGTCTCATCAATATAATATTCTCCACGTGAAAAATCATCGTTTATTGCATGCTGCTGCTCATATACTTTATAGCCAGAATTAACAAAATATGCTTTTTTTAAAGCACTCCCAAAAGGTCCTCTCTTAATTGCATAGTCATCGTGGGCTATCACTTGAGGCATAAATGCCCACGTCCATCCCTGTGGTAAAGTATTCTGCTCAACTCCAGCTTCTTCCAATGACGGCAATGCTTTTTGCTTTTTTATCTTTTTATCTTTGACTAACTGAGATTTTTCTACCGCAATACGTTCAAGTAAAACCGCAGCGGGCTCATCCGTAGGATCTTGTGGAATTAACTTTCCATATACAGCTAACTCCAAGATCAGTTCACGTAATTTAGTAATACCATACAGCTCATACTTTTTACTGCTGCCACGTCCACTAGTCGACTTAGCTAGTATAGCGCTGGTCCAGATATCGATATGTTCAGTGATTAGCTGCTCTGGCTTGCTTATGTCTTTACTCATCTCTAAGCTCGTCTTTACATTCATAGCTACTTGCCCTCTGTCGTGTTAGCAGACAGCGCAGCGCCCAGCACGTCTTTTAATTGGCTGCGTAACGTATCGATGCTCTGTTGCTGTTTAGTATAGTCAGCCAGTAGCTTATTAGGATCATAATCAATGACTTCACCTTGGTAGGGGTTGGAGATATCGAGGTTATAGTTACGCTCGATGACTTCATCAATGCTGACCTTCCAAGCCTGATTGTTTTCGATACGACTGGTAAAACCATCAGATTCATCACCCCACCAATCAATCTCTGTTTGAAACTCTTCGAACTTCATTGGTTTGGTTTTGCTATAGTTTTTGACGCCTTCAGGATAAGGATGCTCATAAAACCAAATATCTTTGGTTGGCTGACCTTTGGTAAAGAAGAGAATATTGGTTTTAATGCTTGTATAAGGGTTAAACACACCATTTGGCAGGCGCACGATGGTGTGCAGATTACATTCTTCTGTCAGCATTTTCTTTAGCTTAGTTTTTACCCCTTCACCAAACAAGGTGCCATCAGGCAACACAACAGCAGCACGACCTTTATCTTTCAAGACCTCGATGATTAATTGTAAAAACAAATCTGCCGTTTCGCGTGTTTGGAGCTCAGCAGGGAAGTTCTTTTCTATACCATGCTCTTCAGTGCCGCCAAAAGGTGGGTTGGTTACGATGACATCAATATCACTGTCCCAGCTCGATAGCGGCTTATTTAGGGTGTTATCGTGACGTATCTGTACGGGTACTTCGATGCCATGCAGCATCATATTGGTCGTGCAAAGCAAATGTGGCAGTTGTTTCTTTTCAAACCCTAAAATCTGCTGCTGTAGTACTTGGTGATCTTCAGCAGTTGCAACATAGTTGTTTTTGACATGATCAAACGAACAGGCCAAAAATCCACCTGTACCACAGGCTGGATCCATAATGCGCTCACCCAGCTTTGGATCGACACGGTCAACGATGAAGCGCGTCACGGCACGAGGGGTATAGAACTCACCTGCATTACCCGCACTCTGTAAATCACGTAGCAGTTGCTCATAAATATCACCAAACAGATGGCGCTCATCTGAACGATTGAAGTCCACTTCATTGAGCTTGTTAATTACTTGGCGTAGCAGCGTGCCGTTTTTCATATAGTTGTAGGCATCGCTCAAACCTTGACGCACCACAAAGCCACGTGGGTTAGTATCTACTGGCGCTGTCAGGTTTTTTAGCTCAACGAATATTTCATCGTTTACGAACTCTAGTAACTCATCACCAGTGATACCTTCGGGATCAGCCGCCCAATTACGCCAAAGGTATTGCTCAGGGATGGGGGTCTTATAGTTTTCTTGTTCGAACTCAAGCGCTTCTTCTTGTGCATCAAATATTTTGAGAAACAATAGCCATGACAATTGGCTTAAACGTTGGGCATCACCATCGACACCAGCATCTTGACGCATGATATCTTGAATAGACTTAATAACCGAACTGATTGACATGTAGTTTCTCTTTTTAATAAACGATAGGTTTTAATAAACAGTATGAATAAAACAAGCCTCAATAAGAGGCTTAGATATATGGATTGTAGCTAATTTTTTCTAGTTACTTAAGCTTGTTTGGGTGGCGGTGCCCAATAGATTTCGTTTTCAAGATCACTGATGGCTTGCTGATAGTCTTTTTTGCTACCAAAGCCTTCTCTGACAATTTCCATCGGGCTACCTAGCTGATCAAGTGGTTTTACTTTAAGCACGTTCAAGCTTTCGATCTCTTCTACACCCGCATCAGCATATTTATCGAGCAAGGCATTCAGTACTTTTTGAGCGGTATCTGAGTATTTAGTAAAGTAATTGCGCTTTTTGACTTCATCCGCACGTTCACGACGGGTCAAGGGCGGTTGGTCATAAACCACATGACAAATCAGGTCGAAGGGGTCCATATCTGACCCGATCTCTTCCTGCAATACTTCCCAAATAATACCAGCATTTGCCAGCTCATCAATGATGGTTTGTTTACGCTCAGTTTCGTTCCAACGCTTTATAAACTCATCCAAACTAGCGAACTGCTTGCTGAAGGTTTTGCGAGTATAGTCCTGAAATGACTCGGTGACTAGCTTACCGTCAGTATCATAATACTGGATACGCTGCGCCATGACTTGGACAGCTACACCTTTCACATGGTATTTTTTCGCGGGTTCACTGACACCTATGTCATCACCCATACCAGCCCCTAAATCAAAGCCGCTATCATCACTCTGGTTTGTATAGGCTGGGTCAGTGCCATTGACAATATCTAATTCTGCGTCTGACTCTCCATCTACCACTTCGTCAAGCTCGTCGCTGCCTTCATTAATCTGCGATGGCGTCACAGTCATGATACGTTCAGGAACACCATCAAAGCGCTCATCTGCGAATAGCTCAGTTGCTTTTTTGAAGTCGAGAATCGTAAACCATAGCTTGCCGTATTTATCATTGATACGGGTGCCACGGCCGATAATCTGCTTAAACTTAGTCATCGATTTGATGTTTTGATCTAACACGATGAGCTTACAGGTTTGAGCATCGACGCCTGTTGTCATCAGCTCTGAGGTCGTCGCTATCACAGGATAAGGTTTTTTTGGATTGATAAAGTTATCAAGCTGCGCTTTGCCTAACTCATCATCGCCCGTGATTTTCATAACATACTTTTCGTTCTTTTTGACTTGCTCTGGGTTGCAGTTAATCAAAGCACGGCGCATCCGCTCTGCATGATCAATATCATTACAGAATACAATGGTTTTGGCCATGGGGTCAGTGCGCTGAAGGTAGCTAGTGATGGTCTGTGCCACCAACTCAGTACGCTCATCAATCACCAAACTACGATCAAAATCTTTCTGATTATAGATACGATCCTCAATCAGTTGACCATGCTTATCTGTCTGTCCTTTCGTTGGACGCCAGCCTTGCATATCAATATCGATATCAACCCGAACCACTTTATAGGGCGCTAAAAATCCATCTTCGATACCTTGCTTTAAGGTATAAGTATAAAGAGGGTCGCCAAAGTAATAAGAATTAGATACCTCTTCAGTCTCTTTAGGGGTCGCTGTCAAACCGACCTGCGTAGCGCTATTAAAGTATTCCAATATCTCACGCCAAGCACTGTTTTCAGCAGCGCTGCCTCTGTGGCACTCGTCAATGACAATTAGGTCAAAGAAGTCTGGTGCAACCTGTTTAAAGGCTTTCTGATGCTCTTCTGGGCCTGTTAACGCTTGATATAAGCCAAGATGAATCTCAAAGGCAGGATCAACCGTACGACCTTCTATTTTGGTCATCGCAGTGCCAAAAGGCTGAAAGTCATTAACGCGAGTTTGATCGACTAAAATATTGCGGTCAGCTAAAAACAAAATGCGCTTTTTTTCTCTCGCTTTCCACAGACGCCAAATGATTTGAAAGGCAGTGTAGGTTTTGCCCGTTCCTGTTGCCATCACGAGCAGGATACGATTCTGTCCGCAAGCAATGGCCTCTATGGTCTTATTGATGGCTTGTAGCTGATAGTAGCGTGGTGACTTACCACTGCCATCATCATGATAGTCTTGAGTGATGATAGGCAACTGAGCTTGCGTATAGCCTTTCCACTGACAATACTTATCCCATAGCTCAGCTGGTGTTGGGAAGTCTGATAGTGAAATCTCTGTTTCGAGGATAGTGCTATTGGTTTTATCATGAAAAATAAAGCCATCACCATTAGATGAAAATACAAACGGTACTTCGAGCAGCCCAGCATAATCAAGCGCTTGCTGCATACCTTTACCAATAGAGTGTTTATTAGCTTTGGCCTCGATAACAGCAAGCGGCAGATTAGGCTTGTGATATAAAACAATGTCAGCAGACTTGACTGTTTTACGTACTGCCATTTGACCGCGAACGATAACCTTACCATCACGAAGCTTAACCTCTTCACGAATTTGGGTCATGTCATCCCAGCCTGAACCGATAACGGCAGGTAGAATGAACTTACTGATAATGTCCGCTTCGGATAATTCTAATTTGTTGATACCAGCCATGGCAGTACGTTTCCTATATAGCTAGCGTTAGTGATAGCCTATACTCTAACATATGTTGTGTATTAATAGCCTATTAGGATTGAACCGCTCATATCAGGAAATCGATGCAATTATTAAATTGTAAAAGTGACCCCTGCCGTCAAATCCGTACACATAAACTTGGGAGATTTTAATTACGCAGCCTGACGATAATAATCAAACCACACCTGTCTTGGCGATTGATAGCCCAAACCCTTTTGAATCCTCGTCTGATTGCTTCTGCTTCTTTTAAAATGGATACTATTTGGGTCTCAGTCATTCGTTTGCTCATATCAAAACTCCTTATGGGTATTTTATAAGAAATTCTACGTTTGAGCTGTGTTATTTTAGGGGATAGTTACACCCAAGATACGCTTGCTGACCTTTGGTAGAAGGAATTATAGGATTGCTCCACGTTCCCGTTGCGCTCACGACGGTTTTTGCCAACCATGTAAAACTTCCATCAGTCACCCGTAAGCAATTGTTTTCATCATCACGCTGTACGCTTTGGACTTGATAAGGTCGGTAGATTGGTAACTTATAATGTTCTTCGTAGTCAGCAAGGTAATGGATGACCTCGTCTCTATGGGGATACTCTCCATCTTTTGCTTTTGGCATCAAGCGACCTGGCAAGGAGCTCATAAGAGCAGGAGAAAATAGGCGTAACGATGGCCAAGTATGCTGCCACGCGCCGCCACTTTGGTCTTGATTGTCAAGAATGATGAAGTCAAGTTTCGCACGTCTCAGATAGTAGCCAACGGCTAAACCGGCTTGACCACCGCCGATAATGATGGTGTCGAATACTTTAATTGACATAATGCTCCTTAGTGTCTGCTACCAGAAAAATCAATTGCTCATACTGAGGCTTGCTTTTTACTCTTCAGATCTTAATTGAAGACATGTTTTGACGAAATTTTTATCGACATCTTGATTCAGCTTATCATGCAAATAATCTTGCATCGCTCCAAAATATCATTTCACTAACTAAAGCCAATAATAACTATCAAAAGACTGTACATATGAAATATTGTATATATAATATTTCATATGTACAGTCTTTTGATAGGGTTAGGTTATGGAACATTCAAATAAGAAAAAGGTATTGTTTCTCTGTACCAGTAATTCAGCCAGATCACAAATGGCTGAGATATTATTAAAGTATAAAGCCGGTGATATCTATGATGTCTATAGCGCAGGTATAGAAAAAGGCGAAGTAGATGAACGAACCATTCAAGCCTTAGAAAGGTTCGACTTCGACGCCAGTGGCTTAAGATCCAAGCACGTTGACGAGTTTGAAAGCCAGTTTTTTGACTACGTCATTACTTTATGCGAAAAGGCCAGTACCGAATGCCGAAGCTACCCCAATACGGCCAAGCAACTGGCGTGGGATATCCCTGACCCAAAAACACGTGCTGGCAGTCATCCCTTTACCACTACCTTGAGTGAATTAAATAGTCGCTTAACGATGTTTCTGTCTGTAGAAAAACATAACCTCACAAAGACTGCCGTCAATACAGAAGACACGGCATCATCTGACTTTGATCCCATTACCTTTTACAAAAGCTTGACGGATGACGTTCGACTCAAAGCGTTGATGCTGATCGAATATCATGGTGAGCTGTGTGTGTGCGAATTGATGGAGGCCTTGGAAGAAGACAGTCAGCCCAAAATCTCACGCAATCTTGCTGTGTTAAAAAAGGCAAACGTCATCACTGATCGAAAACACGGTCAGTGGGTATTTTATCGTATCAATCCTGAGTTACCTGTATGGGCAAAGATTGTGGTTGCAAAAACCACAGAAAACAACACTCACTTAATTGAGCATGAGATTGGGCGATTAGATGCGATGCAAAACCGCCCCGATAGAGCCAGTTTTTGTAAATAACCCATTATTCATACTTAAATAACACTGAACGTTTTACACCATTTTTTCTGATGGTTTTAAACAGCATTAAGGACAATTTTATGACAATCAAAGTAGGTATCAATGGTTTTGGACGTATGGGACGTTTGACCATGCGCGCGGCATTTGATTGGGACGACATCGAGATCGTCCACATCAATGATCCGGCGGGTGACGCCAAGACCCTTGCGCATTTGATGACGTTTGATTCTGTGCATGGTCGCTGGCATCACGACGCCACTCACGAAGGTACGTCCATGATTATCAATGGCAAAGCCATTCCTTGTACACAAAACAAAGCGACCGAAGACACCGACTGGTCACTATGCGATGTGGTCATCGAAGCCTCAGGAAAGATAAAAACCAAGGCTTTACTACAAGCGTATCTAGACCAAGGGGTCAAACGCGTCGTTGTCACAGCCCCCGTCAAAGAAGAAGGCGTGTTAAATATCGTTATGGGTGTAAACGAGCATTTATACGACAAGGAAGCTCATCCTATTGTTACTGCTGCATCTTGTACTACCAACTGCCTAGCGCCTGTGGTTAAAGTGATACACGAAAAAATCGGCATCAAGCATGGCTCGATGACCACCATTCATGACATCACCAATACCCAAACGATACTAGATGCACCGCATAAAGACTTACGCCGGGCACGTGCTTGCGGTATGAGCCTTATCCCGACTACAACGGGTTCTGCAACCGCCATCACGCATATTTTTCCTGAGCTAAAAGGCAAGCTAAACGGTCATGCCATCCGTGTGCCTTTAGCCAACGCCTCGCTGACCGACTGTGTGTTTGAAGTGGCGCGTGGCACCACGGTTGAGGAAGTCAATGAACTACTCAAACAAGCATCTGAAAATGAGCTAAGAGACATATTGGGCTTTGAGACCCGTCCACTGGTATCGATTGATTACAAAACCGATCCTCGTTCAAGTATCGTCGATGCGCTA
Organism: Psychrobacter sp. PSP; assembly: GCF_024085615.1. Classification (NCBI taxonomy): domain Bacteria; kingdom Pseudomonadati; phylum Pseudomonadota; class Gammaproteobacteria; order Moraxellales; family Moraxellaceae; genus Psychrobacter; species Psychrobacter sp. PSP. The sequence goes on from NZ_JABLTF010000019.1 coordinate 135,861, forward strand.
TCGACGATGGTCATCAATGACACCCAAGTAAAACTCTACGTTTGGTACGACAATGAGTGGGGTTACGCCAATAGAACGGCTGAATTGGTCCAAATGGTTGGTCTAGCAGATAAGGGTTAATCATGGGACTGCTATCCGTTACGGATTTATCGTCGCAAGTGAAGCAATACTTAGTCATCACTGGCAACTATTGGGCATTTACCTTAACGGATGGCGCATTACGAATGCTCGTTGTGTTGCATTTTTATCAGTTAGGCTATAGTCCGTTAAGCATTGCGATGCTATTTTTGTTTTATGAAATCTTTGGGGTTATCACCAATCTGGTTGGTGGTTGGCTTGGCACCAGTCTTGGGCTCAACAAAACCATGAATATTGGGTTGGCCATACAGATCGTCGCCCTTGCCATGCTTGCTGTGCCTGCGGATATGCTGACTGTGGTTTATGTGATGATCGCCCAAGCGCTCTCAGGTATCGCCAAAGACTTGAATAAAATGAGTGCCAAAAGCGCCATCAAATTATTAGTGCCAAAAGATGCTGAGAGTAAGCTTTATCAATGGGTGGCATTACTCACAGGATCTAAAAACGCGCTAAAAGGCGTGGGTTTTTTTATCGGTGGTTTGCTACTGACCTTGATTGGGTTTAAAGGCGCTATGATACTGATGGCATCACTTTTGGCCATCGTCTGGGTGTTTAGTTTAATAGTCTTAAAAGAAGACATCGGCAAAGCCACCAACAAACCTAAATTTAAAGACATTTTTTCTAAAAGCCCTGCTATCAATATCCTCTCCGCTGCCCGCATGTTTTTGTTTGGGGCAAGAGACGTTTGGTTTGTGGTGGCCCTCCCTGTGTTTTTGGCAGCGACTTTTGACTGGAGTCACTGGTGGGTTGGCAGTTTTATGGCAAGCTGGGTCATCGGTTATGGCATTGTCCAGTCGGTTGCGCCTTACTTTACGGGCAAGAAAAAAGGCGTGTTGCCAACGGGTCGTGCAGCCTTTTTGTGGGCAAGCTATCTGACGTTTATTCCTGCGGCGATCGCGCTGGCTTTATATTTTGATTTTTATATTCAAGCATCGGTTATTATTGGCTTACTGATATTTGGTGTGGTTTTTGCCGTCAATTCTTCGTTACACAGCTACCTCATCGTCAGCTATGCTGATAGTGATGGCGTGTCATTGGATGTGGGGTTTTACTACATGGCAAACGCGATGGGCAGATTGATTGGCACGGTGCTGTCAGGTTGGGTCTACCAAGAGTTTGGCTTAGAGGCTTGTCTTTGGATATCGAGTGCGTTTGTGGCAATCGCGGCTTTATTATCATTAAAATTGCCTAACCAGTATAAAGCGGCGGCATACTGATGAGGGTTTTATCAATGAATCTGCTGTTTATTTGAAATCACAACACACTTATGATGATATAGGGTTTATCTCAGTTGCACTACTTTCGTTTTTTATGGGTTGGCTATGAGCTACGCTTAAAGAAGCTATAAAACTCTAAAAAACCTGACCTTTCTCATAAAGCTGCATTATGGTAAATGGTTTTAGATAGAATGATTCGGTTTCATTGGATCCATTGGGGCATAGCCTGTTGATAAGTTATTAAGACAATTAGTTGTTACGAACAGGTTTGTACAATTGAGCCTTGAAACTTTATAATGCTCAATGAAATCAAAAGGTAAAATGTATTGTCCACGCAGTTCAACAAAAATCACCTTTTGAGATAAGTTTGTAGTCCAACTAAGGTTATTGAATGAAACAGTATCTAGATTTATGTCAACGTATAGTTGATGAGGGTGTATGGGTCGAGAATGAACGGACTGGAAAACGCTGCTTAACCGTTATTAATGCTGATTTAAACTACAATGTAGGAGCTAATGAGTTTCCCTTAGTAACTACTCGAAAGAGTTATTGGAAAGCAGCTATCGCAGAATTATTAGGGTATCTACGTGGTTATGATAGCGCAGCTCAGTTTCGAGCTATTGGATGTAATACATGGAACGCTAATGCCAATGAAAATGAAGCTTGGTTAGCTAATCCTTATCGTAAAGGTAAGGATGATATGGGCCGAGTTTATGGTGTACAGGGGCGCAGGTGGCGTAATTCAGTAGGAGAGGAGTTTGACCAGCTTCATAAGATCTATGATAACTTGCGAAACGGTATTGATGACCGAGGTGAAATTCTAACCTTCTACAATCCAGGTGAGTTTCATATGGGATGTTTACGTCCTTGTATGCATACTCATACATTTTCGTTGTTAGGTGGCAAGCTTTATTTGACTTCATCACAACGTTCATGTGATGTACCATTAGGTCAAAATTTTAATCAGATTCAAGTGTTTACCTTACTAGCTCTCATGGCTCAAATTACGGGCCACGAGGCCGGAAAAGCTTATCATAAGATCGTAAATGCACATATTTATGAAGATCAATTACAATTAATGCGTGACGTGCAATTAAAACGCGAACCGTATCCAGCCCCTAAACTTCACATTAACCCTGAAATTAAGTCTCTCGAAGATATTGAGACATGGGTAACATTGGACGATTTTGAAGTGGAAGGGTATCAGTATCATGAGTCTATCGCGTATCCATTCTCAGTTTGATATCAGCATAAAGTGAAAGCTGAGAAAAGTGATAAATTTCTGTTAGGCATAAAGTATTAATATATGTGATTTATGCTATAAGGTATATATTTGTTAGCTAAGCTCTTGCTAGCTTTTAAGTACAAGGAAATTAAGTTTATACTTTTTATAGCATAGGTAGTTTTCGATAGATTAGTGCATCAGCTGGTTCGGTGTTGCATCTTTTAAAGCTAACATTTGTCTCAGTTTTTTAATCTCCTGTCTAGCTTCTAATAACGACCTTTTATCTGTATCAGATTGTGTTTTATAAAAATCTCGTGACTCTCTCATTTTTTGTAACCGTTTATCTGAGTGTTGAGCGACTCTTTTTATATCTTGATATTCATTAAACCAGTAGATAACCTCATTTTGTGCTTGAATCATTTTTGCTTCAAGCGCATTCTTAACATCAGCGTTATCTATAGCTTTTTTTTCTTTACGCGATTTCTCTTCAGCTTTTCTGATATCTTTGATCTGATTTAGCTTTTGGACAGGCCAACCACGGTTTGTAATAGTATTTCGATGAATACCAGTCATCTTCGAAAGTTGCGCTATAGTGGGTTTTAGTTTTTTGTTATTTTGAAGATCTATTAGGGCAGTATTTAGAGCAGAAGTAATTGCTTCATAGTCATCATTATTTTTTTGATCATAAGCTTCATTACTCATAGTTCGATTGCCTCACCAAGATTTTCCAATACCATTTTGGCCTCGTTCATTGCTGCTAGAATTTGTTCACGAGACTCCAAATATTCTGGTTTATTGAGGTTATTCTTATTTAACATGTAAACTTCACGCCATTTGGGAGCATGCTTGGTAGTTACAACGGCTTGTTTGCATCGAGCTGGATTACAACGTAGTGAACCAATACATGGTAGGCTTGAGTCATACTCTTCTGCTCTACCACCATAGCAAAGCCCTTGTCCCATATAGACCATGGCAACCCCTTGATCTACCATAGCCTCATAAACCTCATCCTCTGTGTATCCTTCAGCTATATATCCACTAAACGTCTTGATCAGACCTTTTTTATGCTCACTCGCTTTACCACCATAATATGTACCATTTGGATTATGGGCAGTTTTAATAGCATCTAATTCAGCTGCTCGGCGCAGTGATTTCGTATCACCTTTTCGGTTACCGTCTTTTGACAGCATCTCACCTATATCACCGTAGCCTAACGTAACTGACGAGGTAGCGCCAGTAGATGTGTACTTAGAGATGCTCTCTACAAAATGTTTCAATTGAAACGATATAAGAGGCAATCCAACTTCAGCCTTAAACAATTGATATGTTAATGTGTGTCTTAGCATGTAAGGATTAAACTTCAGTTCATCAGCAATGTTTTTGCCTAACAGTTGGCCTATAAAACTATTCATTTGATGTGTAATACCCTTACTAGCCATCGACTGAGGGGAGCTACCTGGTTTAACAGTATCTACATTAGAAATTAAGTAAGGTGAAACTTTAATTTTTGAAATATACGATGCTGCTAATATTGCATCTTTAACAATCGGTATAGCTACCCATCTGTCGTCAAACAAGCCTGTACTAATTTCATCTTTATGTTTCTTAACAGTACTTTCAATAAGCCAAACGCCATCATCTTGAACTAAGCACGAACAATCTTGAACTCTTATTTCTGATAGTTCAGATGGTCTCATACCTGTATACTGGCCTACTACATATGTGCATGCATACGCTACGAGGTTAAAGTATTCTCTAAGATCATCTAACTTGTAACCACGTTTTTTCAATTCTTTACGTAAAGTCGTTCCACCCATGACATTAGAGTCTTTGTTAAGCATCCAATTATAAGGTTTGACTATATTTGTAACGAAACTCGGAGGATAACCTTTGGTTCTTAATCTAATAGCAATATAGGCGTTGAAAATTTCGTGGGTTACTCTTTCTTTGTTTGCCCATGATAAATATTCGCTCGTATTGAAACGTTCTAAAGAGTTAGGATCTGATATCTTTGCTGAAGCTCCTATAGCACTTAAAAAGTCAACTATGATAAAGGAAGCCATTTTCGAGAGAGATTCAAATACCAGATCTGGCAGTACTTGTTCTTTTTTCGAACTATTAGTATTAGCGAGTTTCTTCCATTTTAGGCTATTTAACTCTACATAAGCGATAGGTTTTTCAAATACATACTGAACCGACGCTGGGCTGCGTAGATATTTGAAAAATTTATCTAGCTCTATATCTTTTATACGATCATAGTTTTCAGCGGCTTTGGAATACAGTTCGGGTGTTATATCGGACAGTGTTCTGATTTTTTCCTGAACAAACTCATAGCCTAACTCATGAGATGCCTGCTTAAATATTTCACTAATAAACGTTAATCCATTTTCAAAAATTGTAATTAAAGAGTTTGCTTTTAAGACTTTTTTTGTTCGACTTTGGCCTTCCTTACTTTGAAGCTTGAAAATCGAATTGTTTAGCAAGGCCAACTCGAATATGATTTTTATTTCTATTAAAACGAATCTTGGGATATCTGTATACTTTGAAAAACTAATGCGGAGCTTTGCGCCCTGAACATTTCGTGCAGCATTAGGATAGTCGTCATTAAAGTCCCAAAAGTCGTCAGAAAACTTTGATAATTTCGATACAGGTTTGTCCATAAGGTACGTCACATACTCTATGTCATCTGTGTAATTATTTTGAAGTTGTTTCTTCTTTTGAACTGTCGCATGGTCTAGAGCATCTAAAACATATAAACGATGTTCTGCAAAACCTGTTAATACATTCAGCTTTTTTTCATAGTCCATTAGATTACTCCATCAACTAGTGTGGTCGTTTCAATGTATTCTGCTAAACGCCGTCCATTTTCTAATTCTTCTAAGGAAAAATTAGATAGTTCTGGTTCTGTGATGCCTTTTATCAGTTCTAAATTCTCTGAAATAACATGCCCATAGGGTGTATCCATGACACGGGAGTGCTCTTTCAAAAGCGTATAGTCGCGCTTCATTGCAAAAATTTCAGGCAGATTCTTAGCTGTAATAATGACATTGTCACAACCCAAACATTTGTTATATTGTGAGCATGGAGTACCAGGTATGTAGGATGAAAGATTTTTTACAAAATCTGGTGGGTCAAAAATATTTCTGCATTCAGCTAGAGGAGTATGAAAGGTTGTTACCAACTCATCATTTTTTTTGGACTCTATATCTTCTGGCACTTTCTCAACTTTTTTATCCAGAGTCGATTGATGTATCTCTTCTAATTCATCATTTATCTTCATTCTACTCATGGAGTTAAAATCTAGAGAATCTATATAACCGAGAGTTGTTTGGAGTGAGGAGTGACCCAACATGAGTTGAATTTCACGTACAGTTACGCCATTTCTAAGCATCTCACTAACAAATGTTGGTCTAAACCGACTTATTGTAAGAGTTAGGGGATCTCCTGCATCATTTTTTAAATTATATTTCTTAACAAACCTGGACAAACTAGCTCCCAATGCTTTTGCATTTTTTTCTTTGTTTCCTAATAGTGGAGATACTCTGCCGTGCTTTTTTGTACTATTCGACTGATAGATGAACAACCTATCTTTAAAGGCATCATCTTCAATATCTTGTCGAAAACTACTCGTCAATTGGACTAATTCTTCAAAAATAATTTTTATAGACTTAGCTTGAGATGACGTAAGCCATGTCAGTTCTGCATTAAAAAGATCGAGGTGGTATTCTTTATGACCATCAGACCTTTCTTTCCAATATCTAAGACAAGGCCGCGATGTTGCCGGATGGGAATCTACATAATCGTTTATATCAAGAGAAAGTAAAGGATTTGCATTTAAACCAGTAATTTGAGCAAGCCTTAAAACGTAAGGCGTTAGTGTATCCATATTTATCATTGGGGTAATGCCCCAGTCGTTGTATACCTCTATCAAACCCTTATCTGAATCATTAATAATTCTTAAGAAAGACTTCTCAATAGGTGATTTAGCTGTATTGTAATGAACTGGCTTACACATTAAGCGGTTTTCAAAGAGCCATCGCGCATTCTCTAGTGTCGAAAGGCCTCTAATGACTGAACCCTTTTCGTCCAAAGGATTGCTGCCTAAACCCGTTTTCTTATAAGGTTTGAGGGCTTTTCTAGATTCGCTCAATCCTTTTTCAATAGCCTCTAATATTCGAAGTCGCTCGTTCATTGTAAATGGCTTTTTAACATCTGTTTCTCTAGTTGTAGCAAATCCATTTATATTGAAAAAGCTATATTCTATATCGCGTACTTGAGTCAGCCGATTCAATGTTATACGGACTGAACTCAAAACTGTATTTGCATGATAACTTGATATTTCTTTATTTATTACCTTGTCCTCTAAATATTTCCGATATCTAGATAATAGGTATTCATCAAAAGTTGTTACGATTCTAAAGGGTTTATTTCCATACAGTTTAGATAAGAACTCTATAAATGAACTACTCGCAACTCTATAATTACTCTTGCCTGATTTTGAAGAGACAGTTTTGCTACTACAAGCAAACAGTTGCTCAACCTGAATAAACGGTTCTAATTTTGAAGGAGGGAAGAAGTCATCAGCTGCATTTAGCTCTCTTGCTGCGAGTCTATGAAAACGCTCTATCTGACTTTCACTATGATTTCTTCTATTGACATTCGCTTCGCTTGTTCTTTCAGCAACGCTTCTATAATTTGGATCAATAATTCCAATTTTTTCTAAGTCTTTGTGAATGAATTCCCAAGCATCTTTAACAACACTAAATCTTAAGGATTCTTTTTTTATAGGTAGTTGTTCTGGAGACATTTTTCCTATCGAAATTTTGTTGCCGAAAATAGGTAAAGTGTGCTTTTCCTCTACAGTTAGCTTTCTGTACCAATTCAAAAGTTTTCTAGTGTTTTCGATGCCAGCCGCTTCGTAGCTTTCACTTGGTATTATTAGAATCCCTTCTTCGATCATCCTTTCAATTAAAGGAGTAGTAAGACTCCTATATTTTTGTGCAACAGAGTATGAGACGCCTACAGCACTCTGAATATGCTTAACAGCTACACTGAAGCCTAAAGTATTATCCGCTTTACTAATTGGTATTTCCCATAATGCTTCTGTATCCGCAGTTGTTTTCGATACCCATTCTATAACAGCTGCTTCGGCGTCTTTAATTGGTTGTTTTTCTTCAACGATTTTACAGTCTGCACCTAAAATCCCTAGCTCAGGAAAATCCTCATGAAACTCATCAATGGTTATTCCAATGTTTTTCATTTGATGTCCTTAATGCCAATTCTTAATTGCGTTTGTTCAGACAAGCGCCTCATCTTCTCGGCCCTAGTTAATAAGTCACCGTTCTCATCACACATACTGTTATAGATATCTTGGGGGATACTTGTATATATCTGTGTAGTCTGGAGATGGTTGTGCCCTAAGTTTTTTTGCACAATAACGAGCCGATCTAAGTAATCGGAACCTAAATCATTTGACTGCAATATTGAATAAGCATTTCCGTGCCTTAACTTGTGAGGAGAGATGCTTCGATCAAGGCGACCTTTCTTTATTGCACGTTCACTTATACGTTCAAGCAATTTGTTGATTGCACTAGGCGTGTAGGGAGTACCTTTAGCATTAAAAAATGCTGGGGTTTTAGACGGGTCTACATATTTACGGGCATATTTTTTATACAGGGGAGATGCATGATATTTCTGCACACGTTTGATAGTTGCTAAGCTAAGCAAAGTCCAGCGTGGCTTAATTTGATTACCACGGCCTTTACTTCCTTTGACTTTTAAAGGCACGTAATCAGCATGGATAGGCTGTTCATTATCGGAGGAAATAAACTTTTCAGAATTGAAGTTGTTAGTATCGTTAAAGTCCTGAAGAGTAACTCTAGGTAGTTCTGAACGACGTAAGCCAGAGTCGTATAAAAATTGGAGTAAAGCTCTTTCTCGTTCTGAATCAGTAAATTCAATCAATATAAAAAGGTCATCAAGTGTGCAAGAGCTAATGGGTGTGCGCTTTGGTGGTTTTGATAGCAAGCCATCGCTATATGGGTTATCTTCTCTAAGCTTATCACGGTCTTCTGTAGGGCTACAAAGGTATTCGATGAAGGCATGTATTGTCTCATCTCTACTTCTAACAGTAGATGAGTTCTTATGATCTTCACGAATTAAAAATGTCAGGTATTCTTGAATTACGTATTTTGGAACTGTAATAAATACTTCATCAGATTCACTGTCATCATAATCTGGACGACTACGAATATAACTTAAGAAGTAGCTTAGGTTTCTACCATAAGTAACTGCTGATTTATAAGAGATTATTTGATGTTTGGTTCGATACGACAAATACTCAGAAACAAGAGGAAGGATCTTGCCATCATCATCAAATACTCCAACACCATTCACTTTTACGGTTTTGTTCAATGATAAGTTTGGAATCTCATTGAGTAAACAAGACTTAGATAAATCTAACTTTGTATCAGAACAAACTTTAACATCCATAATAATCACTATCTCAATACATAGACTAAGTTATGTATTGCATTATATACGATCTATTACTCCGTATTGTGCATTATTGTTATGGGGGTATAATAGGAAAAGATCAGCCGAACGTTGATACAGCTGGCAAGAGAGCTTACCATCCGCCACAAAAAACTGAAACAGTGTATGACACGGGGGTAGTGCCACTTGCTCTGCCTCTCCTGGATTCCAGCCTGATACAATCAAGCGGCGCGAGTTGGGGTTGGTCTTGATTTGCTCAACGACCTGTGCGATTTGATCGACACCATCATCGTTGTAGCTGCCGTCCGCGTCTTTACTTGCACCATAGTTACGCCATTGATGACCGTAGACAGGGCCCAGCTCACCTTCAGGACGATTGAAACGTGCGGTTTGCTCCGCTGTCGCCCACTCATTCCAGATACGCACGCCATGGTCCTGCAAATATTGAACATGGGTGCTGCCACTCAAAAACCATAGTAGCTCATAAGCAATGGACTTAAAGTGGACTTTTTTGGTCGTCAATAATGGAAAACCTGCCACTAAGTCAAAACGCAGCTGCGCGCCAAAATGACTCAGCGTACCCGTACCCGTGCGATCGCCTTTTTCAGTACCGTTGTCTAAGACGTGGCGCAGCAAATCAAGATACGCTTGCTCGTTGTTGCTATTCATCATATTTTTTAACTTCAATAATATTTAAAAGGTTTTAACGTTCAGTTAGATAGGCTTTTATGACCAACTAACGATGATTTGTAAATTGGAATATCTAGTTTGTATGTGTCTTTAACAAGCTTACGAATGGTATTTTCGAACCAGTCCGAACAGTTAGGATGTAATATAATTTTCTTAATCATTTCTCTACTATGCTTAGCCGAAAGATGAATGCCAAGCTTGTCATTGCTTTTTGCCACTGTAGCATCATTGTCAATCAATAAAAATCTTGCTTCTTTTTCAAAAGAAAAAGCATGATGCTTGTGAAATAAATAGAAACGAGGATACGTAGTTTTTGGATCTTTCGAATCATTATTATTGTTTCCAAGCCAAGGTCGAATACTTTGATTGTCATAAAGCTCTGGGGCGCTCGCTGGCATATGATATTTAACTTTACCAACATAAGAACACATTGGATCTATTTTTGAGCCATGATAAGCGGCTTTGAAATCATATTGTGTTGTCTGTATTGCTACAGCGTTATCTGAGTTTCCGTAAGAGTTCCACATGGCGTGTGTCTCTGGTTCATTTGCATACCAGCAACTTACGTAAATCCAATCTTTGGCAGTTTTAAGTTCTTCTTTGGTTAAAAACGGATCTTCTTTACCATTAAATAAGTGTAAACCGCCTTCCCATTTGTCACTGAAAAGATTCGCTTTAGGAATAAAGAAGCCTTCTTCCAACATAGAAACTAGCTTAATAAAAGGCATGTATCGTGTTAACACAGCATAATGTTCTATGGGTTCAATCATTGCTTGACACCTTAATAAGCGGCATGCTTACCCCAATCGTAGATGCCACGCTTGTAAGCGTAACCGATTAAAAACAGACCAATAATAATCATCGGCGTGCTCAATATTTGCCCTTTGGTCACCCAACCTAACAAAATAAACCCTTGGTCAACGTCTGGCTGACGGAAGAACTCAATGATAAAGCGGCTCAAGCCATAGCCGAGCATAAAGACACCAGTCACTGCCATGCGCGGACGAGGTTTTGATGAGTACCACCAAAGGAATAAAAATAACAGCAGACCTTCGGCAAAGGCTTCATACAGCTGTGACGGATGACGAGGCAATAAATACTGACCATTGACCTCGGTCATCACCTCTTGTAGCGCAGGATTGGCTTGTAGCTGCTGCATATCAAAGCCAGCCGCTTGGGGAAAGTAGGTGAGCCAGTTATAGCCACCATCAGAGACACGGCCCCATAACTCGCCATTGATATAGTTACCGATGCGACCAAATAACAAGCCTGTCGGGACGCAAGGCACGATAAAATCGAGCACTTGAAACGGAGTCTTTTTATATTTGCGAGCAAAGTACAGCATCCCCAGCATGACACCAATCAGGCCACCATGGAATGACATGCCGCCTTCCCAAACCTTGAAGAGGTAGGCTGGGTTTTGTAGCAACTCGCCAAATTGATAAAACAACACGTAACCGACACGGCCACCTAAGATGACACCCAGTGCGCCAAAGAACACAAGATCTGAGACCATATCTGTTGTCCAGCCCTCACGCTTGGTGCTGCGATACCATGCCAGACCGTAAGCGGCAGCAAACGCCAATAAATACATGAGGCCATACCAGTGGACTTGGACGGGCCCAAGTGCCAAGGCGACAGGATCGTACTGAGGATGAATCATCATAAGAGTGTCATAATATCGATAATAAAGTGCTGACTATAATAGCAAATTTCAAGCGCTGGTCATACACAATTGCTATCAAGGCAAGCACGCGGTATTGATGATTTAGGGCATTGATTTGATGCCCTGTTTTTGGGTAGGTAGTAATGAGATATGATGAATACACTGCCGCAGATATGGGTTATAGGCGTGATGCGAGCGGTTTAGACCGATCATAAAGAGTTTCTTATGATGCACAGCGTAAGATAGAGACACAATTATCAGTGGCAAAGAGCGAGCATGACTATCTAAGTATGAGAAAGAGTCATCAAATGGCGACCAAATCTTGTACCTTGTTGTCGACCATCGTATCGCCTGCACCTTGAGAGATGACCTTGCCACGCGAGAGCACGGTGTAATTGTCAGCAAGCTCTTCGGCAAACTCATAAAACTGCTCAACCAGTACAATCGCCATGTCCCCTTTGTCAGCCAAGTCGCGAAGCACACGGCCGATATCTTTAATAATAGACGGCTGAATACCTTCGGTTGGCTCATCCAAAATAAGGACAGTCGGCTCGGAGGCGAGCGCACGAGCAATGGCAAGCTGCTGCTGCTGACCGCCAGACAAATCACCACCGCGGCGATGTTTCATCTCATCAAGCACTGGGAAAATATCATATAAATGCTTGGGTACTTGCTTGGCTTTAGCGCGTGAAAACTTTGCCATACCAATTAAGATATTTTCTTCTACCGTTAGTGTCGAAAAGATATCACGTCCTTGCGGCACATAAGCCAAACCTGCTCGCACGCGCTGCTCGGGGGAGAGTTTGCTGATGTCTTGGTCATTGAGCAAAATTTGTCCTGATTTGATCGGTAATATCCCCATCAGGCATTTGAGTAAGGTGGTTTTGCCCACGCCATTACGTCCAAGTACCACACTGCACGCGCCTACAGGCGCTGTAAACGAGACATCTCGTAAAATATGACTGCCGCCGTAATATTGATTGATACCATTGACTTGTAACATGACGGTCTCCTAATCTTTCAATGATTTTTAATATTTGCAGGGTTTCGCATTTGCATAGCTTGGCATTTGTATAGCTTGGTATTTGCATAGTTTCGCGGTTTATGGGCTAATGATGTATTGAATCATTGTCCAACTATCGACCCAGATAGGACTCAATCACCGCTTCATTGGCTTGCACTTCCGCCAAGGTACCTTCGGCCAATATCGCCCCTTGTGCCAATACCGTGACTTTTTCACTAATCGCATCAATAAAAGTCATGTCATGCTCGACCACCACTAAGGTATGGTTCTGTTTGAGGCGCAGGCACAGCTCGGCAGTATGCTCAGTTTCGGCGTCCGTCATACCAGCCACAGGCTCATCGAGCAGAATGAGCTTGGGGCTTTGCATCAACAGCATACCGATCTCTAGCCATTGCTTTTGACCATGAGAGAGTAAGCCTGCTGGCTTATTGATTTTGTCCGTCAAGCGGATTTGCTCAAGGGTCGAATTGAGGGTATCGCGCGTATCGGCATCGAGTTTGTTGAATAAGCTTTTGACCACGCGCTTGTCTTTTGGCGCAGCAAGTAGCAAATTATCCATTACCGTAAAATTTTCGAACACGGTGGGTTTTTGAAACTTACGCCCGATACCCGCTTCAGCGATTTCTTCGGTAGATAGGCTGGCAAGATTATGCGTTTGACCAAAAAACACACTGCCTTCGGTAGGGCGGGTTTTACCAGTGATGACATCCATCAGGGTGGTTTTACCCGCACCATTGGGGCCGATGATACAGCGTAGCTCGCCTTCCTCAATATAGAGCGACAGATTGTTGAGTGCGCGAAACGAGTCAAACCAAACGCTCACCTCTTCTAGATATAGCGCAATGCCATGGCTAAAATCGACGCCTGCTGGCTTTGGGTGGCTGCGACCCGTACCACCATGAGTACGCCCATACTCATGGATTGACTGCTCAGATGGTGTTGATTTATCAGTTAGCATTACTGTTTCTCCTTTTTGAAGCGATCGAACAAGCCCATGATGCCATTGGGCAAAAATAAGGTGACTACAACGAACAGCCCGCCCAATATCAATAGCCAAAACTCAGGATAGGCAACCGTAAAATAGGTTTTTACTGCATTCACCACACCTGTTCCCAAAATCGCACCTACCAAGCTGCCTCGACCACCAGTGGCTACCCAAACGGCCATCTCGATTGAGTTCACAGGGTTCATCTCACTTGGATTGATAATACCGACTTGCGGCACATAGAGCGCACCTGCGATACCAGCAATGACGGCGGACAATACCCAAGCGGAGAGCTTGTACCACAGCGTGCGATAGCCTAAATACTGTAAGCGGTTTTCGCTATCGCGAATCGCACCCAATACGCGTCCATAAGGCTGGTTCATTAAATAACGCAGACCCATGTAAGAGAGGAGTAATGCCAAGGCGGTAACAAAACACAGCATAGAACGGGTTGAGGCAGCAGTAATGTCATAACCTAAGAGGGTAGTAAAGCCCGTGAAGCCGTTATTGCCACCAAATCCTGTTTCGTTACGGAAGAATAGCAGGGCGGCGGCATAGACCATGGCCTGAGTGATGATAGAAAAATAAACACCTTTGATTTTTGAGCGGAAAGCAAAAAAACCAAAGATAAAGGCAATCACACCTGGCACCAAAACCACCAATGCCATCGCCCACCAAAAATGCTGCGTGCCGGCCCAATACCATGGCATCTCAGTCCAGCTCAAAAAGCGCATAAAATCAGGCAGGCCATCGCCAGCAGTCTCACGCGTTAAGTACATGCCAAACGCATAACCACCCAGTGCAAAATATAAACCATGCCCCAAGCTCAAAATACCAGCGTAGCCCCAGACCAGATCTAGTGCCAAGGCCACCATTGCCAATGCCATGATTTTGCCAATCAGGGTAATCCAGTAGGCGGATAGGTGAAAGGGTGACGTCTCTGGCATTAAGTGTAGCCAAGGGAGTATCAATAGCACGGCAAAGCACAAACCGATTAAAATGGCGCTACGCCTTGTATCAGACAGTAATTTGGTCAGTATCATAAGAGTCTCCTTATTCGACAAAGCGGCCTTTGAGCGCAAATAAACCTTGTGGCCGCTTCTGAATGAACAGAATCACAAGAACCAACAACACAATCTTGGCCAAAACCGCGCCAATGCCAATCTCAAGCACCGTGCCACTGACACCCAATCCCAAGGCGGCCAAAACCGCGCCCCATACTTGTCCGACCCCGCCAACGACGACGACCAAAAAGGTATCGATAATATACGTCTGACCCAGATCAGGACCCACGTTGCCCACTTGAGCAAGCGCGCAACCAGCCATGCCAGCCAGTCCAGAGCCCAAACCAAATGCCATCATATCGATGCGCGCAGAAGGGATACCAACGGCACGTGCCATTTGACGGTTTTGAGTGACGGCGCGTATAAATAATCCGAAGCGAGTCTTATTGAGCAAGTACACCAGTAGCGCCACGACAATGACGGTAAACACGATGATGGCAATACGGTTGTAAGGCAGTACCAAACTTGATGACACTTGATAGGCACCGCTGAGCCACGCCACATTGCTGACTTCAACGTTTTGCGCGCCAAAAATCATCCGCACCAATTGCATTAAGATTAGACTCACACCAAAGGTTGCCAATAGGGTCTCTAGTTCACGACCATATAGCGGACGAATCACAATGCGCTCAATAATCATACCGATGATGGCACTGACCAAAAATGCAGCGGGAACCGCCGCAAGCAAATACCAGCCAACCATATCTGGCAGATAAGCTTGAAATAAGTTTTGCACCACATAAGTGGTATACGCGCCAATCATAATCAGCTCACCATGCGCCATATTAATCACGCCAAGCAAACCAAAAGTAATCGCAAGGCCAAGTGCCGCGAGCAATAAAATGCTGGCGGTACTCATGCCAGTGAAAATATGACCTGTCCATGTGCTTATCTCAATACGGCGTGCCACGCTATCTCTGGCATCACTGAGCGCCGCCTCAAGCGTCGGATCCAAGTTGTCAGATGCAAGGGCAGATTCAAGATCAACCAATACCTGCGGATTATCGCTATCAGCGAGTAGGTTCACAGCCTCAATCTGAGTGGGTAAATCGCCATTTTTGAAATCAATACGAGCCTGTAACGCCGTTAGTGCTTTTTGAACGTTGGCATTGTCCTCATTTGCGGCAGCGGCTGTGATAATGGCTGGATCGACTTGGTCAATGTTATCTGCCAAAATCTCCACAGCCTGCAAGCGCTGTGCTGGCTTGTCAGATTCGAGCTTTACCTTGGCCTGTCCAAAGATAAGCGCCGAGCGTAAGGTATTGGTCAAGGTGACTTGGGACAAATCGCTTGGCCAATCAGACGTTTCGGTTTTGTCGGGATATGTGAAGAGCTGATCCTCTGCATTGAGCAAATACGTTTGCCCACGGTTGCCTTGATACAGCTCATCATTAGCAATCAACTCGACTAGATTGTCCAAACTCTCAACCGATCCTGGCCAAGCACTTAGCATGGCTTGGCGCTGACTAAAATCGCCCGCCACAAATTGTTGAATAGCATCGCCTGATACTGCCGTCGTAGGCTGTGTCGGGGTAGTCAATGACTGCTCATTATTGGTGCGCAGCGTGTCACTACCATCGGTCATCGACTCTGAGGTCACAGTGGCGATATTTGCCGATTGAGCACCGTCATCTGCATGAACGATGGTGGTGAAGGCCGCTAACAGTAAGGCGATTAATACCAGCAGCCGTCGCGGCACAACCATTGAGATACTAGACGCGTATGTCTTTGCTAATGCTTGCTGATCATTGTTGCTTTTGGATAATATCTGCCCCAACAATGGGCGTAAAGTATGGTGCTGCATGTGCGGCTCCCTGTTTTTACAGACAACAAATCCTTGTCCTCTATTACTTAACGCAGTAAGTCATAGAAGCCGTGATAAGGTTTGGAGGTACTTAAAATTTTGAGAATAAGTGCTGAACTTCAAGATAGCGGGTAGGCGTTGGCTCGTTCATTGATATAGTATATTGGTCGACTATTCATACTTGCTACCACCATGCGCTTTTCAGCACCTATTTATTGAGGGAGCCATTTATTTCGGGATATACTCGCTCCATGGCTGCGCTCGGATGACCTCTGGCGTTTTAAAAATCGTATCAAACTGACCATCGGCGCGAATTTGACCAATCATGACAGGCTTCCATAAGTGATGGTTTTCTTCATCCATCTTGAGGGTGTAGCCAGAGGGCGCATCGAATGTCTGTCCAGCCATGCTAATACGGACTTTATCAACATCGGTGGTGCCAGCATCTTCCACGGCTTGTTTCCACATATTGATACCCACATAAGTGGCTTCCATAGGATCGTTGGTCACAACCTTATCGGCATTCGGTAGGTTTTTGTCCAAGGCGTACTGCTTATAGCGTTTGGTAAAATCGTTATTGACGGGATTTTTGATCGACATAAAGTAATTCCATGCCGCCAAGTGTCCTTGTAGCAAGCTGGTATCGATACCGCGCAGCTCTTCTTCGCCAACTGAGAATGCCATGACGGGAATATCCGAGGCTTTGATACCTTGGTTGGCAAGCTCACGATAGAATGGCACGTTTGAGTCGCCATTGATGGTAGAGATCACCGCCGTCTTTTTGCCTGTTGAGAATTTTTTAATATTCGAGACGATGGTTTGATAGTTGCTAAAACCAAATGGCGTGTACTCTTCCATGATGTCTTCATCAGCCACGCCTTTTGATTTCAAAAATGCCTTTAGAATCTGGTTGGTAGTTCGTGGATAGACGTAATCGGTACCCAATAATACAAAGCGCTCTGCACCGCCGCCTTCTTCACTCATCAAATACTCAACTGCTGGAATGGCCTGCTGGTTGGGCGCCGCGCCAGTATAAAAGATGTTTTCTGATTGCTCTTGTCCTTCATACTGCACGGGATAAAACATCAAGCCGTTCAGCTCTTCAACCACGGGCAAGACAGACTTGCGCGAGACCGAGGTCCAACCACCAAAAATCACATCGACTTTGTCTTGAGTAAGCAGCTGACGCGCTTTTTCGGCAAACAAGGGCCAGTCAGAGGCAGGGTCAACAACGACAGGCTCTAGCTGCTTACCGAGCACACCGCCATTGGCATTGATTTCGTCAATGGTCATCAGTGCGGTATCTTTTAGGGAAGTTTCAGAAATGGCCATGGTGCCAGATAGCGAGTGCAAGATGCCTACTTTGATCGTGTCGCCATCAGCGGCAGGAGTGGTTGTTGTTTCTGTCGTGGTTTCGGTTGTTGTCTCTGTCGATGTCGCAGTTTCGGCAGGCTTTTGACAGCCAGCTAGACTCAGGCTACCAACGACGGCAATCGCTAATAATGAAAAACGTGATTTGATTTTGCCATGTAGGTGAGCATTAACAAACTGAGGATTGGCTAAAGTGGGTAACGAAAACATGGACATCTCCTAAATAGACACAAAAGATAAAGTATGGCTCCTGAACAGTTATTAAGCGTTCAAGTTCCGTGCCAAGTCAAAAATGCCAATAATCGTATAATATTTGAGCAATAATTAAATATTTTCTATGATTTTCGTTAATTTAGTGCACGATTGTTAATAGAGCGCACCATAACGGGGAAGGAGATAAAAAATTGGTGCAATTGACAGACTGGTAGCAAAAAAAGAGCCGTTATTATCAAAATAGCACAACGAACAAAAGCATTTATTGCCAAAGACTGGCAAAACGGCTACGGTAATGCCTATAGAATAGACATTATTTCACATACGTATCTCATGAACAGATTACGCTGACGCCATGATTAATCACACCCCCAAGGAAAGATATATGAACGCATACCGAACACAGTGGTCTGGCCTAACGGCTCATGCTCGCACCTCATCACGGCGCTCGCAACGATCGCGCCTTATGGTTTTGCCACTTGTGCTTGGTGGCAGTACGGTATTAGGCTTACCCGTCGCCCAAGCGGCAACGAGTAGTATCGAGCAAGTGACTGTCTATCAAGGGCTGGCGAGTGTGACACGCTCATTGCCCATTACTGGTAGCGGTGAGCAAACCGTGGTATTTTCGTGCCTATCACCTTATATGGATAAAGACAGTCTCAGCGTGCAGGCAATAGGTGGTGTCAATATTGGTGAAATCAGCATTGAAGAGTTAACAGGAGAGCAAGCAATCCAGTGCCAATATCAAGGCGATGCCGAGGTACAAACACAGCAAAATACTTTAGCTAGTATTAATGCGGAATTAGAAGCGGCGCGCTTAGCAAAAGCCTATTTGCAAAATTTGACTAAGGCCACGCAAGTCAACACGGCGAGTACGATTGCTAGTAACGCACGCGATATAGAGGCGCAGGCGACCCGTATTAACCAAAGTATTATTGAGATGGAGCGGCGACAAGCAAGCGCCCAAGATACACTGAATCAGATGATGGCAAGCAGTGTCACGTCAACGGCGAGTAATGTGACCCAAGTGAGTGTACGCACTGCCAGTCGCGCGCCAAGTAGCATTAAATTGCATTATCAAGTACAAGGCGCAGGCTGGGAGCCTACGTATCAGGCGCGTCTCAACACCAATAGCGAGCACCTAAATATCACCGCTTCTGCGATTATCGCCCAACAAACGGGCGAGAATTGGACCAACGTTCCTGTCACTCTCAGTACAGCCAACCCCAACCAGCGCGCGACAGGACGACTGCCTCATGTGCCGCGCCTATCACTTTATGAAGAAAACCAAAATGTTGAGTATGCAATACCTATGTCGGATAACACGCCTGTCGTAGTATCTGCCAGAGAAGGTTATAGCGACGATTCTAGAGCACCAAATATGGCACCACTGCCGAACTTTACGGTCAGTAGCCAAAATAAAAACGGTATTATTGAATATCGCTTGCCGCAGCGAGTGACGATACCCAGTGGTGGCAGGCGAGTACGTACTGTCATTGGCGAGCAGTCTGGCAGCAGTAAGCTGTGGGTTCGTAGTACCCCGAGCGTTGAGACGGCCGCCTATTGGTACGCATCAGCGCCGTTCCTGACGCCAGAGTGGGTAGATGGCTCACTACAGCTGTACCGTGATGACAACTATGTTGGACAATCGCGCTATAACTATCAAATGCTAAAAGAGCAGGGGATTGGTTTTGGTCGTGATCCAAGCATGATGGTCAAAGCGCTAATCAATGAAGACAAGCAAGGGGAAAAAGGCGTGCTCAACCGCACCCAAACTCTAACAACGACCCAAGCCTATGAATTTACCAATCAGCATAACCGCCCTGTGCGCCTGCAAGTGTTGGGGAGCGAGCCTATCAGCCGTGATGACAGTCTTAAAGTCGACGTTACCCACACGCCGCCTGTCACCGAGCGTAATTGGAATGACAATCAAGGCATGGTAGCGTGGGAGTTTAACGTGCCGAGTAAACAGTCACAGGCGATACGCTCAACCTCGCAAATCAGTTACCCTGCCAATAAGATATTGAGTGGTGATCGATAAATGATACTTGCTCAGCAAATCAGTTTTAAGCGATGATGTTTATTTTTACCAAAAATCTCGCGCCCCATAAACGTTTATCAAAGGAATATTATGTGTATTGTCGCCATTGCTTGGCAGTTATTTGACGAGCTGCCATTAGTACTCTTGTCCAATCGCGATGAGTTTTTGCAGCGTCCGACGGAGCCTCTGCACCAATGGGCCGATCAGGATATCTATGCAGGGCGTGATAAGCAAAGTGGCGGTACGTGGTTGGGTATCCATCAGCAAGCGTTACAAACGCAAAGTTCGGAATATTATGAACAAAATGGACGCTGGGCCGCCGTATTGAACTTTCGTGATGGCGTGCAGGCAGGTATTAATGAGCGTTCTCGTGGTGAATTGGTCACGCGTTTTTTGACCGGTACGCTCAGTCCGATGGCGTTTGCACGGCAGATTGAATTACAAGCTTATGCGGGTTTCAATCTGATTATTGGTGACGCTAGGCAAGCAGTCATTGTTAATAACCGCGGTCATGCCCCCACGCCGCTACATGCAGGATTACATGTGATTTCAAACGGTCAGCCAGAGGACAGCTGGTTTAAGACCGAGCGGTTGCGTGGGCGTTTACGCCAAGAAGTGCTACCGCTAATTGCCGAGGACAGCGCGGCTAGCTACTGGCAAGCAGCTGCATTCAATGTGCTGTCAGATAATACCAAGGCACCGGATGATCAGTTGCCAGATACAGGGATGAGCACTGAGCTTGAACAGACCTTATCCTCTGTCTATATTGAGCCTGTGAGCTTTGGCAATGCTGACATCAGCAAGCCTACTTATGGAACACGAACCCAGAGTATTTTGACCTTGAGCAAAAATGGCGGGGTAGATTCAGAGATCACCGCTCACATTGTCAGTCGAGAGTATCCACATTCAGTGGCTAGTGAGTAAAAACTTATTATTCAATGTCAGTGATAACTTCTACTGATTTCACGAGAACCTATACATCATTATTAAAACCATTCACACAAAAAAGCCTGCATCACTGGATACAGGCTTTTTGTAATATGACAAACAATAAAAGTACGTTTTACTGATTAAGACTGAATCAAATGATTGCTTTGCTCAGGCAAGATCAGCTCTTGCTTTAAGGGTAGCTCACGTACCAGCTCTTGTAGGGCGCGACGATACACGCCTCGTTTGAAGTGAATCACTTGTCCGAGTGGATACCAGTAGCTGACCCATTGCCAATGGTCAAATTCAGGTTTCCCTTCATCAAAGCGGATGTGTTGGGTATTCGGCTCATCTAAGCGTAGCAAAAACCATTTTTGTTTTTGCCCAATACATAAGGGGTGCTGTCCATGGCGTACGTAACGTTTTGGCAGACGATAGCGCAGCCAGTCTTGAGTGACTGCCAATAAGTCCACATGACGCGGGTGTAAACCGACCTCTTCCCAGAGCTCGCGATACATTGCATCCATCGGCGTCTCCCCGCGGTCGATACCACCCTGCGGAAATTGCCAAGCGTTGTGACCAATACGTTTTGCCCACAGAACCTGCCCTTGTGTATTTGCCAAGATGATGCCGACATTGGCGCGAAAGCCGTCTGCATCTATCATGACTAAACCTTTTTAATTTGTTTAAAAATAGCCTGTTTTCATTTGATACTGCGATAGCAATCATAATTATTATAAGGTGATGGTTATCAATATCAGCTAAAAACAAGATTCATTACCGTCATTAAACCAAGAAACAAGCAGAATGTGTAACAGTATTTTGCTATAAAATGTTTCACGAGTTTTACCTTTTAAAATCAATTGTTTATAAACAGACTTTTGTAGGTTTTTCAAATAAAAATTTGATAAATATCGATGCGAGTAACGATAGCTTCATAGTACTCAAATCATTTATTGAAGAAGAGAATAAGACCAAGAAATTGTTTTCTCATGACACGATAGCCAAACAATGGCTTTATCAAATCTTGCTTTGGCTTATGCTACACTAGCCAAGCTGCATATATTTCAAACAATAAAAATAGGCTTATGCCAATTACAGTAAGGAACATTTACAATGTCAGAATCAAAAGCAAGCGTTACATGGCAAGAGAACAAAGCCTTTATGGGCGTGTCACCATCAGGACATAACGTACAAATCGATGCGGACAAAGAAAAAGGCTCAAGCCCAATGGAGCTAGTCTTACTAGGGCTGGGCGGTTGTGCGAGCTACGATGTGGTGTCAATCCTCCAAAAGTCGCGTCAAGATGTCACGGATGTACGCTGTGAGCTGACCGCCAAGCGCGCCGAAACCGTACCAGCTGTTTATACCGATATTCATCTGCATTTTGTAGTCACAGGTCAAGACATCAAAGACAAACAGGTCGAAAAGGCCATTCATCTATCAGCAGAGAAGTACTGCTCAGCCAGTCGCATGCTGGTCGCAGGTGGGGTCAATATTACCCATGATTTTGAAGTGATTGCAGGCTAAGGATTTATACGATGATCAGTGCATTTTTTGACTTGGTTTCTGATAAAGTGGCGTCTGCCATCTGGGCAATGGTGGTAGCGAGCTTACTGCCATGGG
The DNA here is from genome assembly GCF_024085615.1 of Psychrobacter sp. PSP. NCBI lineage: Bacteria > Pseudomonadati > Pseudomonadota > Gammaproteobacteria > Moraxellales > Moraxellaceae > Psychrobacter > Psychrobacter sp. PSP. The sequence continues at coordinate 158,347 of NZ_JABLTF010000019.1, forward strand.
CGGTATCAATAGTGGCAAAAGTATCTGGCGGCTTTAGGGTCAGAAATAATGCACATCCTCGCGATTTTTTTCAGCACACAACTGGAATGGCTGCACGTGCCAATGCTGCGCAGCAAAATAGCTATGAAACTCTGCCAGTGTTTTTGGCGGCCGTGTTGGTGGCCATGCTGTTCTTTGTACCACAATCGATCATTAATGTGTTGGCATGGCTGTATGTGATCATTCGAATTGGTTATTGCACCGCTTATATCACCAACTTATCGACGTTTCGCTCTATTCTCTGGGTGCTATCCATGGCATGCTATCTGATGCTGTTTTATCTGGCGATACGAGTCAGTGTATAGCGTTACCCGTCTATATTTACCAAGTAGACCACATATGATCAGGTGATTATTATTGTACGCTTGCTTGTAGTGCATTGATAATCACCGCTTTGTTTTTCTCTCGCTTGATACTTTCCCACACTGTTTGCGCCTCAGCATAGCCTTTGGTGAGCATCCCTAACCACTGTTTATAACGCCCAACCAATACCACATCATTCTTTGCCTCACCTTCCAAAAACTTAACTTGATGGGCGATCAAATCTTGCCATAGCAAGGTTGCCGTGTTTTTTCCGCTGTCATCATGATTTTCAGTATAGTTATCGACTTGCGCAACCAAATCAGGTCGTGTGACTGCGCCGCGACCTAACATGAGATGTGACGTGCCTGCTTGCATCATACAGTCATTTGCTTGCGCTGCGCTCCATATCTCGCCATTGGCAATCACAGGAATATCAAGTGCATTAAAACTTTGGATTTTGTCCCAATAGGCAGGCGGCTTATAACCTTGGGTTTTGGTGCGTGCATGGATAGTGAGCCAATCAGCGCCACTAGCAGCAATCGCGCCGCGAATGTCATCCATTCGGCTAGTATCGGTATAGCCTAGACGAATCTTAGCTGATACTGGTATGTCAGTGGGAACGGCTTGACGTACGGCACTGATAATCTGATACATGGTTTCAGGTTCATCTAACAATACAGAACCACCACGATGGCTATTGACCGTTTTTGCAGGACAGCCAAAGTTGATATCAATGGCAGGCGCACCAAGCTCGACAGCATAAGCAGCATTTTCTGCCATCAGCTGCGCGTCGCTACCCAAAAGCTGCACATGAATGGGCGTACCAGAAGCCGTTTTGGCATCGTGATGCAGCTCAGGCACGTATTTATAAAACACATGGGCTGGCAAGACATGCTGGGTGATACGAATAAACTCACTGACTGACCAATCATAGGGACGACCTAAGTCTGCTGCAATTTGCGTTAAGATTTGGCGCATTAGTGGGTCAGTCAAGCCCTCCATGGGGGCGAGGAGGCGGACGGGATTGGCAAATAGGTTTTCTGATAGAGGCATATATTCAAAGGACTGTTTTTAATAAATGTAAAATAATTTCATTCTAGTATTATAGTCCTTAATAAATTAAAACAGGACTTTATTATGTCTGAAATACGAGTAGAGTCAGTCAAAAGTATTCCGCTTTATAGTGTTGTACCGTTAATTAATCATATAAGTTATGATTCATGGTTATTAAGAGTGTCTTTATTCTTTTCAACTGAAGAAATACGGCAAATGGTGTACGTCGATTTCACTGATATTATTGGATTTAGAGTATTAGATAATGGAAACCTTGTTGAATTTTGGAATGATGATTGTCCGAACGGTTGGCTATGGGAGGTTAGCGATGGAGGTTGGTTCGACTTAGAAAAACAGCGAGAAGGATTTGTAACAGGTTATGTTGAAAAAGACCTATTAACAGAGTATCTAGTAATCGGAACAGACGACTGTATTAGCATACTATCCTCTAGTACACCAAAAATTACTACAGTAAATACTCTACTTTAAAAATATATTAGCTACTTGGGATAAGATATGCACAATACGTTTAGAAGGTGGTTAGTAGAGCTAGAAGAGATGGTAGTGATATGTGCTGAAGATATTCATCAGGAAGCAGCGCAAAACATAGTTAGCTTTGGCGTTAACCAAGATCTACTTGTAGAGTGGAGCGAAGATTCTGTCATAGAGTTTATTGGTGAATGCGCTAATTTATATCATAGAAAAAGTGGTGTTTCAGAAATGCTATTTTATGCATGGTTCGATGAGCAAGCAGGATAAATCAGAATTTCTGCCGTTAGCCAGTCGCACAAAAAACTGCCTTTTAGATGCGAGCTAAATCAAGTGACTTTAAATGAACTGGTGAACGGAATCTATGCTGATGACTCTGACTTATATACAAAAGGTAAATTAGATGTATGGCAACAGAATATCTAAAAACCAAAACGACGTTAAGACCCAAAAATCACCTTCTTCCCTGTCTGTAATCCAGAGATCAAGTCTTTGATATTATGAATATCTAGATTACTCTGCGCCCGCGTACAAGCGACATAAAGCAAGCGCAGCTCTTCTGGAGTTATCTTGACCGCATTGGTCGTCACATCGTAGTAAAAATCATCATCTAGTTGTACTTTCCCCCATTCAAGCCCTTTGGCTTTGTGCGCGGTAGAGATGACGTAATCCGCATTTTCGATACTAGTGAGACTATTGACCGCTTGGCTTAATACATTAGTCCCATGATCATCGACCAGTTTGACTAGTGTTTTGAGATCGCTACCCTCGTTGGTTTCAGCATACTCTTGTACATCGCCCCAATTATAAAAATAAGCCAGCTCGGGTACACCATAAGCCGATTTACCATTTTTTAAGTTTTCTGCTGCTTGACAGAATTTGAGCATGCGATCAGTATCTGCTTGTAGCGCTACACGGTGCCCGTGCTTTAACCCTGTGAGTAATTGCGACATCGCCGCAGCATTGGTCCGGCATAAAATGGCGTCTTTTTTACTGTGTACCATACCTTTATCAGTAGAAGACTGTTTGTTTGGATTGCCCTTTAGCGGTACATCTTCTTGCAGCGCTTTTAGTAAAGTATTGGCCACTTCTGCAATCGGCTCACCAAAGCGAAAGGATTGCGTTAATAACGTCTGTGGCAATGGCAGTTTTTTCATTGCATTCACAGCGCCGCGCCATTCATAAATCTGCTGGTGCGCATCGCCCACATAGATGACTTGTCTTGATTGCTGGGTCAAGATACCCATCATTAATGGATCAGCATCTTGCGCCTCGTCAAACAAAATAAAGTCCGCAGGGATGCTCGGCTTGGACAATGCCCACAGTTTGAGATAAATATCATGCCCTATGCCCGCAGGATGACGCGCATCGATCGACTGTAGCCAGCGCTGCTCAACGGCAGGGTAGAGAATCTCGCGTAATTGCTCGGCGTCTGAATCATCGAGCCAGCTTGGAAACAGTATGTGCCTTGGCGCAGGGTAGCTGGCATGTGTACTACAAAAATTACTCACTGCGTCACTGACGAATCGAGACAACCGTGCTGGTGTCAGCGTAATGTATTTATTAACCCCATCCATTTGCCGACGGACTTGCACAGGTTGCAAGCCCAAATCATCACCCAGACGCTTAGGTGAAAATCGCGGTAGAGATAGCTTGGCGGTAATATCACGCGCGACATGACGGTAGGCCAGCGAGTGAAAAGTGCGGCATTCTACATGCGGTGGAAACTTGGAACGAGCATCATTGGCAATCGCTTTGTTAAAGGCCAGATACAGTCCGCGACCTCGCAAGCGCTCACCGATTAGCTTGAGTGTCGTGGTCTTACCAGCGCCTGCGTACGCCACCACTTTAAATGATTTTTGGTCCATCGCCATATTCAGCGCGGCGAGCTGCTCATCAGTGGGATCGCTCATATAAGCTGGCATCGATGCGGACATAATAAAGCTACCTAAATACAAGAAGTGATTAAAAACACAAGGGGCAAAAAAAGCCACTGGATAAACAATGGCTCATAGATGGTGGTACTCAATCGTGACAATAAGCACTAAGCTTACGCGTGGGGCAAGAAGAAAACAAGATAAGTCAGACGGGTAAATGCTTTATTCTTTGACTGTTGATATCAGGTCAGTGCTAGGTTCTTCTTTGATCAAGATTTTAGCCAAAAATAACCCAAGCTCAAACAGTAACCACATCGGGATTGCTAGCATCAGCATCGATACCCCGTCAGGCGGCGTGACCACGGCAGCCACAGCAAAACAGCCCACAATGATATAACGACGCTTTTCCTCTAGACTCTGAATGGAGACAATCCCTGCCAATATCAATAGCAAGGTCACAACTGGAATCTCAAAGGTCAAGCCAAACACCATAAATAGCTTTAAAGCAAAACTCAGATAACTGTCGATATCGGTCATCGGTAGTACGTTTTGTGGGGCAAATAGAATAAAAAACTTTAAGACGCCTTTGAGCACAATAAAATAAGAAAACGCCACACCTGCATAAAACAAAAATATAGAAGACAGCAGCACTGGGATAGCGATTCTTTTTTCTTTTTTATATAAACCTGGCGCAACAAATGACCAAATTTGATAAAGGATATAAGGCATCGCCAAAAAGGCAGCAACAAAAACCGTCAAACGTATCGGTGCCATAAAGTTCGAGGTGATATCTGTGGCAATCATGGTCGAATTGGCAGGCAACTGTGCCACCAACGGATCTGATAAAAAGTTATACAGCTCACGTGAGTAACCGACCAATCCCAAAAATATGATCAAAACAGCCACGCATATTTTAATTAAATGGCGGCGTAGCTCAATCAAATGCTCAGTGATAGGCATATCGCCCAATGCGCTTAAAACATCCTCTGATGATTCATTTTGAGTGCTATCAGTTGTTGCTTTACCGTCTTGATTAATGCCATTTAAAGCAGGAATATCTGAATCAGTGAGTTTTTCTTGGCGGCTTTTCTTGCGTTTGAGTAGTTGCATCAGTCAGTCCCCTGCTTATTATCAGAAGTCTGCGTACTTACCGAGCTATTTAGTAAGGTATCGGCTTTATAGTTCGGTAGATAAGGTGGCATTGGGAGGCGACGAGCTTTATCGTAAGCACCCAAACGGAACCACATATTTTCCCACGGTCGGGTATTAAGGATTTGAGTAACGGGCGCGGCCATATCACTATCATCATTGCTGTTACCGTGCTTTGATAACTGACCCTTCTCTAAAGTATCTTGGGGCTCGTCAGTTGCGTAAGAGTAGTCGAATGCTTTTGGTGTGGGTGATTGCTGATGGTTTTTTGTGCCGTCAGCTTTGTTATCTCTATCACTCGCTACCGCTTCATTCGAGGTTTTTATAGAATGGTTTTGTGAGCTTTCAAAAGCCTTCATATTGCCGCGCATCTCCGCCATCTCACGCCTCATATCGGCTTCGGTTTGACGAATTTTGGCCAGCTCTTTTTGCATTTGTTGGCGTGTCTCAGCCAAGTCTAGCTCGGCCTCTATTTCAGACTGTAATGTGGAGACGGTGCGGCGAATTTTGGCATACCATTGCCCAGCCGTACGCGCTGCCTGTGGCAGTTTTTCTGGGCCCAAGACGATTAGGGCGATTACGCCAAAGAGAAGTAGTTCAGAAAACCCGATATCAAACATAATGGTCCGATGTCACTGTCTAGATGCTATACATTATGCTTGTCATCAACCTTAGTGGTTGTTGGGCGCTCGTCGGTATGGGCCGTGCCATCATGGTCAAGCACCACGCGTTTTTTGGCATGCTCTGTATTTTCATCTTTGACCGCTTCTTTAAAGCCTTTAACCGCACTGCCCAAATCTTTGCCAGCGTTTTTTAGTTTTGCAGTGCCAAACACGACAACGACGACGACCAATAGTATCAGCCAATGCGTAATAGAAAAACTACCCATAATGGTATCCTTGTGACCTGGTTTTGTGATTTGATTTTCAGTCTTCATATGTCTGCTTTGAATTGATAAAAGAGTTATGTATCAAAAAAAGCATCACATATAATGCGAGATAAAACAGAGCTATATTATAACCCGCAGTTATTACAAATAGGTGAAATCAACAATAATCAAACAGGGTCGATGCTTTTTTTTGTATCTTAATAACTATCTAGCCGCTTTTTCGTCGATACCTGATAAGCCAAACCGTCTACCTAGCTCATTTAGTACAGCGTCTGATTCTATGTCAAACCATGCCAGTCCGACTAAAGTATGGAACCAGACATCTGCCACTTCATAGATCAGCTCGTGGCGCGCCGCCTCAAAAGCAGCTTTGTCTTTATTTTCATCACAGTGAGCAAAATCTTTGGCAGCAATGATGCTCTCTGTACTCTCTTCACCGACTTTTTCTAATATTTTATTCAAGCCTTTGGCGTATAGGCTGGCGACATAAGAGCTGTTGGCATCGGCTTGTTTGCGCTCTGCCAATACCTGATCGAGCTGTTGTAGCACAGAGCCTTTATCGACTTGCGCTTGAGTGTTATTAGAGTCGATGGTCGCGCTAGCATTTTCGTTTTCAGCATTGGTGCTAGCAGATTTGTCAGAATGATAAATCTCCGCAGGGTCTTTCAATACTTTATCGACTGTCTGCCATTCAGGTGTTTGGCCTGATAGATCTAAACGCTGATAAAAACAAGACTCACGGCCTGTATGACAAGCAATACCGCCCGCTTGAGTCACGCTTAGCACAATCACGTCTGCGTCACAGTCTAGACGAATATCGTGGACGGTTTGCGTATGACCTGATGATTCGCCTTTGTGCCACAATTTGCCACGTGAACGCGAAAAATAAACCGCGGTCTGCGTTTGTACGGTGAGCTGTAATGCGTCTGCATTCATCCAAGCCATCATCAAAATACGGCCTGACTTGTGATCTTGAGCAATTGCAGGAATCAAACCATCAGCATTAAAAGTTATGGCAGTCAGCCAAGCAGGTAGAGTCATAATGTATGTATCGTCTTATAGTTAGAAAGAGTAAAAATATCAATAAGTAATTATACTACTTATGATTGGAGCGAGTTATGATTAGAGCGAGGAGATTGTCTAAAATGCTCTGAAATATGATGTCATATGAAAGCTGCGCGAGCATTAAAATGAGAAAGGTGATATTGACTCGCTATTTTACAGCCTAAATAAATGAGGATATAGAGCCTCTTTGGTCGTGTTATCGTGCTTAATCACTTTATTGAGATTAAAATCATAATTTCTAAAATGTTGTCTTGCTTTGGCGACCACTTCACCTGTGTGCATACGTGTGATCTTTATCACGATGCTACCGCCATTATCATATATTGGCTCAACACCGACTTCAAACAAAAGCTCTTCGCATACTCGTATACGACTCAAAATAACCAACTGCAATGTATCAATAATTAAGCCCTGGTTATCTGAATTGATTCCTTTAATACCTTTAGCGTGTAGAAATCTTAGTCGCGCTTCGGACAGAAGGGCAGTCAGAGATTCGATGGTCACATGCTGTCCCAAGTCGATTTCGGTATGACGCACGCACATCACTGTCTCAAAAACAAATAAATAATCCTCAAATACCAACTCTTGCTTTGACACACTATCTCCTAAAGTGGTGGCAAACAATTATGCTACTTATCATGCGATAGGTTGGCAGAATCATAATAACGATGAACAAATAAAAGGCTGTATACACTTGATAAATGAGTGTGCTTTCATGACACTCATATTATGATGTAACTTAAGTATCTACTTAAGCACAGCTTCAGCTGACATTCAATCTATTTGGATGAAAATTGACCATTTTTATGAGGTTTTTAAGAGATGCGCTGTAGCGCTACTCATGCTGGCTAACGGTCTTTATTTCCAAGTAAAGGTTAACCAAAACTTTACTTGGCAAAACAAGGCACTATCTGCTAAAATACCGCCTCCCACCTCGAGGCAAATAGAGGTTTAGTGGTTATTTATATAGCGATTATTCGGTATGACTATTTGACGACCAGGTTCTAAAACAGAAAAAGAGGCAAATCATCATGAAAGTTAAGATGAAAACCAGAAGCGGTGCCGCTAAACGCTTCAAAAAAACAGCAAATGGCTTTAAACGTAAGCAAGCATTCAAAAGCCATATTTTGACCAAGAAATCACCTAAGCGTATTCGCCAGTTGCGTGGTCTTAAGTTGGTACATAAATCTGACGAAGCAGCCATTCGTCGTATGTGCCCATACATCTAATAGCCTACTGTCATCTATCTTTGATTGAAAACTATCTGATGAAATGATAGTTGACTTTGCAATCTGACAATGATGTTTGTTATTTGACAGCATCATCACTCGCTTAACAGTGATTACAAAATCTTGGAGTAAATTATGGCCCGTGTAAAACGTGGTGTACAGGCAAATCGCCGTCACAAAAAAATCTTAAAACGCGCAAAAGGCTACTACGGTGCCCGTTCACGTGTTTACCGCGTAGCGGTACAGGCAGTGACCAAAGCTGGTCAATATGCTTATCGTGACCGTCGCAACAAAAAACGTACTTTCCGTCGTCTTTGGATTGCACGTATCAATGCTGGTGCACGCTTAAATGGTTTGAGCTATAGCCGCTTTATCAATGGCTTGAAAAAAGCAAACATCGCAATCGATCGTCGCGTTCTAGCAGACATCGCTATGCATGATGCAGCGACTTTCACAGCATTGGTCGAAAAAGCAAAAGCGGAACTAGCATAAATATTAACTACTCTTTAGAGATTAAGTAGATATAAAATTTATCTAAGTAAGCGTCTAAACGAATAGAACTAATATTGATTAATAGTACGATATTAATAAAAGCTACCGCTGGTCGGTGGCTTTTTTTATTTTAAATTATGGTGTATTTACTTAGTCTGAGTGGATACCAGCACCTGCTCTTTATCTGTCTAAATATTCAAGCCTTTTAGACCACTTATCTTTATGAAGATAACGGGATAAATGGTTTGCAATATTTGGTCAAATCCCTACAATTAATAGTCCGTTCAAATCAGGAATAATGCGTCTTATGACTAACCCTGCTGCTACCAACGACTTGTCGGCGCTACCGACCTTGTCTTCAGAGCTAAACGAGCTCAATGAAGCTCAGCTTACCGACTTTGCGAGTGCTGCTGAAGCTTTGATTCTACAAGTAACTGATGCGCGTACCTTGCAAGACTTGCGTGTGCAATTGACTGGCAAAAAAAGCCCATTGACTGGCTGGTCAAAGCAGATGGGCAAACTCGATGCTGATGATAAAAAAACCTACGGTGGCTGGTTGCACGAGGTGCGTAGCCGCATTCAGCAAGCGCTGAGCGATCAACAGCAGCAGTTAGAAGTCGCCGCGCTCAACGCTAAGCTAGAAGCAGAGAGCATTGATATTACTCTTCCTGCTCGCGGTGGTCAAAAAGGCCATCTGCATCCCGTGACGATGATTACTCAGCGTATGCAGCAGTACTTTATTCAAGCGGGCTTCAATGTTGCCACCGGCCCTGAAGTTGAGAGCGATTACTATAACTTTGAAGCGTTGAATATCCCGTCGCACCATCCTGCGCGCGCGATGCATGATACATTCTATTTCGATGCGCATTATCTACTGCGTACGCATACCAGCCCAGTGCAGATTCGTACCATGGAAAAGAACGAGCCACCGATTCGCATCATTTGCCCAGGCCGTGTTTATCGTAACGACTCAGACCAAACCCACTCTCCGATGTTCCATCAGCTAGAAGGCCTTATGGTCACAGAGTCGAGCACTTTTGCTGAGCTAAAAGGTCTGATTAGTGAGTTTCTAGAAGCATTTTTTGCCAAAGAGCTGACCGTGCGTTTCCGTCCTTCATTTTTCCCATTCACTGAGCCGTCTGCAGAAGTAGATATCTTAGATGATAACGGCAAGTGGCTTGAAGTGATGGGCTGCGGTATGGTACATCCACAAGTATTGACCAATTGCGGTATTGACAGCGATAAATACACAGGCTTTGCATTTGGTATGGGTATCGAGCGCTTTGCGATGTTGTATTACGGTATTGATGACTTACGTTTGTTTTTCCAAAATGACGTGCGCTTCTTAAAGCAATTTGGCTAACGTGCTTTTGTTGATATAAAAGTGCTCCTTGTTAATACAACAAGTTAATTTGCCAAGCTTTACTCCAACATCTTTATTATAAAATTCTGATCCGAGATATTTATGAAAATTAGCGAACAGTGGCTACGTCAATGGGTAAACCCCAAAAATACCAGCGAACAGTTGGCTGAACAGCTGACCATGGCAGGGCTTGAAATTGATGACCGTTACGCAGTTGCCCGTGCATTTAGCGGTGTGGTCATCGGTGAAGTTATCAGCGTTGAGCCGCATCCAGATGCAGACAAACTGCGTGTCACGCAGGTAAATATTGGCGACGCTGAGCCGCTGCAAATTGTCTGCGGCGCACCTAATGTGACCGTCGGTATGAAAGCACCGGTTGCTACCGTTGGTGCGATACTACCAAGCGATGACGCAAAAGGTTTTAAGATTAAGAAAAGCAAGCTACGCGGTGTTGCCTCAAACGGCATGCTATGCGGCGCCTCTGAAATTGACTTGGTAGATGATATAGATGGACTGCTTGAGTTGCCTGAAGATGCACCAGTTGGTACCGATATCCGTGAGTATTTAGGTCTAGATAATCAGATATTAGATATCTCTATCACCCCAAACCGTGGTGATTGCTTTAGCGTTCGCGGTATCGCTCGCGAGATTTCAGTCATCAATGACTTGCCTTTACAGTTGCCAGAGATTCCTGACAATGTCGTCGCTTCTGATAATGGTGCAACGCCCGCTGTCACTGTTGATGCGGTAGAGGCGTGCCCTCGCTATCTGTTGCAATCGATTAGCAATATTGATCGTAGCATTGAGACACCAAAATGGATGCAAGATGCATTGGTACAGTCAGGACTACGTTCACACAACTTCTTGGTCGATGTGACCAACTATGTGCTCTTGGAGCTGGGTCAACCGCTACACGCTTTTGATGCCGATACCATCGAAGGTGATATTGTTGTGCGTTTGGCACAGCCTGATGAAACCATTACTTTGCTCAACGAGCAAACGGTTACGCTAACCGGTGATGAGCTTGTGATTGCTGATGACAAAGGTGCCTTGGCACTGGCTGGCATTATGGGTGGTCAGCGTAGCAGTGTCACCGATAGTACGACCAATATCGTGGTAGAAAGCGCTTTCTTTAATCAACTGGCTATCGCTGCGCGCGCACGCCGTTTTGGATTGCATACGGATGCATCACAGCGTTTTGAGCGTGGGGTCGATTTTGAATTGCCGAAACTTGCCTTGGCACGAGCTTGTGACTTGATCACAAGCATCACGGGCGGCGAAGCAGGACAAATAGTCACGGCCGAAAACCTTGAGCATCTGCCAGCACGCGAACCGATCACATTGCCAATTGCGAAAGTACGTGATGTTATTGGTATTGATATCGAGCCATCAGAGATGGTGCGTATCTTAACTCAATTAGGTTTTGAGGTAGAGCAGCAAAACGACGCATTGATTTGTAAGCCGCCGTCTTACCGTTTTGATATGAGTATCCGCGAGGATCTCATCGAAGAAATTGCCCGTATCTATGGCTATGACAATATTCCAAGCGTATTGCCATATTTGCAAGTCAGCATGGATTATGACGATACTGCAGATTTGACTCATGGGATGAAGCTAGCACTGGTTGATAACGGTTATATGGAAGCCATCAGCTTTAGCTTTAGTGGTGCAAAATTAGAAGCATTGCTTGATGATGAAGCGCTAGGGGAGGTGTTGGCACTGGCAAACCCTATCTCTAGTGATTTGGCGGTCATGCGTCGTACCTTGCTGTCAAGTTTACTGCCTTGCGTGCAATATAACTTGAATCGTCAGCAGCCACGCGTACGTTTCTTTGAGACGGGTCTTAGCTTTGTTGGACAAAGTATCAGTGATTTGGTGCAAACCCCAAGCATTGCATTGGTCGCAGTGGGTGATGTATGGAGTGAGCAGGCTTATCAAAACAGCGTCTTAGATTTTTATGATCTCAAACATGATATTGAACAGTTATTACCAGCGCAGATCGATAGCGCCCGTATTCGCTATGAGCGTAGTGCGCTGAGCTTCCTGCATCCAGGACAAAGCGCTGAGTTATATATCGATGATATCTATGTTGGTTGGTTGGGTCAGCTACATCCAAATACTGCTAAGCAGTTGGATCTGCCAACGACATGGGTTGCCCAATTGTCACTGGCACCGCTATTGACGCTTGCTCGTGAGCAGCATTCGATTACGACGCCTAGCAAGTTCCCACAAGTGCGCCGTGATATTGCTATTTTAGTAGACAGCGATATCAGTTTGCAGACTTTAGAGTCAACGGTACGAGCTGCGGCAGGTGATTTGTTGACTGATCTGTGGCTATTTGATGTGTATCAAGGCGATAAAGTACCGACTGGTCAGCGCTCATTGGCGTTTGCACTTGTATGGCAAGATGCTACACAAACCCTATCGGATGAAGCTGTAAAAACTGCCACTGATAAGGTTGTACAGGCATTAACGGATCAACACGCAGTCCAGTTACGTGACAGCTAATATTTAGTCTTTTAAAAGACCCAATGCTCTATAGCCTCTTCAGTTATGAGGCTATGGAGCATTGCTATTCGTAAAAACTATTATTTATAACCCTTTTATTTGTAAAATAAGTTAAGTCATTATTAATAAAGGATTTTAATGTATAGTTTATTAAAAACTACTCAAAAAACCTTTATAATAATTAGACTTAACCCTCATACCGCTAAACCATGATATTCGACATCACGACATAGTATAGGAGTCGTACTGTGAGCACCTTAACCAAATCTGACATGATTGAGCACTTAATGAGTCATCTAAATCTGACACGCCAAGAAGGTCGCTGTCTGGTGGAGAACTTTTTTGATGAGCTGTCAGATAGTTTGATTGATGGCAAAGAGGTCAAGCTTTCAGGCTTTGGCAACTTTGAGCTTAAAGACAAAAACAGCCGTCCAGGCCGCAATCCAAAGACAGGAGAGCCTGTCGCCGTATCCGCGCGCCGCGTGGTGACGTTCAAGACAGGACAAAAATTTCGTCAGAAAGTTGATGAGCGTTTATTCGATACTTAATGCGTTATTGAGTATGACAGCTTGCTTGTTTTCGCTATAGCCTTGTAAAACTATTGGCTTGTATAGCCAATAAATACCAAGTATGGTTATAAGTAACTAACTGTCATAAATTGCAGGCATAAAAAAAGAGAGCATAGGCTCTCTTTTTTTTATTACCGTTTATTTATTGTATGAACAATAAATTACTGAGCTGGCTCTTCAACAACAACTTCGTCAGAAGCGTCAACAGCAGCAGTATCAGTTTCGCTAGCTACGTCAACGCTAGTAGTAGTACCGTCTACAGGAACTTCAGCGTCCATTTCGTCAGTAGCAGTTGCAACTTGAGCGTCAGCGATGTCAGCTTCAGCGTCAGCAACAGCAGCGTCAGCATCAGCAGGGATAGCTTCACCGTCAGCAGCGCCTTCAGCTAGCTCTTCTTGTGCGTCTTGCACTTCTTCTTGCGCGTCAGATAGATCTTCAGCAGCGTTTTCTTTGTTGCTGTCACAGGCAGTTAGGCCCATAGTTGCAGTCATGATACCAGCTAGAGCAAGTAATTTAAGTTTCATAAGATTTTCTCCGGAAAAATGAAATGAGCAGTAGCAGCAACAAAGGACGAATTCCGAGGTTTCTCAGAATTCAATTAGTCTTAGTTACAGCTACTCAGCTTCCACGCATTCTATATGTTTTATATGAAAATGGAAATAGGGTTGTACAATTAAGTAACAATAATATTTAAAATAATATTTTACTTCATCTGTTCGATAGTATTTTTAATACAACAAACCTGATTAATCGACGTATAATCAATGACATCAGACTGTTACGGCACAATATGCAGTCCTACTTTTGGTTGTAATTTAACGTATTTATGGTGTTTGGTTAAGTAAAATTAGAGTCGATTGTCTCGTCTAATGAGGCACAAGTACGCCATTAATATGGGACAAGTAAATATGGGACAAATAAGCCATGATAATTAGCGCTATTTATATTAAGAAAAATTGCTTGTGAGTGAGCAAACCAAAAATCAAATCAACGTATTGAGCGGCTTACTGTACAACATGAATAATGAACAATACGAGTGATTATATCTCGTATATTTGAGGAATAAACTATGAAATGGCAAGGCAGACGAGGCAGTTCTAATGTTCGCTCTAGTACGGGCGGCGGCAAAATGATAGGTGGTGGTATTGGCGGTATCATTATCGCAGGTATTTTATGGCTGGTATTTGGGGTAAATCCTATGACTGCGCTGCAAACAGGTCAGGTAATCGCTGGTGGTGGTAGTAATGGAACTTCCAGCGAACCTGCGATAAGTGAAGATCGAGATACCCAGTTTGTCAAAGTTGTGCTGGCGGATACTGAAGAGGTCTGGCATCAGATATTTAACGAAGCGGGTAGTACTTATAAAGAGCCCTCGCTAATTCTGTTCAATGGTCAAGTAAATTCGGCGTGCGGTAGTGCCAGCGCGGCGACAGGGCCTTTTTATTGTCCAGGTGATCAAACGGTCTATTTAGACACATCATTTTTTGTGGAGATGCGTCAAAATCTGGGTATCGCAGGGGATCAGCAAGGCTCTGGGACTCAGGAAAACCAAGGTAAAGCGGGGGATTTTGCGCAGGCTTATGTTATCGCACATGAGGTGGGTCATCATGTTCAGACGCTACTAGGTATTAGTCAGCAGGTCAATGAAGCCCGTCGGCAAGTGACCCAAGCACAATCCAATAAGTTGTCAGTGTTACAAGAGCTGCAGGCAGATTGCTTTGCTGGCGTTTGGGCGCAGCGTAACCAAGAGCGTGTACAGTTTTTAGAAGCGGGTGATATTGATGAGGCTATTAATGCTGCCGGTCAGATCGGCGATGATCGATTGGCACAGGCGAGTGGTAGAGCGGTTGCGCCTGATAACTTTACGCATGGTACCAGTCAACAGCGTGTTGAGTGGTTCACTCGGGGCTTAGAGAGCGGTAATGTACAATCTTGCGATACCTTTAGTGGTGCGCTTTAAAAGTAAGATTATTTTTTGCAAATCCGCCTACGGGTTATCAGTACAACAATAACGGGTTGTCAGTACAATAATAGCCATGCAAAAAGTTGATATAAAAAAGCCTGCAATCAATTGCAGGCTTTTTTATTATCTTCTATCTGATATGACTCAACGCATTATTAAGAAATATCAGTGTAGAAGTTTTTAGTTGTTATCAAGCACATAACCACCAGCGCCGCCAATAGCTGCACCAGCCAATGCGCCACGAGCGATGTCTTTGCTGTCGCCTTTACTTCTGATAAGTGCACCAGCTGCGGCACCTGCTGTTGCGCCTTTAGCGGTATTGCTCATACCACCATATGAATTACAACCAGTCATGATGAGTGCTGAGCTCGTAATTGCTGTCATTGCGATCGTTTTAGCAAATTTCATATTATCACCTATTTATTCGTCAAGTTTGAAATATAATACCTTTAAAAAAACAATGTCCATGATATTTTCAAATATATTCCTGCTGTCTGCCATAATAGTGGGTTAGCAGATAGTTAGTCGTAGTAAAAACGCTAAACTTTGCAAACGACATGTAATTGATGTTTCCAGACTGTATCATAAAACGGGTACTTGCTTATATGAGGTACTTAACGCAAAAATAGGTAGGCGAGTATTTTGGCAATCGGAAATAAAAAAGACCACCGAACGGCAGTCTTTATATCAAGCAAACAATGGCATGCCTTGGAAAAATATGCGTAAATTAGTTCTGTGATTTGCGTTTCATTTGCTCAAAGAACTCGTCATTGGTTTTCGCTTCTTTGAGACGATCTAACAAGAATTCAGTAGCTTGGACGCCATCCATCGGCTGCAGCAGTTTACGTAAAATCCAGACTTTACGTAGTTTATCTTCGTCCAACAAGCGCTCTTCGCGGCGTGTGCCTGATTTTTTGATATTGATTGCAGGGAAGACACGTTTTTCGGCCAAGTCGCGCTCAAGGGTGATTTCTTGGTTGCCCGTTCCTTTGAATTCCTCAAAGATCACGCTGTCCATCTTACTACCAGTATCAATTAACGCACTGGCAATAATCGTCAAACTGCCACCTTCTTCGACATTACGCGCAGCGCCAAAGAAACGCTTTGGACGCTCAAGCGCATTGGCATCCAAACCACCGGTCAATACTTTGCCTGATGATGGTATGACCGTGTTATAGGCACGTGCCAGACGAGTGATCGAGTCTAATAAAATCACCACATCTTGCTTATGCTCGACCAGACGTTTGGCTTTTTCGATGACCATCTCAGCCACTTGTACGTGACGCTGAGGTGGCTCATCAAAGGTAGAGGCAACGACTTCACCGCGCACGGTACGCTCCATCTCGGTGACTTCCTCTGGACGCTCATCAATCAACAGGACGATTAAGTAGCATTCAGGATTATTGCGAGTGATGGACTGAGCAATAGATTGCAATAACATCGTTTTACCCGCTTTTGGCGGTGCGACAATAATAGAGCGCTGACCTTTACCAATTGGTGCAATCAAATCAATGATACGCCCTGTCAGATCTTCGGTAGTACCATTACCAAGCTCAAGCTTTAGCTGCTCAGTAGGGAATAGCGGTGTTAGGTTCTCAAAAATCAGCTTATGACGTGAGCGATCTGGCGTATCAAAGTTGATTTCACCAACTTTTAGTAACGCAAAATAACGCTCAGAATCTTTTGGTGGGCGAATCGTACCAGCGATACTGTCGCCCGTTTTTAAGCTGAAGCGGCGAATTTGACTAGGGCTGACATAGATGTCATCAGGACCTGCTAGATAAGAGCCTTCTGATGAGCGTAAAAAGCCAAAACCATCAGGAAGAACCTCAAGCACACCGTCACCATAGATGGCTTCACCGTTGCGGGCATGGGTTTTTAAGATAGCAAAGATAATGTCTTGTTTACGGCTACGCGCCATGTTATCAAGACCCATTTCCTTGGCAATAGCCAACAGCTCAGAGATTGATTTTTTCTTTAATTCAGTTAGATTCATAGATAGGTCATTAGCAATTGATCAGATGAGAGATGCCATTAGCAGCACAAGTCACGACAGTGAGTAAAACGACAGTAATATGATGATAGAAGGTATTTGTACAGCGCAATGGCTTATGTAGTGTTGGTATTGCATGTCTGCTTATAGACGTATTGCTATCGCTGGATGCAAGGTCATAAGAATTAGGAATAAAAAAGGCTACATAAGAGTCTGCGTCAAAAACTCAATATCAGTCATTGCGTTTAGTCATTTCGTTTAGCAATGGTGTTTATAATGACGATTGTGTTTTTGTTGATAAACACGAGGAGAATAGCGACAAGATACTAGGAAAACAGATGGTTTTCTCTTGTCAGCAGACTATACGGTCTTCACAATAGCGTTGTCAATAAATTTTGCCAAAAAATTCGTATAATCAAGTTTTTTGCACAAAAAACAAGCAAAAAGCCATTATCGTTATCAGATAATGGCTTTCTTTATCGCTTTAGCTCATTGATTCAAAAAACTTTGAAATGATAACATTCAACTTATAAATGCTTGTCCAATACTTTGGCCAATTCAGCTTTTGGCTGTAGACCCATCACTGAATCTACTTTTTCGCCGTCTTTGAAGACAAATAAAGTTGGGATGTTGCGGATACCAAAACGGCTCGCTGCTTGTGGGTTGTTATCCACGTCAACTTTAACGATCTTAACTTTACCTTGGTACTCAGTCGCTAAATCTTCTAAAATAGGCGCAATCGCTTTACAAGGACCACACCAAGTTGCCCAAAAATCTACCAATACAGGAAGATCTGATTCTAGAACGTCTTGGTCAAAGTTTGTGTCGGTAGTATTAACAATAAGGTCTGACATAATTTTATCTCTCTTGTTTTATTTATTCTGTCACCACACACCAGCTGTCATATTTATCTAATAATAAGTGGGTCAGTGGTCAAAGAATCGTTTAGAAGTGGTGAAAATGTGCCATTATATTAACATGTTTGCTCAGTCTTGACAGATTCAGGCTGGTTAAATTGTTCAACAATTACGATTAGCACAATAAATCAAAACAGAATGACACAGGTTGGGTTTTCTCTGTTACGTGTGATCATTGCTTTGCTAAAACATACTTTTTGAGCACTTTTAGCCGTCTGTTTTTACATTGAATCATCCCACTTTTACTCTCAATAAATAGGGCGCTACTGTGCCAAAATAACAGCCGCCAAAGCCCCATATTACGTTTAATTTATATAAGTAGTTAAGTTTATGCCTTTTACTGATGAAGAAGTCGACGCTCTCAACGCGCAAGAAAATGCCTATCCACTTGAGTTTTTCAAACAATTTGCGCAAAAAATTACGGTCTACGAAGACGATGATATTTGGGTAGTGGATAAACCGGCAGGGCTGTTAAGCGTCGATGGCAAGACCCTCAAGGTAAGCCTGCTTGCCCGGCTTGAGCGTGCTAATCCAGCGGTAAAACTGATTCATCGATTGGATATGGACACGTCAGGTCTGATTATTTTCGCAAAAAATGCCGACGCCCAAACCAATATCAGTAAACAGTTTATTGAACGCTTACCGCAGAAAAAATACCAAGCACGAGTTTTTGGGGAATGGGAGCAGGTGGGCGCAGCGGGTGAGATATCGGTGCCAGTACGCTATGAGCCGACGACCAAGCCGCGTCATATCGTTGATCATGACTGGTCAAAGCATGCTTTAACACTGTATGAAGTCATAGCGCACGAAATGTGTGATGGTCAACCAGTTACCCGAGTGATGCTTAAACCCGTTACGGGTCGCAGCCATCAACTACGCGTGCATATGGTGCATGCAGGTCATGTGATGATTGGCGACCCGATATATGCTGAAGGCGCGGCACTCAAGATTGCGCCAAGGCTAAATCTACATGCGCAGCAATTGCGCTTAAAGCATCCAGTATTGGGTGCTTGGATGGACTGGGAAAGTCCATGCCCATTTTGATGCATTAGCTGCCTGAATATGAAGTCGAAGCGCGCGATTAATAGAAGCACTAAGGCTATCGCTGATCATGTAAACACAAGGATGAGAATATGCTTGATATCGCTACTACCAAACAGGCGATTAAAAGTCGCCTCGCACGTAGACAGTCGCAAAGGGGTAAGCCTGCTGATTATGAAGTGCTGATTATTGGTGCGGGCATTGCGGGTATCGGTATGGCCTGCCGCTTACAGCAACTAGCGCATAAAAATTTATTTGGTCATAAAGGTGCAAAAAAACAAAAACAGACAAAAACGCAGCGTTTTGTCGTATTAGAAAAGCGGGCTGATTTGGGCGGGACGTGGGATTTATTTACCTATCCTGGTATCCGCTCGGACTCTGATGCCTTAACCTTTGGCTATAATTTTAGACCGTGGCTAGATTATAGAATGCTGGCAGCAGGTGGCGATATCAAGCGTTATATCGCTGATACGGCGCGCGAGTTTGGTATTACTGAGCATATTCGCTATGAGCATGAAGTTCAGCAAATATCATGGTCGAGTATGGATCAGTTATGGACAGCAACCATAAAAAACCATACCAGCGGAGAAGTGTTCGTTAAGACGGCAAAGTTTATCGTCGGTGCTACGGGCTACTACGACTATGAGCAAGGCTATCGACCTCATTTTGCGGGAGAAGAAGATTTCCGCGGTCGTATTGTCCATCCGCAGCATTGGGATGATTTAGACTATAATGACAAAAAAGTGGTCATTATTGGCAGCGGTGCCACTGCAATGACGCTATTGCCGGCATTGGTAGATGACAGCAGCGAGCAGTGTGCGCGTCATGTCACGATGCTACAGCGGACACCCACTTATGTGGCAAGCGTACCGGGCGATGATCATGCTATCGACTGGCTATCAGGCAAGTTTTCACCTTTATCAAAAGAGCAGGCCTATACGGTACTGCGAGCGCGCAACGTGTTGCGGCAGCAAGGGCTGTATAAATTAGCCACTCACGCGCCCAAGCTGATGAAAGCTGTGCTAAAAGGCGGCGTGACAAAAGAGTTAAAAGGTAGCGGCGTTGATGTCGAGCACTTTATGCCCGACTACAATCCGTGGGATCAACGCGTATGCGCTGTGCCAGACAGTGACTTATTTAAGTCTTTGCACGGTGAGCGTGCAGCAGTGGTCACCGATCAGATCGACCACTTCACCGAAACCGGTATTATGTTGCAATCAGGCGAGCATCTTGAGGCTGATATCATCGTCACAGCAACCGGATTGAAGCTGCAAATGCTAGGCGGAGCAGCGGTATATATCGACGGGCAGGCCATTGATATCGGCACGCGCATGACGTATAAGGCAGTCATGATCGAAGGCGTGCCCAATCTGGCGGCCTTATTTGGCTACACTAACGCCTCATGGACGCTAAAGATTGATCTGGCGTGTCAGTATTTGGTGCGGCTGTTGAGTTATATGCACAAAAACCGCTACCAAGTCGCGCTGCCACAGGCACAGGCGGCGAATGCTACCGCCTACGCCCAAGCAAATACGGTGATGGGCTCGCTATCGTCTGGATATGTCAGACGTGCCCAAGATAGACTGCCGAAGCAAGGCGATCGCTACCCGTGGTACGTGACCAACAACTATCTTAGCGACCGTGTGATGCTCAAATACCGCAAAATAAAAGACGACTGGTTGCGGTTCAGTCGTTAGGTTTTAATTGATCGATAGTCGTTATTGATGCTGATTATTGATAAAGTCAGCAACTTGCTTGCTTAATATCTGCCACAAGGTCTCTTGGGCGCTTTTGCTGCCCCAAGCATTGTGCGGGCTAAATATGACGCGTGGATGGTCGCTGAGACTGAGTAATGGGTCATCGTTCGCGATGGGCTCTTGTTCAAATACATCACTGGCATAACCGATGATTTGCTCGTTGTTAATCGCATCAGTCAATGCTTGGCTATCAACGACGCCGCCACGAGCGACATTGACGATGAGCGGTTGTTTGCTCATTTTTGCCAAGGTATCTTTATTAATGAGGTGCTCGGTTTTTTCAGTCAATGGGCAATGCAAACTGAGGACATCTGCACGAGCTAATACCTCATCAAATGCCGTATAATCGTCGTTGCGCGGCGTGCGTCCTTGATGCTCCGCCCATAGAACTGTCATACCAAATGCACGCGCGATTTCGGTCACGCGCTTGCCAATGGTGCCAATACCAATGATGCCTAGCGTCTTGTCTTCCAAATCTATCAGCGGAATATCCAGCAGACAAAAATTCCCGTTTGCTAGCCATGTGCCATCAGCGACTTTTTGATGGTAATGAATACCGGCACGCATCGCAGTCAGCATGAGCATAAAGGTATGCTCAGGCACGCTTTTTACCGCATATCCCGCCACATTATAAAGTGCTACGCCATGTTTATCGCAAGCGGCTTGATCGACGTTATTCATGCCAGTGGCGGTCAGTTGAATCAATTTTAGCTTAGGTAGGTCAGCGATCACCTCCGCGCCAATTTGCACTTTATTAGTGATGATAATATCGGCATCTTTACAGCGCTCAATAATGAGGTCCGTGTCTTTTGGCGTATCGTTATAAGTGACGTAATCGCTTATGCCTGCTGGTGCGGGCAAATCAATGCCATCAGAAAAAGTGCCTTTATCCAAAAAAACGGCTTGCATCATGATTCCTTATTTATTGTTGTCCTATAGATAGAAATAGTTGTCAAATGAATCGTTATCGGCTTAATGTAGCACGTTGGCATTTTTAGTCAAAAACGAATCCATTAAATATTGGCTAAGTGGTGATAAGCGTTTAAAAACAAAGTAATTTATATCATGGGCGGATTTACTGAGCCTGATTGGGCCCAAAGACCTTATAAAGTCATGGGTATCATAAGCCGCCTCTTGAAAATTGAACTTAACGCACTCATCTAGCCGCTAACGTTATATAATGGTAAGGCTTGGCTATTGGTTTCACTAACATTATGACACTGCGTTTGCATCTATTAACGATTTGCCTCATTTTTAACCTGACTGCTATCGCAAGCCACCATTGCTATCTAATTTTTAATTATCTGAGTACAAAAGACATCGCCTTATGACTATCTCTATTGCTTCATTGCACAGTACTGAATTCGCCGTTGGCCAACGTTATTTATCTGATACGGAGTCTGAGCTTGGCTTAGGTGTGGTTATCGATGTCGATGATCGATGTGTGCATATTTTATTTCCACAAAGTGAAGAGACGCGCGTCTACGCAAAAAACTCTGCGCCACTATCGCGCGTGGTGTTTAAGGTTGGCGATACGATCTATGACCAAGATGGCAAAAGCTATACAGTCAATGCTGTCGATGAAGTCATGGGTGTGCTCAAATATAGCGTCGATGAGCACGAGGGCGGCACTGCTTCTAAAGGAATAATGGAGACGCGCCTTGCGGCCAATATCACGCTAGCCAAGCCGCTTGAGCGTCTGCTCGCTGGTCGTATCGAACGCGGCGATTGGTACGAGCTGCGCCAAGATATCTTGCGTATGCAATCAGCATTGGCAGGCCATCCACTCAAAGGGTTGATGGGCGCGCGTGTCGATATCATCGAGCATCAGCTCTATATCGCACACGAAGTCGGTAAGCGTATCGCGCCGCGTGTCCTGCTCGCTGATGAAGTAGGTCTTGGTAAAACCATCGAAGCGGGCATGATTATCCATCAGCAGCTACTAACGGGTAAAGCTGAGCGTGTTTTGATTTTGGTGCCAGACAGCTTACAGTATCAATGGATGATTGAGCTGCGTCGTCGTTTTAATCTGAATTTTGCATTGTTTGATTTGGTGCGCACAGCTGCGATCAAAGAACATGATCCTGAGCAAAACGTCTTTGCCACTGAGCAGTGCATCATCGCGGGCATGGATTTGTTGCTTGATCATCCTGATTTGTACGATCAGGCGATGGAAGCGGGCTTTGATCTATTGGTCGTCGACGAAGCGCACCATTTGCACTGGGATGAAGAGCAGGGCGGCAATGACAAATACGATTTGATTGCTGACTTTGCTGAAGAGACGCCTGGGGTGATGCTACTGACAGCAACGCCAGAGCAACTTGGCGCGCAGAGTCACTTTGCCCGTTTGCGCCTGATAGATCCTGATCGCTTTGATGATTTGGATGAGTTTATTGATGGGCAAGAAGCCTTTGCCGAAACCGCTGCCGTCGCTGGCGTCTTGATAGAAGACAAGCCACTGAGTGATGGGCAAATTGCAGCTTTGAGCCATTTATTAGACATTAGTATGGATGAGCTGGGCGCAATCAATGACGATGAGCGCTTGCGTACTTATGCCCTTAACGAGCTACTGGACCGTCATGGTACCGGCCGTATCTTATTTCGCAATACTCGTGAGAGTGTCAAAGGGTTTTATGGACGAAGCCATCAGCCATATCCACTGCACCTGCCTGACGCATGGGTTGATAGCTACCAAACCACGGGCAAACTGCGTGAGCAGCTGTGGGGCGAAGAAAACCAGCCCGACGGTGGTTGGCTAGAAGATGATCCACGCGTCTCTTGGTTGGTTGATATCTTACGCGGTGAGCTTAAGCAGCAAAAAGTACTGCTAATCGCTCGCAGTGGCGCGACAGTAGAGAGCTTAGAAGCTGTATTGCGTCTGCATGCCGGCATCAAAACCGCTATATTTACTGAGCAGATGACCCTGCTTGAGCGTGACCAAGCAGCAGCATTTTTCGCGGATAGTGAAGGCGCACAAATATTATTATGCTCAGAGATTGGCTCTGAAGGTCGTAACTTCCAGTTTGCAAGCCAACTGATACTCTGGGATTTACCGGCAAACCCAGATACTTTGGAGCAGCGTATCGGTCGTCTAGATCGTATCGGTCAGACACAGCAGATCATGCTGCATGTGCCTTATGTACAGGGCACGGCGCAAGAGCGTCTGTATCATTGGTATAACGATGCGCTGAATATGTTTAACCAAATATCACCAACGGCACAAAGCGTGCAAGAGCAGTATATCCAAGAGCTCAAGCCTGTACTTGAAGGCGCGGATACTGCGGATAACAATGCTATCTTACAAGACATCATTGATGAGGCGCTACAGACGCGTTTGGGCTTAGAGGCGCAGCTACAAGCGGGCCGTGATCGTCTGCTAGAGTACAACTCGTGTCGTCCGCGTGTCGCTGGACGTATTGCGGATGCCATGCGTGACTTTGATGGCAATAATTTGTTGCCGCATTTCATTGAGCGCTTCTTTGCCTCTGCCAATATCGACCATAATATCCAGCGTGATGGCTCGTGGGTCATCGCACCGATTGATAGCACTGAGATCAGCGACTATATCGATGGCTTGCCGCTTGGTGATGAAGATGGTATGACGTTGACTTTTGAGCGTGAGCAAGCGCTTCAGCGTGAAGATATCGATTTTATTACGCATGAGCATCCATTGATGCGCGCTATTTATGAGCTTGCCAGTACCAGCACTTTTGGTAATACGACAGTGGCTATGCTAAAAAGCGCCGCTGTGCCGCAAGGGATGGTACTGCTAGAAGTAAACTTCCGTATCGAAGCCATCGCACCAAAAGTGCTCAATCTGCCAGCGACATTGACCACGCAAAATATCCGTGTCTTTATCAGTGAGCAGGGTAGTGACTTGTCCGCTCGTATCAGTGCTGATATGATCATGCCGCATGTGGAACGCTTGGACAAAAACCGTGCTCGTCAAGTGATCAAAGTGCGCGGCGATGTGATCGAGCAGCGGTATTACGAGGCTGAAGACATCGCACGTGAGCAAATCGCGGAGATTGGTGAACAAGCAAGTGCGCGCTTTAGTCAGCAGTGGTCACGTGAGATCAAACGTCTCAAGCACTTGCAGACCATTAATCCAAATGTACGCCCCGAAGAGATTGAGCGCCTAGAGCAGCTCAAGGCTCAAGGAGAGCAAGCGCTTGGTAATTTATCGCTAGTGCCGGACTCTATTCGCGTACTGATAGCAGTGAAGCCATAAACTTTTAGATGATTGTCAAAAACGAGATGTTGTTAGACATCTCGTTTTTTTATGAATGAGATTGCTTGGACGAGTAAAGTAGATGCGATTTTTTATCGCAAATCGTTAAGCAATACTTATGAGTAAGCTGACAGTAACTAGTCAAAGCCAACAATATTGGGTAAGATATTTACCTTTTCTATCGAAAATGAACAGATAGCCATGGCCTGATGAGCTATGGCTGTGTGTTTGTTCTAAAGTCTCTCTTGTGTATTTCCGCAAGCGATCTCATATTATTTTAAATTCAAGCGCAGCGGCTATATGGCATCGAGATTGTTAGATGCTTACTTTTGGATGCTGAGCGTGTTTGATAAAAATAAGGAAACATATTGTCATGTCCGATAATTCACAACTGATTGATGAGCTGCTGGCTACAATCGCGCTTATTGAGGTTACCCCCGATGTCTTTGAGGGTAAGAGCCATGATTATGTGGGCAGTCGTATATTTGGCGGGCAAGTACTGGCCCAAGCGATCATGGCAGCAGCGCATACATTAGATCAAGACAAGCCTTGTCACTCTTTGCATGGGTATTTTTTGCGTGGCGGTGATATCAATCAACCAGTGATCTATCAAGTGCGCCGTCTACGTGATGGTCGCAGTCTATCTGCCCGTGAAGTGACGGCTATTCAGTACAAAGAAGTACGCGGTAAAGCGCCTATTGAGCAAGTGATATTTTCGATGATTGCGTCGTTTTCTCCCATGGAGGATGGCCTTGCGTATCAAGAAGACATGCCTGTTTATCCACCGCCAGAAGATCTATTGACCGAGCAAGATTTAAAAGAAGAGTACGTGGGCAAAGTACCAGATGCGCTCAAGGCACGGTTTATGCGCCGCCGTCATGTCGAGATAAAGCCTGTCAAACCGCGCAATCCGATCAATCCAGAACCAATGAAACCTAAGCAAGCCAACTGGCTACGTATTCGCGAGCTAGGCAATCAGCCGGTGGCGATTCAGCAAGCGCTTTTGGCGTTTTCGTCTGATTTTTACTTGGTGGGCACGGGGCTGATGTCACATGGCGTAAGCTTTATGACCAGCGGATTGCAAGCTGCTAGTATTGACCACTCTATGCACTTCCACCGTGAGTTTGATTTGAATGATTGGCTGCTCTATGACATGTGGAGTGATACCACGTCCAATGCAAAAGGGCTGAACCATGGGCAGTTCTGGCAAGATGGCAAACTGGTTGCCACCGTGCAACAAGAAGGCCTAATGCGCTTGCGTGTGCCAAAGTCCTAACCCTAGCCTTAGCGCTATTTATTGTTAGCTACTGTCATCTTGTCATCATAAAAAAGCGACTCACTATAGTTAATGAGTCGCTTTTTTTTATGCCAGTTTTTTACACTAATTTTTATTCTAAGATTTTAATCATCGCACGAGGCAATCCTAGACTGTCTTGTGCTGTTTGTTCGGTGAGCCATTTAAAATCAATCTCAGCTGCTGCTAGTTTCTCGTTGAGTTCTATCGTTTGCGCAGCATCGACAGTGAGTTTGCGCGGTGTTAAATACCAATGAAAATGCGTCAATGAGTGCTTGATAGGGGCGTCATCTAATAAGGTATTGCTAACTGATTCGGTTACCAGTTCATTCTTTATTAGCCATTCATTAATGATTTGCTCAGCAGTGGTGAACTCTGTCTCATAGACTTTTTCATTACTACGCACGCCACTTGCCAAGCTTGATGACTTATCGTCGCTCGTGACTGGTTTTTTAGCAGTATTTTTGCCAGTTATCTTGCTATTTGCTTTACCATCAATTTTTTCTACGAACTGTAATGGCAAGCTCCATAATCCGCCCCAAATGCCGTTATCAGGGCGTTGTAGCCACAATATTTCACAGTCTATATTTTCTATCAGCAATGCATCGCTAAACTTACTCGGTTTGGGCTGTTTTTTCGCTTTGACAGGATAATCAGTCTCGCGTCCCTCAGCATGTGCCAAGCAATCTTCTTGTAGCGGACATAATCGGCAAGCAGGTTTGCTACGCATACATAACGTTGCGCCCATATCCATCATGGCTTGTGCGAACAGTCCTGAGTTCTCTGTCGGTGTTAAACGCTCCGCTAATGCCCATAACTCTTTCGTCGTAGCAGATTTGGTAATGTCGCCGTCGATAGCGGCCCAACGTGTCAGCACCCGTTTGACATTGCCATCGCAGATAACGCCATAATGATGCAATCCCATCGCCATAATCGCGCCTGCGGTCGATGGCCCAACGCCCGAAATCGCCTCCCAGTCCGCTAGCGTCTGCGGAAAATCACCGGTCTCGTCAATTATCTCGGCCAGTTGCTTTGCGCCTTTATGCAAATTACGCGCGCGTGCATAGTAGCCAAGCCCCGCCCAATGCTCGGCGACCACATCCCAGTCAGCAGCGGCTAAGTCTTGCACGGTCGGAAAGGTGTCCATAAAGCGCGCAAAGTAGGGCAGTACTGTGGTCACTTGTGTTTGCTGAAGCATCACTTCGGATAACCAAACGACATAAGGATTGGGCGTATCGGTCTGGTGCTGTTGCCACGGCAAATCATGGCGACCGTTTTCGGCAAACCAATCGAGTAGGCGCGGGGCGAAGGAGTTTAGAGATGTTTTAGAGTGATTAAAGTTGGTTTCAGAAGGTATAGAGTTAGCAGTTGGCTGGGTCATAGGCTCTTATATTTGATTTTTTGAAGGTAAACAATTATACCTGATATACGTATTTGCTACGACCCAACTTTGGCGCAATGCTATTAAATAATATAATAAAAATAACTACTTAACGATATCGAAAAGTAAAAGGTTATTTATAGTATGATCAATATAATGATGAATTGATGAATTTTTACTATTATGTTGAATCAGGTTGTCAACGCTATCTTTTAGCTCATAAAGATCTAAATTCTTTCTTAGCGTCATAATTGTATCTCTTTGTTCCCAATGGTCATTTGGAAGCTTTATACGACTACTAGTAAAATACCTATCGAATATTATAGTTATCAACTCTTGTAATGTGATAACGCTTTGTTCACGAAAGTATTGAGGAAGTTTAAAACTACGAGTTGATATCAAACTATAAAAATTTGAAGAGTCCAATCTTCTATATATTATTTCTTCTAAAACATTATTATTTAATCTGTCTTAGATTAACACATGAAGTGCAATACCAAATGCAAGGTGAAAAAAAGACCTAGATGCGCTAGCATCAAAGTTTTTATCCACCGACCAAAGTGAGATTGCAACCATGAGCTATACACATCTAAGCCTAGGTGAACGATACCAGATTTATGCCCTTAAAGGGGCAAAACATAGTATTAATTTTATAGCGAGGGTGTTAAACAGAAGTCCCAGTACCATATCAAGAGAGCTTAGGCGTAATAAAAGCCTACGAGGTTACCGAGCAAAGCATGCTAATAACAAGGCTTGTGACAGACGGGCTAACAACGCCACAACTATTGTGACTGACCTCTGGGCATGGGTGACAGACAAGCTTAAAGAGAACTGGAGTCCTGAGCAAATATCTGGCGTTCATGCTGGTATCAGTCATATGAGCATTTATCGCTATATTTGGCGTGATAAGAGGCAGGGCGGTACATTGTGGCAGTGTCTCAGACGTAAAGGAAAACCATACCGGCAGCGTCTAACCGCTGAGACTCGAGGCCGTATCAATGACAGAGTCTCGATTCATGAGCGCCCTTGTATTGTTGAAGAACGCTCACGTATTGGAGATTGGGAAGCGGATACCGTTATCGGTCAGCATCACAAGCAAGCGATTGTCACGCTCGTTGAACGTAAAACGGGGCTGCTGAAGATGAAGCGTGTGGGTCATAAAACAGCACAGCAAGTATCAGAGGCAATGATAGAACTCTTAGCGCCAGTGAGGTTGCAGGTTAAGACCATTACCTCTGACAATGGTAAAGAGTTTGCTCAGCATAAGAAGGTGAAACAAAAGCTCTTTAGCCCTTTCTTCTTTGCCGATGCTTATGCGTCATGGCAGCGAGGAACCAACGAGAATACCAATGGCCTTATCAGAGAGTACTTGCCTAAGGGTTGTGACTTTAGACAAGTCTCTGATAATGAAATACAGGACATTGAGAACAAACTAAACAACAGACCAAGAAAACGATTAGGGTTTAAAACGCCTATGCAGGCGTTCTATAATATTAATTAGCGTTGCACTTGGTGTGTTAATCTAAGTGTATAAAAAAGATAGGAAGACCATTAAAACTTGCTCGATTACATAAGATTGACTTTTTTCTTTATCTTCAAAAACTATCAACGTCTCTATACAACGTATAACCTGTTCAATATTCCGAAGCGATAGCGTGCTAATATCAATAAACAATGGGATTTGGTAGATAAGTTTGTTTTCTTTAAATTCTTGTGAAATTACATTACTGTCCTGTATAACTCTTCTAAAATAAGTCACATTATTACTAACTGAACGGTTTTCTTCATCTTTATTGGTCGTTGGTAGGTTGATTTGATACTTAAAAAATTTATAAAGATAACTATGCGAGTCCGTTTCGCTACCATAGCTATGTTTTATAGTGGCTTTAAGCTGCTCAGCATTGGTAATTAATATAATTTGTACATTATCTACATCAAACACATGCTTGATGGTCTCTAACATCATCACTGCAAAATCTGGACGACATCGGTCAAGCTCGTCAATGAGTAAAATGATAGGGTTTGTGGAAGCAATATCTGATAGAGCATCGCGCAATGTCGATAAATTCTTTTCCGCTTCTACTTGATCTTTAATCATAGACTCAAGTGACTGGTCGATAAGAGATTTTGACCCATCCTTTATTTCTTCCACTCCGTCTGCTAGTGCATCAGGAATATCTGCCGCATATCTACCGAATGCAAATCCTAATCCTGCTTTGAGACCTATACCAGAAATAAGCCTTAGGCAAGGGACTGCATTTTTTATAAAATTCTTTCGCTTGTCGTCTTTTTCATCGTAAAAACTAGCCACCTCAGCTATAAGTGTTAAGAGCGGCTCATTGGCATGATCAGCTTGAAAAGCATTTACATAACCAACCTTATAATCATTCGGATTATTCTCCTCAATCAGATTTTTTAGTTTAAAACAAAACTCTGTCTTTCCTGTACCCCATTTACCGTCAATGATAAGTGGTGATACTTCAATATCTGAATCTAATAGCTTAATGATTTTCTCAGCGATAGGCTCACGTGTAAACTCATCTCTTTCATGAAAAGTGAAATCTTTCATTAAATTGTAATCTGTCATTACTTATTCTCTATATTTGTATTTTTGACATACGATACTTATGTTATACAGAGAATAAAGACATAAAAAAAGCCCACAAGGGCTTTTATATAGGCAATTATTTTTTGAGTAATGAGCCTTGAACCAAACCTACTTCCGATTCTTCCGCGTTTTTAGACGACGTAAGCGTTTTTCTTCCTCGCGGGCTTTTTTCTTTTCTTCAGCAGCGATGCGTTGTTCGGCGACGACGATTTCTTCTGCTTCTATCATCGCTGGTGTTTCTAGCGTGATACGACCAATTTTTGCGCTACGTAGCTCATTGATGAGAATCTCAGACATACGGTAGGTGTCGACCTGATTGCCCGAACGCACACAGCCGCGATTACGACCTGCCACTTCAAAGAACTCCCAATCGGTCTTGGGTAACTCGTCAATTTTATAGCGGGTTTTTAGCAACTCAGGATAGGCGTGCATCAAATACTCAGCGGTATAGCTGGCGACATCAGCAAAATCAAAAGCGGTATCACGGATACCGCCCGTCGCTGCCAGACGATAGCCAGAGTTTTCGTTTTCGACCTTTGGCCAGAGCATACCGGGTGTGTCATAGAGCATGATGTCATCGTCAAGCTTAATCAGTTGTTGCGACTTGGTTACCGCTGGCTCATCGCCTGTTTTTGCCACGGCGCGACCTGCTAACGTATTGATCAGCGTTGATTTGCCCACATTTGGAATACCCATAATCATCGCTTTGATTTGACGACCAGTCCCGACTTTATTGGGGACGAGGTGTTTGCAGATGGCGATGATGCGTTTTACGTCATTGGCTTTTTCAGTGTCGCAAGCAATGGCTTTAACCCCATCTTGCTGCTCAAGATGATCCATCCAGATTTGGGTCAATTCAGGATCGGCAAGGTCAGCTTTGTTCAGGATTTTGATAACAGGCTTTTCACCGCGCAGTGCAGCAACCATTGGGTTTTCACTACTATAGGGAATACGCGCATCGATGACCTCGATGACCACATCCATCTGCGGCATGATTTCTTTGATTTCGTTACGGGCTTTGTTCATATGCCCAGGGAACCACTGAATACTTGCTCTCTTATCCATCTGCTTTCATAACCTTTTATAAAAAATGCTAAAAGTAAAACAATCAATGTTTACTTTCTAATGGTGTCCAGTTTACTACAGAACCACCTTGCTCACGGGACAATTTCACTCGACCAAATCTATCACTATTCTTTAGTATGGTTTTCTGTTTCCTCGTACGCTGGTGGTAAGGGTGCCAAATAACCAATGAGCAGAATCAAACTACCTGCGCCAAGGAAAGATATGACTCGCCAAATCGCCTCGGTCTGTGACAAATCGACCAAGACCAGCTTGAGTACGACAATGCCAAGTAGACCAATCCCCATAAACCAAAGCGCGCGCTGCCAATAGCGGCTGGCAAGGATGGTGGCGACCAAGGCTAAGAGCGTCCATAAAATTGTCAGTCCTGTTTGTACTTGCTCGCTACTCCATGCACCGCCCTGAGCACCGTCCCAAAGTGGCGTGCCGATAAAGGCGTGTAGCGTTCTGACCAACATGCTGGAGATTAACCAAAAACTGATCAGTCCCAATATGATTAGCAGATTCTCAGCGGTAAATATGCGCTTAGATTTGGCAGTTGTACTTGCTCCGATAAGTGTCTCATCGCGGTTTTTTTGGCTTATATAGTACAGACTAAAACCAACCGATAGCGTCAGCCATGAGGTGATGTCGTATAGGTTAAATAATGGAAAATAGGGCAGTCCCCAAATCATACCGTCATAATACCAATTGGTAAGAACAACCCAAAGTAGGGCAATGGGAGCAAAAATGGCAGCGCAACCTAATAGGGCCTGTTGCCAGTTAAACCAATACAGCAGACCGTGTTCTGAAACTTTATTAGTCGAGGTGCTTTCTTCATTTTGACTAAGATCACGATGATTGAGCCATAACCCCAATAATATGAGTACCGCTGAAAACAAGATAGCCATCACGCCATCAGAGTCTGGTAGGCTATAATGCGCAGCCGCAACAATCAGTAACAGCCCTGTACCGAGCCAGCTTACCTCAGTATAACGTGCCGTGTTTTTAGTATCAGACCATGTTTTTAGCCATAGCTGGCCTATCAGTAACCAGCCAATTATCAAGCCTATGAATACCAGCCATTCCGCTGTTGCCCATGTTAGATTTCGCTCGAATTTTTGTGGCAGTTGCAGTATTAGCATGAAATAAAACAATAACAATAATCCACGACTCAGCTGTCTAATCTCCGCCCACGGACGATAACGGTTGATGACCCAATAGGCGGCCAGGCTGATGAGTGCTGACAGCGCAATGACTGTCGTATCTGATTGCCAACTATCAAACCAATGATGCAAATCAAGTATCAGCACTTGTAGCATCCACGCTATCGCTGTCAATGTTAAAAACTTTATTAATTCAGGACTGTGCCAAACGAGTTTGAACGCATGGCTTTGATGACTGATAGCGTTCAGCCATTGCTGCGCCGCTTGATCATTGATACCCAGTGCATGAGTATAATTGGTCATCGTATCTGATGGGTTGCCACGCTTTTGTGCCTTTATGGTAGAAGGCATTACAGCGTCATGATTCTGACTATTACTGTTATCTAGCTTATTCATTAATATCGTAGGAGAGTTGCTAGCGCGTAAGATAAAAACGGTCGCCAGATAAGCAATTGCTGAAATACTAAAGGCTAAAACCGGATAGTCGTTGCTAGAGAATATCGCTGTGGTCACGAGCATGCCGATACTGACGAGCTGTAATAGTAAGCCGAATAACACCGACCACGACCGCAATGAACGCCTGCCAAACCAAACCAGAGCAAGTCCCTGTACTGACCAACCAAAGGCAATCCATTCCGCATCTAGCGCCAGCGGAATCACCAGCGCCAAAAACCCAAATCCTAAAGCCAGCATGCCTTCAGTGATTAAAGCATAGCGCTCACTGCGCTGGATAAACAACCAGCCCAGCCCAAGGTAGACAGTCGCCAAAATCGCGCTAGTGATGGTCAAGGCATTAGGAATCTTATCAAGTAAAGCAGAAAGTAAGCCGAAAGACAGAAGCGGTACTGAAAACAGTAAGCCAGTATCGATGGGAAATAAATAGGCATTGTTGCCTACGGTAGCTTTATCTAAACGCTTGATATTATTTGTACTATCGATATGGCTAAGGGCTTTTTCGCTAAGTGCGTTGTAGGCAATAACTTGCTGCGCGTAACGAATGACGACAAACAAGTAAAGCAACCAATGCAATGTAATAAGCAAAACCAATGGCCAAAGCTGCGTCTCAATAATTGGATCAAGATTCTGCGTGCTGCCCCAATAGTAGGCCAATCCAAACGTGACAATTACGCCAAATAGATTCAGTATCTTCCATGGACGATAATGAGCAATCACAGCAATCGTGACATTCAATAATAGGTAGTAGCTGAATAAGGCGACTAAGCTACCAGTATCTTCACTGGTCAAAATCGGCGCAAAAAATCCACCAGACAACGCTAACAACGCGAGCGGAAAAGCGTTTTGGCGTACAGCAAGGGCAATGGTCACAGCAGACAATAATCCAAGCCCAATAAAGCTTGGAATACTTGGTATGATTTCATAAACACTATAAGCAAAAAAGGTGCTCAAATATGTAATCGCTAAGCCTGCGCCCTGTAGCGTAATCCCATACGAAAAGCGTTTTGCCGTGAGCTTTAACCCAAGTGCTGCCAACGCAAGCCCCGCGATGCCAATTGCTACAAGCTTTGTGGTAATTGAAATTTCGATATATTCGCTGAGTAACCGCAGCAGTAGCACCACGCCTACTAGCAGCACCAATACGCCGACCCGAACGACGAGATTGCCACCGAAAAACCAGTTTTTGATTGAATGAATGAGCGACGTCACAATAGGTAGTGAGCGTTCATCAGGCTCAATCGGCGCATTTGCTATTTTATTTTTGGTCGGAGTTGGCGTAGTAACAGGCAGTGGTGGTGGCAATGATGTAAATGACAGCGTTGAAAGATTATCTATAGACCGCTGTTGTGAATCAAAAATTGCATGCTTAGCAGCATCATTTTTAGTAGTATTGCCTTCACTAGCGCTCGCGCGCGTATAAACACGCTCATCAGCCAAATGGGTAGATGAAGCGTTCATACTGCGATTTTTTTGCTGCTCAAGTTCAGCCTGTAGATTTGTCACATCGCGGCGCAAATACGTGATTTCTCGCTTTATCTTGGTGTATAGCGCGACTACCACGATCAATAAAATTGTAAAGGCCAGCCAACCCAACTGGGTTACCAATAGATATAACATCTTCGTCGCTCAATCCAATTGATAGTAATGTGATAATGACGTGATTTGCTAAGAAGCACAAGACCGCTCTGATTACTTACCCAAAAGCTCATCAATAAAACAAGACTGAAAATAAAAAGGCAGCTTAATAGTTAAGCTGCCCTTCTTTATGAGTTTTATATCAAATGGTTCTTATGCCAAATTGGCTTTCATAAACTCAAGCATATTATCCCAGCTTTGCTTGGCGGCAGCTTCGTTGTAGCCGAGATCGACGTCGTTTTTGGCTGCACGCTCATCGGCATGGGGGTTGGTAAAGCCGTGCTTGGCATTGTCATACACATCGATAGTGTAGTCGACATCGGCCGCATCCAGCTCAGATTTTAGGCCCTCGATGGCGTCCATTGATACCATTGAATCATCACGGCCGTGCGCGACCAATACTTTTGCTTTAAAGTTTTTGTCTGCTGGTTGTTTTGGCGTTGGGTTACCATGGAAGGTAGCAACCGCTTTTAGCGGCATGCCTTCGCGAGCCATGTCTAGGACAACTTTACCACCGAAGCAGTAACCGATTGCGCCTAGATTGTCACCGTCAACTGATAACTGATCGCTAAAGTCGTTCAAAATCAAGCGGCAGCGTGCCATCAGCATGTCTTGATCATCAAGCACTTGCTCCATCCACATGTTAGCTTGCGCCGCATCGGTGGTGAGTTTGCCTTCGCCATAAACGTCCATTGCAACTGCTGCGTAGCCTGCTTCTGCCAAACGCTCTACTACTGATTTTGGATGATCGACCACGCCCCACCATTCTGGTGCGACCAAGATGCCAGCCGCTGGGTTTTCTTCCGATGCGTCTTCTGGTAGCGCCACATAGCTGATAAGTTCAACACCATTTTCGGTGGTACTGATTAACTCGAAAGTCTTAACTGACATAGGATTGTCCTTTTTTATGTTATGAGTTTTGATTATTCGTCGTTTTGATTATTTGTCATTGTGATGGTTCGTTTTCTAACTCGTACTACCTTAACGCCCATCTCTAGCAAAAACAGCTATAATAGTGTAACGCTCTTTATCAAAACGCTACTGCGACCCTATGACTATAAATTTCTTAAACAAAAATGATGAACAATCAGGCTTGCATTCAGGCGTCAATCCGGATGCTAAGCTTGAGCAGTCGGTAAGTTTATTTCCTAATAATGCTGACACTGGTTCTAGGTCTGAGCCACTACGCCCGCAGTTTTGGTCACGATTTGCCTTATCAGAGCTGACGCATCATGAATGGGAGGCTTTGTGTGATGGCTGCGGTAGCTGCTGCCTGATCAAATATATCGATGATGATGACGCCGAAGCGTTGGTTGAGTATACCGATGTGACCTGTCAGCTGATGGACTGTGCGACGGGTCATTGTCAGCACTATGCCACGCGTCAAGAGTATGTGCCTGACTGTATTCAGCTCACGATGGAAAACCTGCCCAACATGATGTGGCTACCATCACACTGCGCCTATAAACGCTTGTATAAAGGGCAGAAGCTCCCAAGTTGGCATTTGTTATTGACTGGCGATGCGGCGCGCACCGAGCAGCAGATGCGCGCGGCCAATGTCGGGGTGGCAGGGCGCTGTGTCTCTGAGGTTGGTATGACAGATGAAGAGATGGAGGAGCGGGTGGTGACATGGGTACAGCCCTAGCGGTATCCATTTAGACTCTTATCATTAGTTTATGGCGAGTAGTGAGTTTATGGCGCGGCGGCCTGCGCCGCAAATTGTGCTTTGGCTTCAGCTGCCGCTTTTGAGTCAGCCAATGGCGGGATAGGAATATCCTGACGAATCTGCTTGGAGAACTCGCGGCTATTGACTACGCTGCTGCCTGCTAAATTATCAAAACCACGCACTTTTGGATTGATATGAGTGCGCTCGTACCAAGTATCCATCGACCAATTCTGCGCGCCGCTGTTGGGCTTGGCGTCGAGCATACCGACATCGTATAGATAGTTTGGCAGCCACCCAGAGACCCAAATCCGATAATCCCATGGCAAACGCTCGCCACTGACGATACGCGCCATATAAAAGATAATATTAGTACAGTTACTCGTCAATGTGTTGTACCAAGCGGGTTTGGTATTGAGCTCATCCATTGCCGTTAGGTAAGATACAAACAACGATCTCACCTCATGTTGCTGCAAATTGCTGATAGGAAACAGATAGACTTGCTCACCACGCGCGTTGCTGCGCGTATAGATAATATCGCGCTCTTCGGCGGCAATCAGGCTCAGCTCATACCGTCTAAAAAATCCCGCCAGTGCCGAAAAAGACTCGCCATTTTCTTTACGAATCTCAAATGAGAAGGCAAGTGGTCTATCGTCTTCAAAGCGAAAACTGACCAAAGTATGAGCAATCAGTGGCCCCATCCAATAAGAGTTGGTTACATCAACGCCAGAGAGTTTAGATAAATCAATCGTGCGCGTCTCCCAATGCTCTGTGGCGTCCTCGTCTGTGCGCCAATCAAAATTACGGACATTGGTTAAGGTAATCAAATCAGGGTTGGTTGCATCGCGCTCATAAGCCACTTGCTGGTCGACCTCAGCCATCCAGTCGCGATCTTGCTGGGGTTCGATAGAAAAAAACCAGCCTAGACCTATGAGCCAAGTTGCTCCATATAAGCCAATGAGGTATCTAGTCGCTGTGTTTTTATGAATTGATTTTTTATTAGACAATGAGTCACTGAGCAGTATCTTTGTGACTGTATGCCAATAACGCATACTTAGCAGCGCAGCTAATATACCCACGATGATGAGTGTTGCAAGCCAAGTGAGTACAGAGCTTATCCCGTACTGATACCAAATCGCTAATAGCAACCATATTGCTGATAGCAATATTGTGATAGCAATCAAAAAAATAACAAGACGATGTCGCCATGTCGGTCTTGGTGGTTTGTTATCTGCTGATATGTTGTCCAAATCGCGACTGACAGAATGGCTATCTGCAAGCTGGCTGCGTGAACGCGACGATAATAAGCGGTAAAAAACGGAGCGTAGCGACATAAGGTTTGTTTTGATAAATAATGGCTTTGACCATAGCAAAGTTTATAACACACTGACAATACAATTTGAGTGAATTTGTCGTTGAATGTCGGTGAGGCTTGCGATAAAGTGAAGCTAAATTGTGCTGGTATGTCTGTTGTTTGCTACACAGATAATGATAAGCTCGCTGTTTTATTTGGCGCTTTTGTCCCCATCTAGGCTCTACTTATTTTATGAACGGTTATTCTAATTGCCATTAACTAAAGAGGTTAAATCACACCACCATGTCTGACGACACTCCCAGCCCGAGTAGTTGGTCGATGCGCGGCTTAAAACGCTGGCTATCGACCGCCCCCGAAACCCGTGATGAATTGATTCGTCTGGTACAAGACTCGCGCCAGTTTTTAGAGCCCGATACGGTCGATATGTTAGAAGGCGTGCTCGATCTGCCGGCGACACAAGTGCGCGAAATCATGACGCCAAGGCCGCAAGTGATTGGTCTGCACGAAAGCACTAGCCTTGACGAAGTGATGGACATCATTCTTGATACGACGCACTCGCGCTATCCTGTTTTTGATAGTCAAGATGATGATGCGGTCATTGGTATCTTATTGGCAAAAGATTTGATTCCTATTCTGGTGCACATGGTACGCAATCAAGAAGACAAAATCGATAGCAAACGTCTAAAAGACTTGGTGCGCCAGCCATTATATATCAGTGAAACAGCTCGTTCAGATACCCTGCTGCGCTCATTGCAGCGCACGCAAGTGCATATGGCGATCGTCGTTGATGAGTTTGGCAACTTTGGTGGTGTCGTTACCATGGAAGACTTGTTAGAGGAGATCGTTGGTGACATCGTCGATGAGCATGATGACTTCGATGAAGACAGCGATATTAATAATATCGTCCCTGATCCCGAAAAGCCAAACACATGGCGCGTGCAAGCATCCACGGTGATTGAAGACTGTAATGAGGAGCTTGGCAGTCGTTTTGATGATACCGATGTCGACACGATGGGCGGTCTGGTCATGCAAGCGCTCGGTTTCGTTGGTGATTTAGAGGGTGAAAGCGTGGTGATAGATGATTGGCAAATCACCATCACTGATGTGGAAGGGCGCTTTATCCAAAATCTAGAGCTGACCAAAACCAATGGGGATCAGCAGATATTGATAGGCAGCCATTAATTTGTTTGTATTCCCATAATCAATAGTTAGTGATAAAACATTCTTAGCATATCCAATAAAAAACACGATGAACCATCGTGTTTTTTGCTTTCTGCCTTTTGCATTTTGGTATGAGACTTTCGCGACGTAAATTTACCCATTGATGGGTTTTGACTGGTATCATGGGTGGATTTTATTTGTGGTCCTGCATAGAGCATTATGCAGTCAGTTTTTGCTTGGGTTTTGTCTCAGTGCTGAGCTGTAAAATTTTGAAAAATATGGTTTTGGATAACTGCTATGCGTCTGTCTACTGTTGATTTACAAAAACGCCTGAACCCTGAACAGCCAAAAGGCTTACATCTGGGACTGACGGTACTGATTGCTTTGCTGGCAGGAGGCGCTTTTATACTTGCACTGGCACCTTATGGTATTTGGCCAGTTGCATTAGTATCACCTGCCATTTTATATGCGTTGTTGATGCCGGATATGACAGGTCGCCGCGCCTTTCTAATTGGTCAGGCATACGGTACGGGGCTTTGGTGTGTGGGTGCGTTTTGGCTGTACACATCTATCCATGTCTATGGTTCGACGCCCGTATGGCTTGCGCTGATTATGATTGCGCTGATGGGTCTCGGCATGGGGTTGTTCCATGGCTTTTTGGCGCTGATTTTTAATCGAGTGGTTGGCAAACAGCCATTATCTTTTGCTGCGCTTTGGGTACTCCAAGAGTGGATGAAAACGTGGCTATTCACCGGCTTCCCTTGGCTATTCGTCGGTTATGCATTTACTGAGCAATATTGGTTGTCATCCTTGGCGCCTGTTGCGGGTGTTTTCGCGGTTTCTTTTGTGGCGGTATTATTGGGAGCCAGCGTCGTTGAGCTACTACGTCGCCGCGCAGGCTATATGATTCCGTCGATAGCTTTGCTGGTTGTTAGCTGCTCGCTATGGTTGATCAATCCGCAGTGGACCAAACCAAAAGGCACGCCTGATCTATCAGTGTCTTTGATTCAAGGCAATATCCCGCAAGATCTAAAATGGCTTACTGAGTATCAAATAGAAACCCTAAAAATCTACGCAACCTTGACTCGCGATGAGTGGGGGCGTGACATTGTGCTGTGGCCTGAGTCATCGATTCCGATGTTTCAGACAGAAGCGGTTGGTTTTATCAATGAAATGGTCAAAATGGCCAAAGAGACGGACACGGCATGGGTGACGGGCATCCCTTATAAGGACGAAGCCGCGTTTGATGCCAGTAAAGATAAATATGCGCCGTTTTATAATAGTGTGGTGGCGCTAGGGGCTCAGGCAGATGGCTTGTATAAAAAACAGCGTCTGGTACCCTTTGGTGAATACATTCCATTTGAAGGGGTGCTTGATATCCTGCCAAATCTGGCAGGTAGCCAAGATATCATGAGCTATAGCCGCGGTAGTGACCAACAGTCACCGCTACGAGTGCGCGGTCATAATTTGGGCGCTGCTATCTGCTATGAAGTGGCGTATCCAGATACCACGCGCAAAAACGCGATTGGCACAGACTTTTTATTGACCATCTCAAACGATGCGTGGTTCGGTACGTCGGCAGGCCCGCTACAGCATCTACAGATGGTACAGATGCGCGCGCTCGAAAATGGTCGCTGGTTTATGCGTGCGACCAACACGGGGGTGACAGCTATCATCGACCATAAAGGTCGCATCGTAGCGCGTGCTCCGCAGTTTGAGCGCACCGTACTACGCGGTAATATACAGGCGCGCGTTGGTAATACGCCGTTTATGCGTTTTGGCCAATATCCTATTTTGTTTATTATGGCGCTACTGCTGATACTGAGTTACTTGGGTAAGCGTCCTAAGAAGTTAGTACGTTTGGGTAAATAACTGTCATCAACGCTAAAAGCGAATAGTAAAATTGATGATAATAAACCCTTTAAATACTTAAGGGTTTTCACAAATCAGTATAAATTGCGATATAATAGGTCAATATTTCAAATATTTTGTGCAAGGTGGATAAGGTATGTCAGAAGGTATCGTCAATAACAATCCAAAAAAAGAGCTGTTATACACTCTAGGTGGCATTGCCTTGTTTTTAGGTATTGTCTTACTTATTGGTATTTCTGCGTTTTTGCGTCCAGCAGGCGAGCACATCACGGCGACGCCAACGGAAGCATCAGAAGCGGCTGATGAGGCAGAAGCCATTGCTACCGAAGACGCTGCTGCCCCAGCTGAAGCAAATGCTGAAACAGCACCAGTAGATGCAGCAGCATCTGATACGGCTGCAGATGCAACCGTCACCCCAGCGACAGATGCAGATAGTGCAGTCGTCACTGCAGAAGCAGGTACAGCGACCGCTTCTGGTACAGTAAGCCAAGCGGCTGTTGCCGATGCTGATTTAACTGCTGAGCAAGCGGATGGTGACTTAGATGCTGGGGATGCTGGGGATGCTGGCACCGCCGCTGATGACACAGCAGTAGCGCAGTAATTTTTGACATTGCAATTGATAGTTTATATAGCAAAAAACGACTCTTAAATGAGTGCTTAGATTAACACATGAAGTGCAATACCAAATGCAAGGTGAAAAAAAGACCTAGATGCGCTAGCATCAAAGTTTTTATCCACCGACCAAAGTGAGATTGCAACCATGAGCTATACACATCTAAGCCTAGGTGAACGATACCAGATTTATGCCCTTAAAGGGGCAAAACATAGTATTAATTTTATAGCGAGGGTGTTAAACAGAAGTCCCAGTACCATATCAAGAGAGCTTAGGCGTAATAAAAGCCTACGAGGTTACCGAGCAAAGCATGCTAATAACAAGGCTTGTGACAGACGGGCTAACAACGCCACAACTATTGTGACTGACCTCTGGGCATGGGTGACAGACAAGCTTAAAGAGAACTGGAGTCCTGAGCAAATATCTGGCGTTCATGCTGGTATCAGTCATATGAGCATTTATCGCTATATTTGGCGTGATAAGAGGCAGGGCGGTACATTGTGGCAGTGTCTCAGACGTAAAGGAAAACCATACCGGCAGCGTCTAACCGCTGAGACTCGAGGCCGTATCAATGACAGAGTCTCGATTCATGAGCGCCCTTGTATTGTTGAAGAACGCTCACGTATTGGAGATTGGGAAGCGGATACCGTTATCGGTCAGCATCACAAGCAAGCGATTGTCACGCTCGTTGAACGTAAAACGGGGCTGCTGAAGATGAAGCGTGTGGGTCATAAAACAGCACAGCAAGTATCAGAGGCAATGATAGAACTCTTAGCGCCAGTGAGGTTGCAGGTTAAGACCATTACCTCTGACAATGGTAAAGAGTTTGCTCAGCATAAGAAGGTGAAACAAAAGCTCTTTAGCCCTTTCTTCTTTGCCGATGCTTATGCGTCATGGCAGCGAGGAACCAACGAGAATACCAATGGCCTTATCAGAGAGTACTTGCCTAAGGGTTGTGACTTTAGACAAGTCTCTGATAATGAAATACAGGACATTGAGAACAAACTAAACAACAGACCAAGAAAACGATTAGGGTTTAAAACGCCTATGCAGGCGTTCTATAATATTAATTAGCGTTGCACTTGGTGTGTTAATCTAAGGTGGTTATTAAAGTCTCTACTAGCAGTAATATCAATACGATAGGACTGCATTGAAGACCACAAAAAAGCTCGTTCTCTGGGATTGAGAGCGAGCTTTTTTGTGGGTGTTTGTGTAAGTTTTAGCCAACTTTTTCTTTACTTGGGTATAACCAAGTGAAACAATGTTCCGCCTATATGACCGCTTATCGGAATAATTAGGCATTTGGTCATTACCAAAATAACCTTTAAAGGAATAAAGTTGTGAGTACACAATCAAAATCAGAAGCTAGTGCGGCTGAGCTGCAAGCACTAGACAATGGCTTTATGGGTCATCCTGCGCCATTACGCTCGTTGTTTTTTACTGAGATGTGGGAACGTTTCTCTTACTATAGTATCCGTCCGCTACTCGTGCTATTTATGGTAGCAACAGTAAGTAGTGGTGGTTTTGGGTTTGATGAAGTCACGGCTTCTGCTATCTATGGTATTTTTGCTGGTTCATTATATTTGGCAGCCGTACCGGGCGGTTGGCTAGCAGATAACTGGCTGGGTCAAGAGCGTGCCCTGTGGTGGGGTAGTATTGTGATTGCCCTTGGTCACTTATGTATTGCGCTTTCTGCCATGTTTGGTATGACGCTGTTTTTCGTCGGTTTGATCTGTATCGTTTTGGGGTCAGGGCTATTTAAGACCTGTATCTCGGTAATGGTAGGGGCTTTGTATCCTAAGGGTGACTCTCGCCGTGATGGCGGTTTTACCTTATTTTATATGGGTATCAATATTGGCGCACTCTTGGCGGCGCTCATCGTTGGCGTATTCAAAGAAAAAGGCATGTGGCACGTCGGTTTTGGCGTTGGTGGTTTAGGGATGCTCGTATCCTTGCTTACCTACCGCTTTATCGCCCGCAAGAACTTGACGCGTTATGCGCAGGCCAAAGGTGTCGATGCCGAGTGGGAGCAATCCAATGATCGCTACAAAAACATTGGCCGTTGGGTAGGTGGTTTTGTTGCATTGTTGGTCGCTGCGGTGCTGTTAATCTCTACGGGTATGGTGTCATTCAATCCTGAGATGGTGGCGGAGTATATGACCTATATCATTGCAGCCGTCGTCATCCTTTACTTTGCCATTATGTTTATTTCACCGCGGTTGGATAAGACGGACAAACTGCGCTTGCTGATCTGCTTTATTTTAATCATTGGCTCGACGCTATTTTGGTCAAGTTTTGAGCAGCAGCCAACCTCTTTTAACCTATTTGCCGATCGTTATACGGATCTAAATGTTATGGGGTTTGAAATACCAAGCATTTGGTTTCAGTCGCTGAACCCACTATTTATTTTAATATTGGCGCCTATCGTTAGTATTATCTGGGTCAAGCTGGGTAACCGAGGTCTTGAGCCGAGCAGCATGGCGAAATTTGCACTCGGTATGCTACTTGCCGCCGCTGGTTTTGCCTTGATGATTTTTGCCTCAAAAAGCATCTTAGCGCCTGGTGCTGGCTTAGCATCGCCTTTATGGTTGGTGGGAAGTCTGCTGTTATTGACCCTTGGCGAGCTTGCGCTTAGCCCGGTAGGTCTGTCATCAATGACCAAGCTTGCACCAAAAGGCATGCAAGGTCAGATGATGGGGTTGTTCTTTGCTTCTATTGCGATGGGTAACTTGGTTGCGGCCTTCTTTGGTGGTCATGTCTCAGCGGACAAAATCGAAGGTTTGCCGACCTTGTTTACTACCATGACGATCTTCTTGGTAGTCTCTGCTGTGATACTGTTGGTATTGGCCAAGCCTATCAATAATATGCTGCAAAAAAGCGAGCATGCTGACGAGGTAAGCCAATAAAGACAGATAACTGGTGTATGCAAATCCTCTATCATGCCCGTAGAATCAGTCCATAACTCATGATAAGACGTGTTACCATAACTGGCAGCACGTTTTATTATTTCAATCAGTGAGATATTTTTTAGGCTATTGAAAGCCTACATTCTGCCCAAACATCTAGTTATGTTCTACTGCAATACTATCAAGCAGCATCTAATAAGACGACTATTCATAGTTGCTACTCACCTCTCGATTTC
Organism: Psychrobacter sp. PSP; assembly: GCF_024085615.1. Classification (NCBI taxonomy): domain Bacteria; kingdom Pseudomonadati; phylum Pseudomonadota; class Gammaproteobacteria; order Moraxellales; family Moraxellaceae; genus Psychrobacter; species Psychrobacter sp. PSP. The sequence continues at coordinate 202,642 of NZ_JABLTF010000019.1, forward strand.
TAAATAATTTATCTAAAATAAATAAGGACACATTCAATGAACAAACAAATCATCCAAGCGCGTATCGATACGCTACGCAAAACACTAGTGGCTCAAGACCTCACTGCGATCATCATACCCTCTGCCGATCCACATCTGTCTGAGTATTTGCCAGAGTATTGGCAAACCCGTCAGTGGCTATCAGGATTTACGGGTTCAGTAGGGACGCTTGTCGTGACGGCTGATTTTGCTGGTCTATGGACGGATAGCCGTTATTGGGTACATGCCGCTGAGCAGCTAGAGGGTACGGGTATCACGTTGGAGAAGCTGGCACCTGGTCAACCAAATCATATCGACTGGCTGGCCGATCATTTGCAAGAAGGAAATAGCGTGGCAGTTGATGGTAATGTGCTCTCTATCGCTGAGCAAGATCGACTATTGAAGGCATTTGATGCCAATGATATTACCTTGATCACTGAACGTGATGTATTGACGAGCGTTTGGACAGATCGTCCAGCACTGCCAGATGCCAAATTGTATGCACATGATGAGCCGTTTGTTGCGCAGTCTGCGACTGCAAAACTTGCGGCAGTACGCGCAGGCATGGCAAAAGTAGGTGCGACCCATCATTTACTTTCAAGCTTAGATGACATCGCTTGGTTGACGAACTTACGCGGTGCTGACGTTGATTATAACCCAGTGTTCTTAGCACATATGCTCATTGATACAGACAGCGCAACGTTATTTGTTGATACCGATAAAGTGAGCGAAGATATTGCACAAAGTCTAAAAGATAGCGGTATCACATTGGCTGATTACTCTGCTGTACAGGATGCATTAAGCTCATTAACACCAGAAGATTTATTACTGTTAGACCCAAATAAAGTTGCTGTTGGGACACTCTCCAAAATGGCAGACGATATTGGCTTTGTTGAGCAAATGGCACCGAGTACACTGCTCAAATCTGTCAAGTCTGACTCAGATATCGATCATGTGCGTGAGGCAATGCGTCAAGACGGTGCGGCTTTAGCTGAATTCTTTTCTGAGTTTGAGCAGCGTCTAGCAGCAGGCGAGCGCCTGAGTGAGCTGGATGTAGATAGTATGCTGATAGAGGTGCGTAGCCGTCAGCCGCATTATGTATCGCCAAGCTTTCCAACCATCGCGGGTTTCAATGAAAATGGGGCATTACCGCATTACCGCGCAACGCCAGAGCAGTTTAGCTATCTTGATGTGGCTGAGGGTGAAGGTGGTTTACTACTCATTGACTCAGGTGCTCAGTACCAAAACGGTACGACAGATATCACTCGCGTGGTCGGTATTGGCCAAGTTACCGCTGAGCACAAACGTGACTTTACGACCGTACTCAAAGCCCATATTGCGCTCGCTCGTGCTCACTTCCCTGATGGTATTGCCTCCCCATTGATTGATGCGATTTGCCGCGCCCCATTGTGGCAAGCTCAGATGGACTATGGTCATGGTACTGGTCACGGTGTTGGTTATTTCTTAAATGTGCATGAAGGCCCGCAAGTCATTGCTTATAGCGCCAGCACATCAAAAGAGCGTGCGATGAAAGTCGGTATGATTTCAAGTAATGAGCCAGGTTTGTATCGCGAGGGCAAATGGGGTATCCGTATCGAAAACTTGGTTGTGAATACACCAGTTCCTAGCCCTACTGAGACAGAGTTTGGTCAATTCTTACACTTCGAAACCATCACTTATTGCCCAATCGACACGCGTCTGATTGAGCCATCACTACTGGATCAAGTCGAAATTGATTGGTTAAATAGCTATCATAGCCAAGTGTATGCTGAGCTGAATGATCGAGTGGAAGGCGCTGCCCTTGAGTGGTTGACTGAACGTACCAAAGCCATCTAGTACCTAGCTCAAGTAATATAATGAGTGGTGTCAAATTCGCTTAGTCTACTGGATCTAGTACCTACGCTTGTTTGCCTTGTTACTTACGTTTTTGAAAGTGGTATAAAACAAGGTCAATAATTTTCAAGCAAACATTAAAAAGCCCCGTAAATAATTTACGGAGCTTTTCGCGGTTTATGCTGCCTGATTTTTCAGGACAGATAGTGCATTACCGTTAGTGAATGTTTTTTGTAGAGGCGTTTTTAGTAGGAGCAGGCGCGTTTTGCTCACTGAAATGCTGTGTCATCTCGGCACGTAGCCAAGATTTTAGGTTTTCCGACATCAGCATCATTTGCTCACTCAAGTAGTCGTCGATTTGACTCTCAAGCTCACGAATCAGTGTATGATCCGTCGCATCCAGCTCACTGTCTTCTAGTACCAAGTTGATCGTGGTATTGGCGTTGTCTGGTATATTTTTGATGGGCTTATCACTCAGGGTAGCATCCTGTTTGCTAATCGTCTGACTGTCAGTGCTGTTGTTATTCTCACCACTTGCTGCGCCCGTGCTGACTTTCTCAGTTTTTAGGTGATCCACCGCATCGTCTATAGCCTCTTGTTCGGTTAGATTGTCTTTTTTATTATGGGTTTTATTTGCAGCCAGCTCCTCATTTTTTTCTTGTTCTTTTTGAGCTGCTTCTGCTTTGCGCGCCGTCTCTTCGGCCTCTTTCTTCTGGGCTTCTTCCAACTGCTGCTTTTCAGCCGCCGCGCGTTCTTGTTCTTGTTTGTCTATGATCGCTTTGGCAATGGCTTGCTCGGCATTATAGTTGTCATACAGCTCATCCACATACGCATCCAAATCATGTGTATTGAACTCAAAGCTCTCAAATACAGTCTCTGCTTGTAGTAGGGTCGTGATGTCTTTTAGCTCTTGGGTAATGGCTGCGCGTACGGTCTCAGGTGCACACGTCCAGCGCTGATAAAACTGATGGGAAAATGAGTAGCTTGACATGGTATCTTCCATAAATGTTCCAAAAATTACCCCTTATCATACGCAAGTACGATAAGGGGCTGCAAGTGGACAAACGTAGCCAAACTGACACCAACGTTACAACGTGGCAAAGTAGCGAAGCGACAAAGTGAGCATACGATAAAGCGGTATCGCATCGCACGATAGGCTTTTGGCTATTAGTGGTTGGTAGGCCAGCGTGCAAATATCAAGGATCCATTGGTACCACCAAAGCCGAAGCTGTTGGATACAGCATATTGCAGGTTATCGACTTTACGTGATTGGTTGGCCACATAGTCGAGATTGCAGTTGTCTTCTACCTCTTCTAGGTTAATCGTTGGTGGTACGTGCTGATGCTGTAGGGCAAGCACCGTAAATATGGCTTCTACGCCGCCCGCTGCACCAAGTAGGTGTCCTGTCATAGATTTGGTTGAGCTCACCAAAATGCTGTCTTTCACTGGCGAAAATACGGTTTCGATAGCAATTGATTCAGCGACATCACCTGCAGGGGTACTGGTACCGTGCGCATTGACGTAACCGACGCTTGCGGGTTCAATCCCAGCATCATTGAGGGCATTGCGCATGGCTTTTGCAGCGCCGCTACCATCTTCTGGTGGTGCGGTAATATGGCTCGCGTCATCGCTCATGCCAAACCCGACCAGCTCTGCCAGTATGGTGGCACCGCGCGCTTTGGCGTGAGCAAGGCTTTCTAAGACGATCATACCAGCACCGTCACCCAGTACAAAACCGTCACGGCCTTTATCAAACGGACGTGATGCTTTGGTTGGCTCATCGTTACGTGTGGAGAGGGCATGCATGGCACTAAAGCCTGCTATACCAAGTGGGCTTGAGCCTTTTTCACTACCGCCAGCCAACATGACATCAGCATCACCATAAGCAATCAAGCGTGCTGCTAAACCCATGGCATGAGTGGCAGTGGTACAAGCCGTTGATGTCGCAAGATTTGGACCTTTTAAATTGTGTTTAATCGCGACCAACCCCGCTGCCATATTGACAATAGAGCCTGGAATGATAAAGGGTGAGACTTTGGCAGCCCCTTTTTCACGTAGGGTATCTCGGCTGTTTTCGATGGTTTGGATACCACCAATACCTGAACCCAAGATAATACCAAAGCGATCTTGGTCAACCCCTTGTACAGGTGCATCAGTGGCACTGACTTCATCGATAAACCCTGCATTCTTCAATGCCATAGAAGACGCTGCAATCCCGTAATGTATAAACTCATCATAGCGGCGCGCATCTTTGGCGCTCATGTACTGCTTGGCATCGAAATCTTTGATCACACCTGCGATTTGTGCGCGGTAGCCAGTCGCGTCAAAATGGGTGATCGGTGAGATACCGCTGTCGCCATTGAGCAATTTGGTCCATGAGCTATCCACGTCTAGACCAAGTGGGGTGATGGCACCCATACCAGTCACCACCACACGCGTATCATCAGAGCGCTCATAATGAGGCGGTTTTTGACGCGATTTGTATACAGGAGCTGCGGTCATATTATTTGTGTCATCATTGGTGGCTTGGTCGATAGGTGAAGTGCTGTGTTGGCTCATGCGATATGTCCTATACTTACGGGTCCTAAGAGGATGGCGTTTTTAAAGTTATTATAAAACACATTGGTGCACGTATGTAAACTAAAATCTAACTGGTCAGGCAAAGCAAACTTGCCCCAATACCACGCCTTTATTGGCACCAGTTACAGCGGGTAGATTACCAGTTTCACCCATCAATGTTTGTCTGGCTAACCAAGCAAAAGCGACTGCCTCTACCCATGTTGGTGCCAGCCCTAAATGATCTGTGGTCATCACTGTAGAGTGGGGTAGATGGGCTTGCAGACGCGTCATCAGATAATCGTTCAAAGCACCGCCACCGCAGACAGACACCGAGCTATTTTTATCAGTAGTTATAAAATTATTGATCTGCGCGCTTGCACTCATGGCAGTTAGCTCAGTCAAAGTGGCTTGTACATCTGCAGATGAGTAGTGGGTATAGACAGAAGTTTGATCGAATGTTTGTAGCTCATCTTGTAGCCAAGCTAAGTTGAAAACTTCGCGACCCGTGCTTTTTGGATGAGGCTGAGTAAAGAACGGATGTGCCAACAGCTGCTCGAGTAGTGGCTCGATAATTTTCCCAGACTGCGCCCAAGCACCGCTCGCATCATAGCTATTATCATTATGCAATGCTGTCCACGCATCCAACAATAAATTGGCAGGTCCCGTATCGTAGCCAACAACCTGATATTTTCCATCAGCAGGCAAGACGGTTATATTAGCAATACCGCCCAAATTTAATATCACGCGTGTGTCATCAGATGCGCCAAACAGTGCTTGGTGGAAGGCAGGTACCAAAGGCGCACCTTGACCACCGACGGCCATGTCACGGCGACGAAAGTCACTGACGACGCTAATGCCTGTACGCTCAGCGATGATATTGGCATCGACCAATTGCAAGCTAAAACCCATCTGTGGACGATGGCGTACCGTTTGCCCATGACAGCCAATCGCCAGTACTGATTCAGCATCGATATCTGCTTGCTGTAATAAGGTATTGACTACTTCGCTGGCAAATTCCGCATATTCGCGGCTTGCCCAACCAAACCAGTCAAGCTCGCTAGTTGGCTCATCGGCCTCTGGTACGAGTTGATTCACACCATTGGGCTGACATAATGCCAATAGGACCTCACGCAATCGCGGTGGAAAATCTTGACTATACGTCGCCAGCAGCTGCATTGGCGGTTGGGTGCTGTCTTTATTACTGATGCTTTCTTTGTTGGTAGTCTCTTTATCAGCCATGTCGTTACTGAACTGACAAATAACCGCATCCATCCCGTCCAAACTGGTGCCTGACATCATGCCGATATATAAACCATCATCGAAGCTTTCAAACACCGTTTGCTCAAGCGCGTCGGTCAGTGTGGCATAGTTCGAATTATCATCGGTCAAATCATCAATATCGTCTGAGCCATTACCCAAACCATTATTCATAAGTAAGTCGGCGATAGCATTGTGTTCAGTGTCAGCAATGGATGCGGGGTTGGTCATGGCAATTTACCTTAAAAAACGCTAGTATATCCGTCAAATTCTAGCATTTTTTCTAACCCTTTGAGCTGCTAAACGTCATAAGGGGTTGCGCCAGTAACCAATATTCCTAAAAATCCCAATTCAAGCGATATATAGAGAGCATCATGACCGATCAAACCTACACCCTAGAAGAACAACTGGCCCTAATTCAGCGCGGTACGCAAGAGATATTATCTGAAGACGACTTAGTGGCTAAGCTAAAGCTCAACCGTCCGCTACGTATCAAGGCAGGCTTTGACCCGACCGCACCTGACCTGCATTTAGGTCATACGGTACTGATCAATAAACTCAAGCATTTTCAAGATTTGGGTCATGAGATTTATTTTCTAATCGGTGACTACACCGCTAAAATTGGTGACCCTTCTGGTAAAAATAGCACGCGTCCGCCATTGACTGATGAGCAAATCAAAGCCAATGCTACGACCTACGCTGAGCAAGTATTCAAAATCTTGGACAAAGAAAAAACCCGCGTGGTCTTCAACTCTGAGTGGTTCAGTGACATGAGCGCCGCTGATATGATTCAGCTTGCGAGCCAGCAGACGGTCTCGCGTATGCTTGAGCGCGATGACTTCTCGAAACGTTACGCATCGCAAACGCCTATCTCAATTCATGAGTTCCTCTACCCATTGGTACAAGGCTATGATTCTATCGCCCTAAAAGCGGATGTTGAGTTAGGTGGTACAGATCAGACCTTTAACTTATTGATGGGTCGTACGTTGCAAGGCCGTTATGGTCAAGAGCCGCAAGTGTGTATTACGGTGCCGATCTTAGAAGGTTTGGACGGTGTCAATAAAATGTCTAAGTCGCTCGGCAACTATGTTGCTATCTATGATGCACCAGGCACCATGTACCAAAAAATTCTATCGATGCCAGATACTTTAATCCAACGCTATTTTGAGTTTTTGAGCTTTAAGCCAATGGACGAAATCGAAGCCTTGATGGCGGAAATGGAAGCTGGTCGTAATCCACAAGAAATCAAACGTATCCTAGCCGAAGAATTGATTGAGCGTTTCCATGATGCGGATGCCGCTGCCAACGCGCATAAATCAGCAGGCAATGTCCTAGCAGATGGTGAGTTGCCCGTTGATTTGCCAGAAGTGACATTGACGCTTGAAGAGGGTCAAGAAGCCTTGTTTATCACACAGGTATTAAACCAAGCAGGTTTGACTAAGAATAGTGCAGCGGCAAAAGACATGATCAAGCGCAATGCAGTCAAAGTCGATGGTGAGGTGGTCAATGCTGGCTTTAGCTTAACCTCAGGTCAAACAGTTGTGATTCAAGCTGGTAAAAAGGCTTATGCAAAAGTGACGATTGCTTAAGCGCTTGCTCACATCAATAATGGCTTGAGGAGAGATAAATGCTAGAACGGGTTACCTTATCGAGCAATGACATTACCCTTGAGCCATTAACGCTCGCTCATGCCACTGACTTGATTGAAGCTTGCCAAGATGGTGCGCTGTGGCAGATAAACGAGACGTCTATACCTGAGCCAGACAAGGTCATGGATTATATTAATGTTGCAGATTCAATGACGGATAGGCAAGCTTTTGCCGTCATTGATGAGCGTACTGGTAAAGCGATTGGCTCAACCAGCTTCCATGACATTTTGCCGACTACCAAAAGATTAGAGATTGGTTATACTTGGTATGCCAAATCTTACTGGCGCACGCATGTCAACACCACCTGCAAGCTCATACTGCTCACTTATATATTTGAAACGCTACAATATCAAACCGTAGGCTGGCGTACAGATGTCGATAATCATCGCTCACAACAAGCCATCGAGCGCTTAGGTGCCAAAAAGGATGGTGTGATTCGTGGCAATCGAGTACGCCGTGACGGCGTTATTTCAGATACCGTGATGTATAGTATGGTCTATTCTGAATGGGCGGGTATAAAACCCAAGCTTGCAGCAAAAGTACAAAGCATCTTTTAATTATCAATATAAATGAGTGGTTTATGTCTCAAAAAAATCAAAATTCGGTACCCCAAGGCATTTACCGACACTATAAAGGCAATCTTTACCAAGTATTGCATACCGCGCAGCACTCAGAAACCGAAGAAGCCTTAGTCGTTTATCGTTGTCTTTATGGTGAGTACGGCGTATGGGTACGACCGCTGTCGATGTTTGCTGAAACTGTGATGCGTAGTGGCACAGAAGTGCCTAGATTTGAGCTGATAAAACCCCTAGTGGATTAACTCTTGAACTTGGCAGCATCTCCTAAAAAAGCGACTTTACTAAGTCGCTTTTTGGTTGCGACTCGTAAATCATTCTCACAAAACTTCTTTAACACCTTATGAAAACCAATCGGCTCATCCATAGGGACGGCATGTCCTGAGCGCGGTAGGATGACGTCACGAGCATTGGGTAGCATACATGTGATTTCTTGCTGCCAATTGGGATCATAGAGTTTTGATTGACCACCAATGAGACTGACCACTGGGATGGTGACGTTTTCTATAACTGCCCGAAAATCATAAGGTATGGCGAGATACGCCTGCAGGCAGCGCATTTTGTGTTGCCAGGTTTGGTGATTATAAAATGCCAGCTTATGATCGTTTTGATGAGTAAGTGCTTGTACGACAGCTTTTGAACGTGGACGGCTGACAGAGAGTAAAGAAAACAATCTTTCGACATCTGTCACATGGCGTTTGAGAGAAAACGGCAAGTGCGTAAAGTGTTCAACGTGCGCATACGGTAGTGTCCTATCGACAATTTCTTGAAACACGGCAAACCTCTCTTTTTGCCGATCCCCAAACAACCCGCCTTGCCAATCTGGTTGATTGTGAATCACAGGGCTTTGATCAATATTTAGATAGCGACTGACTCTGGCTGTACCAAAACGCTCAAAATAAGACCACATGACGAGCGCACCCATTGAAATCGCGGCCACAGGTAATGACTCTACGTGACGCCTCAGGCAGATGTGCTCAATCACTGTATCAATATCCTCAGCGTACTGATGCACGAAATCAAACTGCGTCAACTCAATATCTTTTGCAGCACCAAAACCTCGGAAATGCGGCAAGTAAAATTCATATTTACCCATTAGTGGCAGTATAAAAGGTAAAAACTCACGCGCATCCATGCCATAAGCATGCATCATCATGATGGGTTTACCATTCCCAATGACAGATATGGGTAGCGCCGTACCATCAGCTGTCTTTATATCGATTGTTCGTAATCGATATGATGCGGGTAGAGAAAAAAGGAGGTTTTTCATAGAATGACATCACTTTTGGTTATCAAGCCATCTTGGTTGAGTGGTCAAGATGTATTTTTACAAACGTATTCATACCGCGAATAAAAGACTGTTATATTGAAGCAGTCATCTGACCATAGCATAGAATTTAGCTAACGGTAAAAGCAGTAGCGATAACTGATAAGGGTAGAAGGGTATGAGCAAATCGATATTGTCGTCATTGGATAGTAGCTTGTATCCACAAGTTTGGGAGCAGCAGACATTTACCAGTCCACAAGCGCTTTTATTGTCGATGTTGAATAATGAGGTCACGATAGATGCCAATAGCTTTTCCAAGCGACTACTGGCGAACGATATTTATCAAGAATGGATCAATGCCACAGTATTTGGACGGTATTTGCATCGCAACTTTACCGCGTTTTATCAACAAACAGAAGACAGTTTTAATGTAGAAATGCCCGCTTTGTTTCGTCAAGAGCTGACCCGCCATGCGCAGTATATGCCATTAGATCAGGTGGTATTTTTTGCAGGAGAGGTGCCAAAAGTGGTACGACAAACAAAACTACTCACCACCACCGTCAATCCAGCCACGGCAATCATTAACGCACAAAAAATGGCAACTCATCAGGTTTCTTATTCAAAGATAATCGTTAATCAAATCACCATCGTCGGTAAGCAAGTATTAGGGTTTCCGATACGCCATAATAAACGCACTAGCGAGCGCCTGCGTAATGAAGTATTGATTATGGACTTTCAGGACTTACGCTTGGTAAATGAGGTAACAATTGAGGACATAAAAAAAAGCAATATAGAGTCATCTATATTGCTTCGGTCTTACGAGTTACGTTGATTGTTAAATAGATGCGCTTTTAACGGTCTTTTTTAGCCACCGTTAGACCGTTATAGGTTTGCGCGACTGGCATCACTTCCAAACGATTGACATTGATATGCGCAGGCGACTCAATCAACCACAGTAATATATCGCCGATATCTTCACCTGTCATGGTCTTAAAGCCATCGTAGACTTTAGCTGCTTTATCGTCATCACCATGGTAGCGCACGTTTGAAAACTCAGTACCCGCGACTACGCCCGGTTCAATATTGGTCACGCGTACTTGCGTACCGACAAGGTCAGCACGTAGATTTAGGCTAAATTGTTTGACAAAGGCTTTAGTTGCGCCGTATACATTGCCACCAAAGTATGGCCAGCTACCAGCAATCGAGCCGACATTGATGATATATCCGCTATCGCGCTCGACCATCGCTGGCAAGACTGCATGAGTCAATGACATTAGACCTTTAACATTGGTATCGACCATTTGCATCCAATCATCGAGACTGGCTTTGTGTGCAGGCTCTGTACCCAGCGCCAATCCTGCATTATTAACCAAGACATCAATGTGTTTAAAGTCATCAGGCAAGTCAGCAATGATTTGCGGAATAGAATCCGTATCACTCACATCCATCACCACAGGTAAAAAATTCTCACCTAAAATCTCTGCTAAAGCATTCAGCTTATCGATACGTCTAGCGCAACCAATCACGCGATGACCATTAGCCACCAAACGCTCTGCCAACGCTTTACCAAAACCCGCGCTCGCTCCTGTAATCAATACGTTCATTGTCTGTCCCTATTATTGATGTTGTCTGCTGTTGCCATAAACTTGATGACGGCTTTATTTACCCTAATGAGACTTATCTATTTGATAACTGCTTACCAAAGATTTTATCGCCCGCATCGCCAAGACCTGGGATGATGTAACCGTGCTCATCCAAATGGCTGTCTAACGCAGCGGTATAGATAGTCACGTCAGGATGTGCTTCATTAACTAAGCGGACGCCTTCAGGTGCAGCTACCAATACCAATGCTTTGATATTAGTACAGCCATTTTTCTTTAGCATCTCGATGGTCGCAACCATTGAGCCACCCGTAGCTAGCATTGGATCAATGATTAGCGCAGGACGCTTGTCCATGTGACTGACAAATTTTTCAAAGAATGGTACTGGCTGCAGCGTTTCTTCATCACGCTGTAAACCGACCACAGAAATCTTGGCAGTAGGGATCAGATCGAGTACCCCATCAAGCATGCCAATACCTGCACGCAAAATCGGCACGATAGTCGCAGTCTTACCGATGATTTGCTCACCCGTGATTTCGCCGCACCAGCCTTGCATTGGGAAGGTCTCAATTTCAAAATCACGGCTTGCTTCATAAGCCATCAAGCGTGCAAGCTCTTTAGTCAATGTACGAAATTTATAAGTACTACAGTCTTTTTCGCGCATGAGGCTGAGTTTATGACGGACCAATGGATGATCAATGACCGTAATGTTTAAATCGTTGTTTAAATCACTCATAAGTATTCTCTTGGTTTTTTGTCTGATGCGTGCGCAGTCATTGCGGTTGCTATTAATATAAAAAGATACAAACACTTACCCCACTTTAACTCTGTTTGGTCTCATTGATAGTAAAATAAAAACCTCAATGACCATGCAAATCAAATAAACGTGCTACTTGTATAAGAGTGTAATGTCACCAAAAGTGATCAGTTAGACACTCACAATTGGCAGCCAAGCCTAAACCGCTCAGGCTAAGCGACTATATTATTGTCATATTGTCGCACTATTTGAATCGACTAAGTTTGACTGTATAAAATTATCATAAGTGCAGTAGTGTCTAGGCTTGCTATGATACCAAAAAAACCGCTTTTCTGATGAAGAATATCATGACTATAACACCATCAAACACCCAAGAAGACGCTAATAACAAGGCTAATAACGAGATAGTAGCAACCGAGAGCTCATCAGGAGAAATTGAAAATCATCCTTTTGCGCCTGTTTTACCACCAAATGCGACTATCATGATGATGGGTACGTTTCCGCCGACTAGCGATAAATGGGCAATGAGCTTTCATTATCCCAATTTTTATAATGATATGTGGCGTATCTATGGCCGAGTGTTTTTTGATGACGCTAACTATTTTAGAGTCGGCGATGAGAAGCGCTTTGACCCTGAGCGCATACGCAATTTTATGTTCGAGCGTGGCATCGCTTCTTGCCCGACAGTCAAGCAGGCTATTCGAGAGACTGGCAATGCTTCGGATAAAAACCTAACCGTGGTGACGCCAGTTGATTTGGATAGTATCTTGCCGCAAGTGCCAAAGGTAGCGACATTATTCACGACAGGAGGCAAGGCGACCGAAGTGCTACTTGGGTTATTAGATAAGCCAATTGCCAAATCAAAACATCCAAAAACCAATCAAAGTATGGATTACCCTTATCAATGGCAGGATGCAGATAATAAAAAAATGGATGTTAATGACTTAACCTTATATAGATTACCATCGACCTCACGCGCCTATCCCTTATCGTTGGATAAGAAAGTCGCGGCGTATAAGGCGTTTTTTGAGAGGATGGGTAAGTTATAAGGTGAATAGAATTGTGTTAATAGACGGAAAAATCTGAAAAATAGTAAAAGGTCTATAGCTGTTAAAGCAGAATATTCTTACTGCAAGGGAAATCCGTCCTCATCTCTCTACTATGCTCACCAATCGACCAATTCATAACCTATTGAAAATACTTAAAATTTCAAATGGCTGTAAAATAATTTTAAAAACATGTATAAATTGGTTGACACAAAAGTTAAACCCTCTATAATACGCCCTCATCAGACGGACTGGCAGTAAGAGATGTGTAGATTACACATTAATAACCCAGTTAACCTGGCGAAACAAATTATAAAAAGTCTTGACAATTCAAATCATTATGATAAGATAGTCGGCTCGCTAGATAGCTTAACCGGAGACGGAAAAGGCAGATAGCGTTAGTAATACCCTATATATCGATGACTGGACGACAGTGATTGAGACTATTTAAAAGCATAACTAAAGAACAACTTGTGTGGATTTTTGCTGATTCAGAATGCTAAAAAATAAAGTTGGTCGTGATAATGAAATACAGGACATTGAGAACAAACTAAACAACAGACCAAGAAAACGATTAGGGTTTAAAACGCCTATGCAGGCGTTCTATAATATTAATTAGCGTTGCACTTGGTGTGTTAATCTAAGAGATGATTTAATCAATTTCTTTCTTCATTTTCTATTATTATATTTAGATTGTTGGTCTGTCGTATTAATGCTAGATTTACAGGATAGTAAATTGTTAGTCTTTATAAGGAATCAAAATGTATTACCATGTAAAAGTAAAACCAAAATCAGATACACATTACGGTGAGTACAAAACAGATCTTACTAAAGAACAATTAATTTCAAGGTTTGTTGAACCTTATGAGCAAGGAAAACCAATTGTCATTAATGGAAAGACTGTTCAGCCTGATGATCTTGAGAGGATAACTATTGCTAAAAGTGAAAAAACAATTGAATCTTTTATTCCTCAAATCAGAGCAGAGAATCAAAACTCATCAATGGTTATAATCGGTGGTCCATCTGATACCTATCAGGCTATTGGACGGGCAACAAACGTCACTGATGATTTTATTGAAGGTGCAGTAGGCTATAAGAAAGAGCTTGTAGCTACACGATCTGTCAGGCAAGAGTCTAGAGATGCCAAACCAAATAGAGTGTTTATAGTCCATGGTCATGATGAGGGCGCGCAAAACAAAGCTGCTAGATTCGTAGAAAGATTAGGATTCGAAGCAATTATTCTTCACGAAAAGGCAAGCTCAGGAAGAACAATTATTGAGAAAATAGAGCATTATTCCGATACTGGATTCGCGATAGTTTTATATACACCTGATGATGTTGGTAATGTAAAAACAGATGCTGGAAACTTAAATGTTCGAGCACGACAAAATGTAGTTTTTGAGCACGGTTTACTTATTGGTAAACTTGGACGAGAAAATGTTTGTGCTTTAGTAGATGGTAAGCTAGAACTGCCAAATGACATTAGTGGTGTAGTTTATATTTCGTTAGATGAATCCTCTGCATGGCAGTTGCAACTAGCTAAAGAAATGAAACAGTCTGGCTACAGCATTGATATGAACAAATTGATCTAAGACCAACTGCGTGTGATAGCTAATTAATCAGATACTAATCTGCTTTGCGTATAGTTTATTCATATAATACAGAATTAAATACTAATTAAAATACAGTTTACTCTGTATCATACTTTAAGTAGAGACATCAAATGGAATCCAGTTTAGATGAATTTACAGGCCGAATAGAGAACACTATTCGAAACTCTATTAGCGAAATAACAGGTCACGAATGGAATGAAGACTTCATTACTCTAAAATTACTTTCTGACTTGAGACGTGAACTAGATGGCATGTATTTTACTAGTAACGATAGAAAGAACAAAATAGACTGGCAAATATATAAATTAAAGGGGAACTTTGAGAATAATTTTGGCGACATTGCTCTAGTTATAAATATTAATTATAAAGACGGCACTGATCTTCATGGAGCTGCATTTCTTGAAGCAAAAAAGCGTGACTGGAGAAAAGCATCCTTCAGTGCAATGAAAATACCCCAAGCTAAAAAAATATTGAAGAACGCTCCTCGTTCTCAGTACTTGCTTTATGATTATGAAGAAATTACAAACTTTGTGTTAGGTTCTTCGTATCAAGAAGCGTTAAGGCAATACCCTTATCATAGAGGTTCTCAAATCTCATTTTCTGCGGTAACTAGAGCTGTATGTGTACCTCTTAACTTAGCTCTAGAAACAGGTGGTAAAGATACATTGCTTTATCGCTATGGTACACCATTTTCATTACAGCTTGCGAAGCGTTACTTTAATGGTTTGGATTTAGAGTTTGATGAAACATCTAAAAAAGTTGCTACAGGTTTCTTAGATAAATTTGGTTTACCAAAATATATTATCAAAATTAATATTATTGAGAATGGTGTAGAACCTAAAGAAAATGAACTTCGGGTGAATCAAGCAAACTATAACCGGATAGATTAAAGACTCATAACTTAAATTTATTATCTAGCTCATAACCGCAATCTCTTAAAATCAAACCAAAATTGCTCGCCTACTGGTCTAAATACCCTACGGAGCTGCTCAGTCATAATGTTATAGTTAGAGTATATGAGGACTCCACAAACAGCCAAAGCAGCAATTTTCCCACAAAAAAGCCCATATTAACAAATAATACGGGCTTTAACATTCAATAGAGTATTTAACAAACTAGGCTAATCATTAAGCCCCTTCACCAAACTTACCACTTTGGAAATCAGTGACCGCTTGCATGAT
This sequence comes from Psychrobacter sp. PSP, assembly GCF_024085615.1. Taxonomy (NCBI): domain Bacteria; kingdom Pseudomonadati; phylum Pseudomonadota; class Gammaproteobacteria; order Moraxellales; family Moraxellaceae; genus Psychrobacter; species Psychrobacter sp. PSP. The sequence goes on from NZ_JABLTF010000019.1 coordinate 217,998, forward strand.
TTCTTGCTGGCTGTTCATGACAAACGGACCATATTGCACAATCGGCTCGCGTAGTGGGCGACCAGTGATTAAGATCACTTTGGTATCCTCACTACTATTGGCGGTAATAGTGACGCCATCAGCACTATCATTGTTTTCAAGAATAGCCATAGTCTTAGTTGGTACTTCTCTACCTTCAATATCTACTTTACCACGATATACAAAGGCAAACGCATTATGATCGGCTGGAATCGCTTGGCTAAAGCTCTTTCCTGCTGGTAAATGGATATCCAAATACGTCGGCTCAGTAATGTCGCGGGTGACTGCACCTTCTACGCCATGCGATGTACCTGCGATTACCGTAACGTCTACGCCATCTTCAGTTGTGTATTTAGGCAAGTCCTCACTTTGGAAATCTTTATACCAAGGGTCATTCATTTTATCTTTAGCAGGTAGATTAAGCCACAGCTGGAAGCCTTCCATCGCGCCGTCTTCTTGTTCCGGTAGCTCTGAATGGATCACACCGCTCGCCGCTGTCATCCACTGCACGCCGCCGTTCTGTAATAGCCCTTCGTTACCCACGCTATCACGATGACGCATACGCCCCGTAATCATATAAGTAATGGTTTCAAAGCCGCGATGCGGGTGATTGGGGAACCCTGCGACATAATCATCTGGATTGTCACTTTTAAAGTTATCGAGCATCAAGTACGGATCGAGGCGCTGTTGCAGCTGCTGCGTCAGTACGCGAGTCAATTTAACGCCAGCGCCGTCTTGGGTATCGACCCCAGCAAAAAGCTGCTCGATTTGACGCGATTGGGTCACAGTATCTTTTTTGCTATTCGCTGCAGTATTATTCATTATTCTCTCCTGATATTTTTAATATCTGTTGGTGAGCATTGATTTATTACTCTTAGCTATTTATTTGAGGCCAAGGGGATATATTTCAATATTATTATATAGTTTATATTAATAAATAATAATGATAATTAAGTATTATTTAATCAATTATCAGTACAAAAGGGATTACTATTAAAGAGTAGCCAATAATAAAAATCTTACTTACCTACTGAGGTTTAATTGCTAAACTGATGAGCATTAACCAATACCATGCTTAGAATAGAGAACGGATAATATGGCAGTCGATTTAACCAATACTTTAATAGTGGCTATATCAGCGACAGCATTGTTTGATTTAACGGAGTCTGAGAACCACCTTTTACAGCTACTACAGCAGCGCCCTGACGAGGCAGTAAAGGAGTTTCGCGATTATATGGCGAAGCGTGAAGATCAGCCATTAGATAGTGGTGCAGGATATCCATTAATCAAAGCGCTGCTGAATCTAAATAATTACTGTAACGACTGTCTATCAGCGGATTTAACGACCGAGTCGCCACTTGTGGAAGTCGTCATCGTCTCAAAGAGCAGTCCTGATACTGGCATTCAAGTGCTCAATGCCATTCGTGACAACGGTTTGAATATTTCACGTTCCGCCTTTGTATCCGGAAGTCCTGTCGCTCCATATATCAAAGATTTTAATGTCGATCTGTTTTTGACGACTAACCGTGAGGACGCCCAGCAAGTCGCCGATGCCAACATTTGCGCTTGTGCGATATTGGACGCCACTCCAGTCAACACTTACGAGCTTGATACCGATCAGCTACGCATTGCCTTCGATGGGGATGCGGTCTTATTTGACGACTCAGGGGAGCTATTGTATAAACAAAAAGGCCTACAAGCTTTTCATGATAGGGAAGCTGAGATGATCGACTTACCGATCGAAAAGGGCCCTTATGCCGAGCTATTAATTAAGCTATCAAAATTGCAGCAGCGCTTACCTGCCAAAGTGCATCACTGTCCGATAAAGATTGCTTTAGTGACGGCCCGCAATGCTCCTGCAGACCTGCGAGCGATAAAAACCTTGCGAGCTTGGGGCGTAGATGTGGATATGGCTTTCTTCTTGGGAGGGCTTGAGAAAACATCGGTGCTCAAAACCTTTGCTCCGCATATCTTCTTTGACGACTCTATAAAGCACATAGATGCGGCTCGGCGCTTTATGCCGACCGCTTTAGTCCCTTATCGTTCTACCTCGCTACTGCATGATAATAGCTATTTAGACTCCAGTGAGGTGGCGTCGACTTTGACCTTCAAGCCAACTGTGCAACCACTTTTTGCACTTAAGGTATGAGTCATTTCAGCTGGATACAATATAAAGTATTCTCACTGATGCTAACACTATTTTGAAGGGTTATCAGTTAATGTTAAGAGGCAATCGATGAATTGGCAAGCGATACTATCTTTGGTTATAACACGCCTAAAGCAGGTCATAGGGCTATACGCTTTTGTATTGGTACCGATGTGGGGCATGTTTTTTCTTAATGAAAGCGTGCTATTTGGCTTATGGAATATCTTCGGTATTGTGCCGCGCACCCTAGATTTGGGTAGTATGATAGGCGTGATAGCATCATGGACGATGCACGGTAATTTTGCTCATTTGATGGGCAATACTTTTATATTATTGCAGATATTGTTTTTGTTTGGGCTGTTTGAAAACAATGCGTATCGTACAACATTGAAGCTTATTGTCGCCTCAGGAGTGGCCACTTGGGTGATAGCATCACCCTTGACCATTCATATTGGAGCGTCGGGGTTATGTTTTGCGATGCTTGGCTATATGATAGGCGGCGCTGTTTTTGCACGGCGTTGGGGATATTTATTGGCCTGTATTATCATGGGAACAGGTTACTGGCTAATCATCAAGCAAGGTCTGATGCCGCAGCCGGGAGTTTCTTTTGCCGCACATTTTGGGGGATTGTGCGCAGGGTTACTGCTGGGAGCAACTTCCAAGCATCACTATACCAGTGTCAGTCGCCATCAATAAATGCTTAAGGCTGCTGATTTAACCATCTTGTCATGGTGTGGTTTTACTGACAAACACTCAAAAACAAAGGATCGTCAGTAGTTAGCGGTCGCCATTGGGTGGTATTTGCCACATATTCTCTCAAGCCAAGCTCACGGTCTTTGGCTACAGGTATCCTATAATCGGCACGTGCAGGCGCACGGCAATCAATCACTTGTGGCATTTGCTGTACACTCATACGCCGCTCAAACAAATATAAATTGACCAAATATAGACCCTGATCGGCACTGCGCGCACGTTCGTTGTCAACAGCCATAAAGCGCACGGTCTGAGGCTTTAGGTAAGACCAAGGTCGAAACCAAGCGGTATCCTCGATTTTTTTGACGACGGTGACACCCTCTGGCAGCTGAACCACTTGCTGATCGTACCAGTTGTATTCTTGATGAATCTGAAACGCAAAAATACCGATGGCAGCAAACAATGGAATCAGCCACTTGGGCGCACGCTTTCCTGCCAGTTTGCTCAAATGTGTGATAATCAGTGCCAACCCAGCCATACCAAACCCAGCAGCGATGGTCGCAATAAACTCATAAATCATAAAATAAATCCTCAAAGCGGTGGGTCAGTGTGTCAGTTGGTTAATTCATCAATCAAGCAGTGATACCATAAAAAATCACCCACAAGCAGCTATGGCTCATGAGTGATGGTCATCTTAACAGATAAAAGCGAAAGTCGGCTTAATGATCAATCGCACCACCTGCACCGCGTGGGTAACGGACACCTTCGACCAACTCTTGAATCTCTCTTGGAGGCGCTTTGGTAGCGTAAGAGACTGCAAAGGCAACCGCAAAGTTCAATAGCGCGCCAATCGCGCCGAATGACAGTGGCGAGACACCAAGAATCCAGTATTCAGCCGTGTCAGGTAGGTTGGCCGTACCAGCGATAAAGAACCAGCCTTTGTACATAAAGATATAGACCAAGGTGGTAAATAGGCCTGTGAGCATACCGGCAATCGCGCCGACATTATTGATGCGTTTTGAGAAAATACCCATCATCAAGGCAGGGAAGAGCGACGCCCCTGCGATACCAAAGGCCAGTGCTACCACCTGAGCGGCAAAGCCTGGTGGGTTCATACCCAACCATGTGGCGATCAAAATCGCGACACCCATCGAGATACGCGCCGCCATCAGCTCGCCTTTATCCGTGATATTGGGGTTAAAGTGACCTTTGATCAAATCATGACTAATGGCTGATGAGATGGCGAGCAGTAGACCTGCGGCGGTTGATAGTGCCGCGGCCAGACCACCTGCTGCGATCAGACCAACCACCCATGGTGGTAGCTGCGCAATCTCTGGGTTTGCCAATACTAAGATATCGTTATTGACATCTAGCTCGTTACCTGCCCAGCCTGCATCAGCAAAGCGGCCTTCAGCTTCAAGATCGTGTAAGACGCGAGCGGCGTCAACCGCCGTGGTAGCTGCGCCAACATCACCACCTTCGGTTTCGGCATTGGTTAAAGCCAGCTCCGCTGCGCCAAGGCCACTATCGTTATACATCTGAATGCGGCCATCGCCGTTTAGATCGTTATATTTGATTAGACCTGTTTGCTCCCATGTACGCATCCAATCTGGACGTTGGTCATACTCGAGCGCAGGCTCATTCACGCCTTGTGGGTAGATGGTATCAAGTAAGTTCAAACGTGCCATAGAGCCTACCGCAGGCGCAGTGAAGTAGAGCAGGGCAATAAAGACCAATGCCCAACCCGCTGACCAGCGCGCATCGGCCACTTTGGGTACGGTAAAAAAGCGAATGATGACGTGCGGCAAGCCTGCTGTACCAATCATCAATGACAACGTAAACAGCACCATATTTAGCTTATTGGGCACATCAGCGGTATACGAGGCAAAGCCTAAATCTGTCACCACTTGATCAAGTTTGGTCAATAGCGGTAAGCCTGATTCTGTATGAGTTGAGAACATACCAAACCCAGGGATCGGGTTGCCCGTCAATTCAAGCGAGATAAAGACCGCAGGAATGGTATAGGCGATAATTAACACCACATACTGCGCCACCTGCGTATAGGTAATCCCTTTCATACCGCCAAGTACCGCGTAAAAGAACACCACAAATGCTGCAATAATCAAACCTGTGTTGTTATCGACTTCCAAAAAGCGCGAAAATGCCACGCCTGCACCCGTCATCTGACCGATAACATAGGTGGTTGACGCAATAATCAAACAAGCAACTGCCACCATGGCTGCGGTCTTAGAGTAAAAACGGTCCCCAATAAAATCAGGAACCGTAAATTTACCAAACTTGCGCAAGTAAGGTGCCAGTAGCATGGCCAGTAGCACATAGCCACCTGTCCAGCCCATCAAATAAGAAGACGCACCGTAGCCGCCTGCCGCGAGTAGACCTGCCATAGAAATAAATGACGCTGCACTCATCCAGTCTGCGCCTGTTGCCATACCATTGAGTACGGGGTGTACACCGCCACCTGCCACATAAAAATCGCTGGTCGACCCTGCACGCGCCCAAATCGCAATCCCAAAATATAGCGCGAAAGACAGCCCCACAAAGATAATATTAATTACAAATTGACTCATAAGGCTATTCCTCGTCTAGGCCATATTGTTTATCCAACTTATTCATACGCCACGCGTAAAAAAAGATGATGATAATAAAGATCGCAATAGAGCCTTGCTGCGCAAACCAAAAGCCCAGATCAGTACCGCCAATGGCGATGCCCGCCAATAAAGGCCGTAGCAAAATAGCAAAACCATAGGAACACAGCGCCCAAACGACTAGGCAACCTAAAATCAGCCGCACATTGGCACGCCAATATCCAGAGGGATCATCATGGTTTTTCATAGGACAACTCCTTTTGTCTTACATAAAACAGGGTGAGTGGTTGGCGATAGCCATTCAATGATGATGTGTACCAATACTTTGTTAATAACACCCAATCTGATTGTAGAAGCTATTAACGGTATATAGATTAGATACAAACCAAGCGATCAAATGGCTGATCAAACCAACAGGTGGATAACGGTTGTTATATTTTTAGCACACTTGTGGTGACTAAAAACAGTAGATAGTCAAACGATTACAGGTCGTACATGGTCATTATTACGCGTAAGCATGCGGTGATTGGCCAGTCAGTGCTTAACGCTATTGCCATCATCATGAAAAAAAGAGGGAGTGGTGCCGAAGAGAGACAATCCGCTGTCTTTTTTAACTCTTGTCTTCTTGACAAAAGAGAGTATGGCTCGTTCACATGGTGGTTATATCACCATGATGGTTATGGTAGAACGTCATTGGGTAATGATCCAAATGTGTACGCCATAATAGGGTTATATCGATACTATAAGCATCAATCATCTAAACCCTATTGGGAATATATACAAAATCTCAGTAATTCACAATAAGTATATTTCACAAGCTTTTTGTAACAAAATATATATGAATACAACTACTCAGTATCAAACAGGTAATGTTTTACTCACAGTAAATATCGGATATATGGACAGTTATACGTCAATTTTGTTAAATCCACAACCTTCATGGGGATTTAAAATGCTAAAAAATATGGCTGATTGCTAATATTTTTTATCTCAATAATGATTTTGTCCTCATATGGATTCGAGTATAACGGTAATCGGACATTGTAGGCAAATTATTACTAATATCGTATTTTTAATTGAAATAAAGGTGATATCCACTATTTAGTAAAACAAAAGTTAATTATTGCGTATGGATACAAATGAATACGGTTATAAAATGGCAGCAATAAATTGAATGTATAGATTTTATGGTTCATAGAATAGGTAAAAAAAGATATAAGCTGAACGAAATAGCCGCGCTTTAGTCAAAATACCGCCACTTATCGCTAGACTGTACTTCAGCGATGGCCTTCGTCTTTGTGCAGCGAACAATAACCATCAAGCAGCCATCATGATGTTTTTAAGACATGGCTCACTGTAGCCAACTCTCAGCAGCGATTGTACTGATTATAAAATCAGCTTATAGAACGGAAAACCATCTTTAATCCTGACAGCTGTGTGAAGCCGAAAGACGAGGCCAATCGTCATGTTTGGATGGATTAAATTCTACTCTCAGAGAGTTTAGAGTTATAAGTAGTAGGTCAACATATAGTCGAACCACTATTAAAGCGTTACAGCGTTAGACTCGTTTAGCCTACTACTGTAGTACTTGCACTCGTCTGCCTTGTACCACTTTCAATATTGATTGACTATAGTCTGCTTAAACGAAAAAACCGCTCTTCTCTTTATACAGAGAAGAGCGGTTTTTATTGATCTTTATGATGTTACATCATCTTTTACATGTTTGGATAGTTAGGGCCACCGCCACCTTCTGGGGTTACCCACGTGATGTTCTGTGATGGGTCCTTGATGTCACATGTTTTACAATGCACGCAGTTCTGCGCATTGATGACGAATTTGGCGCCTTCAGCATCTTTGACCACTTCATATACACCCGCTGGACAATACAAGCGTGCAGGCTCAGCATAGAGCGGTAAGTTGATAGAGATAGGCACGGTTGGATCAGTCAGCTTCAGATGCGTTGGTTGATCCTCTGCATGGTTGGTATTTGAGATGAATACCGATGACAATTTATCAAACACCAGCTTGCCATCAGGCTTGAGATAAGTCGGCTGATAAGCATGGTTGGCGCGCTCTAACTGATCGTAATCTGGTACATTATCATGCAAGGTCAGTGGCATTTTGCCTTTTAATAAGTTGTGCTCGATAAAGGTGAAAGCACCGCCCATAAACAGACCCATGCGGTGGATTGCAGGAGAGAAGTTGCGTGCCTCATAGTTGTCTTGATAGAGCCATGATTCTTTGTACATGGTGCTATAAGCCACTACTTCGTCATGCTGACGCTCTGCCTGTAGCGCCTCAAAGATCGCTTCGGCGGCGAGCATGCCTGACTTCATCGAGGTATGGGTGCCTTTGATTTTTGCGGGGTTCAAGAAACCAGCATCATCACCCACCAACACACCGCCTGGGAATGTGAATTTTGGTAATGAGTTAAGCCCGCCTTTAGTCAAAGCACGTGCGCCATAAGAAATACGCTTACCACCTTCTAAAACACGCTTGATAACAGGATGGGTCTTCAAGCGCTGCATCTCATCAAATGGCGACATGTAAGGGTTGTGATAAGACAGATCCGCTACTAAGCCAAAGCTCACTTGGTTGTTTTCATCGAAGTACAACCACCATCCGCCAGTTGAGCCGGTTTCAGTTAATGGCCAGCCAAGACCGTGCATGACCACGCCTTGCTCATGCTTGTCAGGCTCGACTTCCCACAGCTCTTTTAGACCGATACCATAATGCTGAGGATCGGAGTCTTTATCTAGATCAAAACGACTGATTAAGCGTTTGCCCAAGTGTCCACGGCTGCCTTCGGCAAAAATAGTGTATTTGGCCAGCAGCTCATAGCCAGGCTCGAAGCTTGGCTTGGCTTCGCCATTGGCAGCCACACCCATATCACCAGTCAAAATCCCTTTTACCGAACCATCGTCATTGTATAAGATGTCATCGGCAGGGAATCCTGGGAACATCATCACTTCAAGCTCTTCTGCCTGTACAGCCAACCAACGAACCACATTGCCTAATGAGACAATGTAGTTACCGTCATTATGCATTGGGCCTGGAATCAATGAGTGCGGTACTTGAGTTGAACGTGTGGCAGAGTTTAGATAATAAAACCGATCTTCCGTCGCTGGTACGTTAAGCGGTGCGCCTTTTTCTTTCCAGTCTGGAATCAGCTCGTTTAGAGCGCGTGGCTCGATGACTGCACCAGACAACGTATGGGCACCAAACTCAGAGCCTTTTTCGACCACACACACCATAAATTCATCGTTACCGGCTTCAATAGCGAGCTGACGTAAACGAATAGCCGCAGAGAGACCTGCAGGTCCACCACCAACGATGATGACATCGAACTCCATGGACTCACGCTCGATCTCAGGTTCCGGCTCTACGACTGGCGCTGCCGTCTCTGTTACTACTGGTGCGTCAGCGTCTACAGTAGTGCTGTCTACAACTGGCGCTTGATTGTCTTGCTCTTGCATACCTACTCCTAAACTTTAGTGGCTTATCTCAGGGCATCATTAGCGTAACAACCGAATAATAGATTTGCGGCGCTAACGTCACTCAGACATATGGCTGCCCGATAAAAATGTGTCATCAATACAAAATCCACTTGACCATTTCAATAAAAAATCGTTACTCATTATAAAAGAAAAGTCCTACAAACACGATACGCATTTATGAGCAACGGTGTTAAGGTTATATTGAAACAATAAGGGTGTTTAGATGATAAAGCTTCATCATACCCGAAACGAAAATTTATAGTAATAATAGATTTGCCAAACTTTGAATACTAGATAAAGGATTGTGCGATGAATAATGATAACAATTATACTGATGGGAATAACGGAAATAATTTGGAAGCCCCAGTCAATAAGACCTCCAGTCTAAATAATATGAATGCCCTCAGCCAATATCTCAAATCAACCGCTGCCACTCGTGAAGGGAGGGCAATACCGCCGCTTGATAAATGGCATCCAGAAAATATTGCCGATATGGATCTGGTGATAAAAGCAAATGGCGAGTGGTGGCATGAGGGTGGGAAAATGACCAGACAGTCACTCGTCAATCTCTTTGCAACCATCTTGTGGAAAGAAGAGAACGACGGTGTAACCGAATATTTTTTGAAAACTCCTGTGCAAAAAATTCGTATTCAAGTAGAAGATGTGCCATTGCTGATCAATGATGTCGGTATCGTAAAAGAAAATGAGGTGAGCTGGTTGGAGTTTGTGACCACCACCGGTGACGTGGTGCGCTTGGACGATGAGCATCCCATTAGCTTACAAGCATATCAGCCTGATAATGCCGCAGACCGTATAGATGAGTCGCAAGTACGCCCTTATATGCCAGTAAGAAATGGTCTGAACGCGCTGATTGGACGAAATACCTTTTATCATTTGACGGAGATTGGTGAACTAACAGAGCATGATGGTAAGACGATGTTGACGTTACAAAGCGGTGGGAAGTCTTACTCTATAACTATGCCAGACCGTTAAACGTTAATACATCAACAGCAGTATTTATAGATTATGACAATAAAATCCATTTCATCAGTGGAGATGTCATAATACAAGAAACGCAGATATCTCTGATTGAGTAGAAATCAGAGATAATATAGAGATGATGATATGTATCTAAAAGTGGCGGTGAAGTAACGATGGCGAGTGCTGCAAATCAGATGACAACAAGTCAAGCAAATATAGAGCACACAAATATTTTGGATAGTCATGTGCTGTCAAACACTTCTATTAACAATGCTGGCATGAATGCAATGGTTATCGATGCAACCAGCACTGATGATGCCCAACGTGCTCCGATAGGACTATTCGATTCGGGGATTGGCGGCTTATCGGTTTATTTGCATTTAGCCCAGCAACTACCTAATGAGCGCTATATATATTACGCTGATACCTTAAATGTCCCTTATGGCAACCGCGAGAGCGATGATATCGAGTCGCTCACGCTAAAAGCCGTTGAATGGCTGCATAAGCAAGGCTGTAAGCTGATTGTGATCGCTTGTAATAGCGCATCAGCTTATGCCCTAGATACAGCGAGACGCTCTTATCCGAATATGCCTATTGTAGGTCTAGTACCAGCGTTAAAGCCTGCGATATTGGCAAGCAACAGCGGTCATGTCGCGGTATTGGCCACGAAAGCGACGCTCAATGGCCGGCTGCTTAATGACGTTATTACCAATTTTGCCAATCCAAATGGTACGGTGGTGACAAAATATTTTGATCCACAGCTGGTACCTTGGGTTGAGGCTGGCATGCCATTACAAGATGAGACCGCGCAGCGCTTGCGCCAACAAATACAAGTATTTGCAAATGAAGGAATTGATCATCTCGTGCTAGGCTGTACACATTATCCATTTTTTAAATCGTTTTTATTAGACGAAATTGCGCAGCAGCAGTTGGCCATACAGGTGGTTGACTCTGGGCAAGCCATCGCTGAACGAGTCAAGCAACTTTTGAGCGAAAGTAAACTCTCCACGGCTTTTTTGGACAAGACAAGTATTCATAATCTGAATACAATCGATATGACAAATGTTGATATTAGACAGCCATTAACTTTCCATGCGACTAAATATAGTGATAGACTAAGCGCTTTGATTGAGCGTTTACTTGGTCAAGAGACTATACTGCAATACTATTCTGAGTAATGGTTAGCAAAGATATTTATGCAAAAACCTTTATTGCAGCATGGATGTGGTTAAAATACGTCGAATGTATTTTCGCAAGACTGTGCGAGTTGATACAAAACAAGATATTTTTGCTCTATTTCGTTCTATTCCCTTTTATGCCGCAACCTAAGCTCAGAGGTAATCGTGCCACATCGCCGCTATCACATTCATGTTATATGTGCTGATAATGATCAATTATTGGTCTTGGACAGCGTAGCGATATTTTTTCAAGTACGGGCGTTTTTGACTTATGACGTGTCTAGTAAGTTGCCAAAAGCTTCGCTATATGGTCGACAATGTATTGATTCTTGTGATTATGCATTGATGATCATTGGAGACAGTTACGGAGCCGTACAAAAGACAGGCGTGAGCCAAATGCATTTGAGTTACCTGAATGCCAAAGCTAAAGCCAAGCCCCTACTGATTTTCATCAAAAATCACTACCAAGAAACGGGTGTCAGTCGCCAATTACAAGAACTGATTAAACTCGTCTCTAGGCAAGAAAATCAGATTTATTACTATGATACAGAGGACGATATCGAAGCGTTACTCGTACAAGCCTACTACAGCGCAGTAGCCAGTCATAAAGTGAGAGGTGGCTGGGTGAGAGCGACTGAGGAGATGATTAAATTTAGTCGACAAACGGTCGCCGAAAGACTTGCTGATCTCTTATCTAAGAATACTAATACTAATACTAATACCAAGAAAGAACGTTCTGTTGATGAGGGTTTTGCGGCTGACAATGTTAGCAAACCAATTGTATTGACACAAACGTTTGATGTGCAATATAGTGCTCAAGCTTATGAAGGTGGTAACTTGAAGGATGTTACCAGAGAAGTAATATTATCTTGGCAAGAAGTATTAATCACCTTAATGAAAATACCGTCTACATTTTCGAGCTACGGGCTACAAAATGCCATTAATCGTCTGATCGCGCCAAAAGCTGAGATAGATATCAAAAACGATATGCCAAACGTTCACGCTGTCTCACGCTGCCAAATCTCTCAAGATGATCTCAATAACCTACAACGTCAGCTAGTAAGCGCCAACTGGATACAATTAACAACCTACGGTACACGTTTGTCACAAGAGCTTTGGAAGCTTACTTTTCATGCCAGAAGCCTACTAGAAAATGAAGATTCTCAAACGTCTGAATAAGATCCATCCTCATGACTGCTACCCTTTAATATCATCAAAAATTCTCTGCAGAAATGCTCACGGTGACCATGACTACGTTTTGTAATACAAAGCATACGCGGCAATGGTTGTGAATCGACTCAAGACTCGTGATAATAATAGCCATCAGATACGAGAATTTGTGTCAGAATTAAAAATACATAAAACGTACTACACTATTGATCGATTAAGGAGAGCACACAATGAGTAACGCTAAAAATGACGAGTTATTAAGAGAGCTTGATGGTCTAGAGAAAAACATGCATGACGCTGATCAATTTCATACACTAGAAGAACAAGTGGCAGATATGAAACGTCGCGGTATCGACCCTAGCCAAGCCTACAAAGATTTGGATAGAAAAGCAGAAGATGAAGACTGGGGTGATGCGACTTGGAAAGAAAATGGCAAGTGGGAGCCAAAAACGGCTGCTGATCTAGATGATAACGCTCGTGAAAACTGGGACGGTGACAACGGTAAGCCAAACCCGCCACCCATTGTCTAAATCTTTCTTTAAATATCGATGTGATAGGTGAAGGTCTTCACTAGGCACCAAACATAAAAAAGCCACGCTAATTTGAACTGCCCCCCATAAGTTGGACACAACTTATGGGGTATTTTTATGCGCTACGATCTAGACTTTAAGCTTGAAGTCATCGCATACTATATGCAAGGACATACTGGTCGTGCTACAGCTGAGGAATTTAACCTAGATAATAAGATAGTTATCAAATGGGTTAAGCAATATCAAAGCGGTGGTATTGAAGCTATCAAACCAAAGACCAGCAAAGCTTACTATAGTCAC